>DATLRW010000242.1:0-6445 GCA_035534495.1 Candidatus Dormiibacterota bacterium | reverse complement strand
CGAACGGCTTTTCTATCCCGTGATCGATCCGGAATTTTCTAAAGAAAAGCTTGAGGATGCCAAGCTGGCGGCGGGCATCAACGCTGTTCCCGGCGCGGCCGTGGGACGCGCCGTGTTTACCGCGGAGGAAGCGGAAGCATGGGCCGCACGCGGCGAGAAGGTGATTCTGGTGCGCCGTGAAACGAGCCCGGAAGACGTCGGAGGCATGTTCGTCGCCCAGGGCATTTTGACGGCGACCGGCGGCAAAACCAGCCATGCGGCGGTGGTTGCTCGCGGCTGGGGCAAATGCTGCATCGTCGGCTGCGAGGTTTTGGATGTCGATGACGAGGCGCGGACCATGAGCGTAAACGGGCGCTCGGTTTCCGAAGGGGACTGGATTACCCTGGACGGAAATGAGGGCACCGTGTATGAGGGCCAGATCCCGGTGGCATTGCCGAAGCTCACGCCCGCTTACGCGACGCTGCTGGGTTGGGCCGACCAGATTCGCAGGCTGCGCGTCCGGACGAACGCCGATACCCCGCAGGATGCCCGCAAGGCTCGGGAAATGGGCGCCGAAGGCATCGGACTCTGCCGCACCGAACACATGTTCTTCAAGGATTTTGAACATCCCGAGCGGAGCGGGGAACGGCAATTCGCCATTCAGGAAATGATCCTGGCCGATACTCAGGAAGCGCGCCGCCGGGCCCTCAACAAACTGCTCCCGTTCCAGCGCCGCGATTTCATCGGCATCTTCGAGGCCATGAAAGGCTTGCCGGTGACGATACGCCTGATCGATCCGCCGCTGCACGAATTCGTTCCGCACGATCCCGAACGCCAGAAGGAGCTGGCTGAAAAGATGGGGATCAGCGTGGAGCATGTGGCCAAGCGAGTCGAGCAGCTCCACGAAGCCAATCCCATGCTCGGTCTGCGCGGCTGCCGCCTTTGCATCGTTTATCCGGAAATCCTCGAGATGCAGGTTCGAGCGATTCTGGAAGCGGCGGTCGATTGCAAGAAGCGCGGCATTCAAGTGTTTCCTGAGATCATGCACCCGCTCATCATGGACAAGAAGGAGCTATCCATTCTTGCCCAGGCCACCCACCGCGTTGCCGATGAGGTTTTGAAAGCGGCCCGCACAAAGCTGAAGTTTACGGTCGGCACCATGATCGAGTTGCCGCGGGCGGCCCTGCTCGCCGATCAGATTGCCGAGGTCGCGGAATTCTTCTCGTTCGGCACGAACGATCTGACGCAGACCGTAATGGGCCTGTCGCGCGACGATGCCGGCCGCTTCCTGCCGGTCTATGTGGATGAGAAGATGGCTGGCGTCTTCAAGGAGGACCCGTTCCAGTCGCTCGACGTCGCTGGTGTCGGGCTCTTGATTCGTTGGGCGATTGAGCGGGGCCGCTCCACCCGGCGCGGGTTGAAGATCGGGATCTGCGGCGAGCACGGAGGCGATCCCGCCAGCGTCAAGTTCTGTCACGAGACGGGCATGGACTATGTGAGCGCATCGCCGCTTCGCGTGCCGATTGCGCGTCTGGCGGCCGCTCACGCCGTAATCGAGCAGGAGGCAGCTAAGACGAATCGCGGGAGCCAAAAGAAGAGGAAGGCTCGTCCGGAATCGCAATAATCTTAAAGTGATGCTTGATGATCCGTAGGCTATCGGTGTGTGGACGGTGGGGCTTAGGTCGGCATCTTCAAGAATAAGTAGAGACCGATGAAGAAGAAGATGGCCACGGGCGCCCATCCGGCCACCACTGGTGGCAGCTGGCCCACCGCGCCCATCGCCTCGAACAGCGCGGACGTGGACCAATAGACGATCCCGATTCCGACCCCGGCCGCAAGCCCTCCGATAGCGCCGCGCGCCCCCACCAGGAACGGAAACGGAATTCCAATCAGGATGATGATGGCGGCCATCAGGGGAAACGCAAATTTGCGTTGCCACTCGACCGACAAGCGCGCCACGTCGAACCCCGATTGCTGCAGGCGGTCGATGTATTGGCCGAGTTGCCACCAGTTCATCTGGTAGGACTGCAGAACCTGCCTCTGGAAATAGCCGGGCGGCTCGTCGATCCCGGCCAGGGTATCGGAAGCGAACCTCTGGTAACGAACCACTTTGTTGTCGCGAAAATCGCGCACCCACCCGTTCTCGAGCGTCCAGGCATGGCTCACCGGGTTCCAGTGCGCCTCGCGGGCGTAGACGCGGCGCCGGATTTGAAACGTGGCGGGATCGAGTTCGAGCACATTCAGTCCGGCGAAGAGCTGGCGGTCGGGATCGAACAGTTCGTAGTTGTAGATGGTTTCGCCTTGCGTGAAAACCCAGCGAAACCGCGGCTGGAAGAAGGTTCGCGGCGGGAGCCCTTTGATCTGGTTGCGGAGGGCATCCTGCTTCCGGTTCGCATAGGGCAGCACGCCGGCGTCCATGGCGAACAGGCCCGCCCCGAGCAGCAGTCCGACGGCAAGCAGGGGCACGGAAACGCGGTAGAGGCTCACGCCGGAAGCCTTGAACGCGGTGACCTCGTTGTATTTGTTCATGACGGCCAGCGTCACGAGCGTTCCGACCAATGCGGCGAGCGGGGTCAATTGGTAGAGCAGCAACGGCACGAGATAACGAAAATAGTTGACGACGACAATGGCGGCGACGTGGTGGCGGGAAATATCGTTCAGGAGTTCGAAGAACGTGAAAACTTCGATGAGCACGACGAATCCCGCCAGTGACAGCAGAAAATAGAAGGCGAAGCTGCGAATGATGTAGAGATCGATGTGCAGCGGGAACCGGAAGATTTTCCGGCTGGGCCGGGCCGTTGCGCCGGCGGTTTCCGGCAGGGTCGCCCGCTGCCGCCGCCGCTCCGCCAGCCACTCGGAGACGCGCTCGGTCCATGCCATGTTGCGCACCCCGTCCAGATCGACCAGGGTTCCGATCCCGATCGCCCCGCAAACGATATTCGCCAGCCACACGCCGAGCCATGGCGGCAGCGTTCCCTCTCGCGCCTTTCCGACGCCCACGACAAAGACGAGGTAATAGCCGGCCAGGAATATCAGCGTCAGCACGAAGCCCAGGGCGCGACCGCTCTGTCGCGGGCGCACGCCGACCCCGACGGCGAGCAACGCGAACACGAGGCAGGCCGCGGGGAAGGCCAGGCGGCGCTGGAATTCGACGTGCGCCTCGCGCCAGGAAGGCCCGGTGGCCTGGAGCAGCTGCGCGGTGGTCTGTTCGGGAGGCGCCGGTTTGGCCGGTGTCTGCTGCGAGGCGCCGGCCAGGCGCAGCGCCAGATCGCTCGATGCGAAGGTCGCCACGGAATAATGGCTGGGCCGGCCCGGATCGTAGGTATGCGTGGCGCCGTCTTCGAGGTGAAGTTGGAGCGTGTCGGCCGCGGGCCGCGGAACCAGCACGGCGCGGCGCGCCATCGTGATTTCCGTATTGCCGTTCGGTGCCGTGTTCGCCAGGAAGACGCCGCGCCACTGGCGGCCGGAAGCGCTGGCGTCCTGGATGTAGAGGATCAGGTGGCTGAATTCCTCCTGGAAAATGCGCGGCTCGATATCGATGGACGTTTGCGAGGCGAGCAGGCTCGACTTCACCCGGTTCAATTCGGTGAGCGCGCGCGGGCCCAGCCAGACCGTATTGGCGAGCGTGAGCAGTCCCGCCGCCAGCGCGAACAGGGCGACCGGGAAGATCAAATAGCGGCGGCTGACGCCGAGCGAATTCAGGGCGACGATTTCGCCGTCGGCGCCCAGACGTCCCAGGCCGATCAGCGCCCCCACCAGAACGGAGATGGGCAGGGAGAACGAGAGTACGCTCGGCAGGGCACAGGAGATCAGCAGCGCCACCGCGCCCGTGTTGCTCCAGTGGCGCACCACCAGATCCATCAATCGCACCAGTTGCGGGACAAAAAAAACGAAGGTAAACACGGCGAGGCCGAGCAGCGCGTGCGAAACGAGTTCCCGGAAGACGTACCGGTTGATCCGTCTCATGCGAGTGGGGCGACATTGTACCATTGGCGCCCTGGGCTTGGGGGTGGGGTCTCTATGGCTGGTAGGGCTCAAATCCGGCACAGCGCAAGGCTCGCGATCGGTGGGAATGCCCGCCGGGATCCACGGTCGGGCCATTCAGAATGGGCAATGGGGCGAGGTGGCTGTGCTGGTTTCACGTGGCATTTCCATCATAGGTCAACAGCTGCCCTGGTGCGAACGCTGCCGGCCAGCTACCGCTAGAAAAGTTTGACCGCCAGTGAATCCGGCTGCTTGCCGACTGGGACCAGGGTGACCAGGTGTGGTCCTTCCCGGGCGACGATGGCCAGATCATCCGATCCGCGGTCGACGGCCAGGAGCATGCGTTCTTCCGGATCGAGCGCGCAGGCGACCGGATGCTGGCCCGTCGTGGACGATCCCATCAGCTCGCGGTAGGGGACATTGACGACGACAACGCGCGAGTCAGCCGTGTCGCAGGCGTAGAGCAGCGAGCCGTCCCGCGTGACAACGCCGGCATATGGGTTGTCGCCGAGTTCCAGGAAATCGCCGACTTCATTGGCCTGCGTATTGATTACCGTCAACCCATGCGTGTCGGGGGAAAGGACGTATACTTCGCCGCCATCCGGCTTCATCAGCAGGGTGTTCGTCCGGCCGCCGGTGTCGATTTTCGTAACCAGCTCGGCGGGATCGAGGCGCAACACCGAAACCAGGTTGCTTGCGGCCGAGCCGACCAGGGCCTTCGAGCTGTCCGGCAGCACGACGATGCTGTTCGGTTTGGGGCCGACGGGCAGCGTGGCCAAGGTGGTGAGATGGGATGCGTCGAGAATGCTGACGGTCGCGTCGTCACGGTTGGCGGTCAAAACCCACTTTCCGTTTGGCGACGCTTGAACGACAGCGGGCCAACGGCCTGTGCGGCCGCGAGCCGTCACGCGCCGCGTCGCGCAGTCAATGGCGACAACGGTAGCCGAGCGCGCGCAGGCGACGTAGGCGCGTTGCCCGCCGGGCGAGAAGGTGAGAGAAACGGGCTGGGGGCATACGGGAATCCGCCCGACCTTTCCCGTTGGGGCATCGATCACCCAGGCATAGCCGCCGCCGGTGCTCACGCCCCAGATCTCCTGGCGGGTCGGGTTGGCGCGGACCGAACCCGGCTGCGGCCCGACGGTGATCGTCTGTGACGGCGTCAGATTCACCAGATCCACCACGGTCACCGTGCCGTCGCCGGAGTTGGCCACGTAGGCGTAGAGATGCAGGCCGGGGCGAAGGATTGTCGGCCCTTTCTCCCGCATCACTTCGCATGTGGCGGCAGCGCCCAGCAGCAGAAGCGTCACAATCAGCCGCAGTTTAGTCCGGAGTTTCATTCGTGGAGGAACCCGGCGCAGCCCAAGCCGGGGATCAACAGCTCATGCCGGCATGTTGCACGGCAGGAGCCGGTCGCCGTGGCTCGACGGGAAGCCCTTCTCGCGTGTGACTGGACCGGGAAAACAATATCGGGATGTTCGCGTGGGACACGAACAGGGTCCTTGTGCTCAGTTCAACGACCGGTCCAGCACGCCGGCAATCTGCCGCGCCTCGCGCATCAGCAGGTCGAATTCGTCCGGGGAAAGCGATTGCATGCCGTCGGAAAGCGCCCGGTCCGGATCGGGGTGCATCTCGATGAGCAGTCCGTCGGCGCCGACGGCAATCGCCGCGCGCGAAAGAGGACGCACCTTGCGCCGCACGCCCGTGCCGTGGCTGGGATCGACCAGGATGGGCAGGTGGCTGAGGCGGTGCACGGCGGGGACAACGCTCAGGTCCAGCGTGTTCCGCGTGTGATCGGAAAACGTGCGGACGCCTCGTTCGCAGAGAAGCACGTTGGAATTGCCTTCCGACATCACGTATTCGGCGGCCATCAGAAATTCCTCGAGGGTGGCCGACATGCCGCGCTTGAGCAGTACCGGCTTGTGCGCGCGCCCGGCCCGCCGGAGCAGGGAGAAATTCTGCATGTTGCGCGCCCCGATCTGGATGATGTCACCATATTCTTCCACCAGATCCAGGCTCTCGTTGTCCATGGCTTCGGTCACGATCCCGAGTCCGAACCGCTGGCGCACTTCCGCCAGGATTTTCAGGCCCTCGAGCCCCAGGCCCTGAAAACTGTAGGGAGAAGTACGGGGCTTGTAGGCGCCGCCGCGGAACAGACCGGCTCCGGCCGCGCGGACGCGCTCGGCCGCCGCAAATGCCTGCTCACGGGTCTCGACCGAGCAGGGCCCGGCGACGACAGCGACGTGCCCGCCTCCGATCTTCACTTCCCGTGCGGGCGTGGAAATCGTCAAAACCGTGTCTTCCGGTTTCGCTTCGCGGCTGACCAGCTTATACGGCTTGCTCACCGGGAGGCATTCGGTCACGCCGGGCATCGATTCGAGCGATCCAAGATCCAAGCCGTCTTCATTGCCGATGACCGCGATGGCCGTACGCGTCTCGCCGTAGATCGGGTGTGGCTTTAACCCAAGTGATTCGATATGTTTGC
>DATLRW010000241.1:0-27911 GCA_035534495.1 Candidatus Dormiibacterota bacterium | reverse complement strand
GCCTACGAATTCATCCGCAACGACAAGCTGGACGCCGCCAATTACTTCGAGCACGGCGTGCGTTCGCCCTTTAAACGGAATCAATTTGGCGCCGATCTGGGCGGACCCATTCGCAGGAATAAGACTTTCTTCTTTGGCGATTACGAAGGCATCCGGCAATCGCAGGGAATCGCCTATGTGGATAAGGTGCCTTCAAATAACGCGCGCCTGGGCAATCTCTCAACCGGAACGGTGCCTGTTTCTCAGGCAACGCAAGCCTACCTTCCCCTCTACCCTCATCCCAACCAACCCTGCTCCAGCAAAAGTCCTGACATTTGCGACTTCACCTTTTCCGGGCAGCAGGTGGTCAATGAAAACTTCTTCACGACGCGCATCGATAACACGTTTTCTGATAAAGACAGCATTTACGGGACATTCATGTTCGACCGAACCCCGTACAACTCCCCGGATGCGTTTAACAACGTTCTGCTGGAATCCCTGACGAATCGGCAAATCCTCGCCATTCAGGAGACGCACACCTTCTCCCCGACGTTTATCAACGCTGCTCGATTCGGCTGGAATCACGAGAACGTGTTAGACGATCAAACTGCGAGCGCGATCAATCCTGCGGCGGCCGACACCTCGCTCAACAGTTGGCCCTTTCCGGCGTTTGGCCCGGCGACGATTGATGTCGGTGGGTTGACCGAGCAGCCTGGCGGCATCGGTGCGCTGCCAACCTATATCTATCATTGGCAGGATTCCCAGGCCTACGACGACGCGAACTACCTGCATGGCACGCATAACATCAAATTCGGCGTTTCCTGGGAGCGCGAGCATCTGAATATGAGCAGCACATCCGACCCGGCCGGTGTATGGAGCTTCTCCACCCTGTCGAACTTCCTGCAGGGCATCGCCAATAAGTTCCAGGGGGGCGTGCCGAGCACTTTCAGCCCCCGCGTTATACGGCAGAATATTTTTGGAATTTACGTCCAGGACGATTGGCAAGCGAGACCTAACTTCACTGTGAATATGGGTTTACGCTACGGAATGGCGACGGTCCCCACGGAGAAGAACGGGAAACTGGCCGCCCTCAGGAACCTCTCGGATCCGCTGCCAGTCTGCGGCACGTTCTTGCAGGGCGGTTGCTCGGGCACCGGCGCTTTCTTCAACAACAACACCCTGCTCGACTTCGAGCCCCGTTTGGGTTTTGCCTGGAGCCCACTGAGCAGCGAGAAGCTGGCCATTCGTGGGGGGGTGGGAATTTTCGACGTCCTGCCGCTACCGTATGAGTTCCTTCTCCTGGCCAACCAATCAGCTCCGTTTCTTACGCAAACGACCATAACGCAAAACCTGGATTTCTATCACATTGCCGCGAACCAGATTGCAAGCAATACGCTCCTTGCGTCCTTCGTCCAGCCGAACCCCTCGCGCAGTTACGTCACGCAGTACAACCTCAACGTCCAGTACCAGTTCACACCCAGCCTGGCGGCGACGGTGTCCTACGTAGGGTCGCGTGGCGTCCACTTGCCGTTCAAGGCAGATGAAATGAACTATATCGTCCCAACCCAGACTTCTGCAGGCTATCTGTGGCCACAAGTGGACGTTTTGGGGAACCTATGGAATCCGGCTCTGGGCTGCGACGCAACCACTCTCCCCGGTACCGATCCCTCGGGCTGCGTTGCGCCACAGAAGATCAATCCGAATTATGGCACCATTCGCGGGGTCTTTTTTGACGGGATGTCCTATTACAATGCTCTCGAAGTCCATGTAATCAAGCGCATGAGCCACGGCTTGCAAGTCGGGGGCTCATTCACCTGGGGTAAGAGCATCGATACCGGTTCGTCGTCCCATGTCGGAAACGACTTCGCCAATTCGATTGCGGCTTTGCCTTGGTGGAATATGGGTCTAAACCGTGGGCTTTCCGATTACAACGTTTCGCAAACCCTGGTCGTAAACGCCCTCTGGAATGTGCCTGGTGTAAAATCCGGACCGGCGGCAGCCCGTTGGGTCACGGGCGGATGGGAACTCGGCGGGATCCTGACGCTGAGTGGCGGCGTGCCGTTTACCCCGACATGGGCCAGCGGAAACGATCCGCAGCATTCGCTCAGCAGCACCAGCTATTCCTATCCGGACGTGTTGACAGGAATGCCGGGGTGCGGCGGCTCGCTCGTGAATCCAGGCAATCCCAACAACTACATGAAGACACAGTGCTTCGCCCTTCCCACGGCACCGAACCAAGCCTATTGGAATGCCAATTGCGATCCTGCACCGCCCAGCAACCGTGGGCCTCTAACTTCGGCTCAGCAGGCTGCACTGGCTTGCTTCAACCTGCGCGGAACTGCCGGCCGCAACACGCTGATCGGCCCGGGAATCGACAATGTGGACTTCTCCGTATACAAGAACAACTATATCCGGAGGATCTCGGAGAACTTCAACATCCAGTTCCGGGCGGAGTTCTTTAATATTGCCAACCACGCCGATTTTGCGATTTCCACCCACAATACCGACATCTTTGACGCAACAGGTGCGTCGCTTCCCTCGACTGCCGGGGTGTTGACCAGCACATCAATCCCGCAGCGGGAAATCCAATTTGCCCTCAAGGTTAGCTTCTAAGTGTTTCCAGTACAGGAACATTACCGGTGTGCCGTCCGGCCGCTCACCTTCCGCCGGACGGCGCACCCCAGTCGCTTGGCACCCAGGGCATTTCAACCCTGCAAGGGGGATACGATGTGGTTAGGCTCTCCTACTTAGGCCGAAAGGAACCTGGAAACAGAAATTTTACCCCACATTTCCGTTTTAAAGTGCAGTTGCGAACCATCGGAGTCTCGCCTGCACTGAACGTGGTTGCCCAGAACCTCGGGAACCTGTGGCGATGTCTGGTGCTGCCGCAGAGGATTGGGAAGCGGTCGCTGACAAGCCTGGAACAGCGACTGGTGAAGACCGGCGGTCGTTTGGTGAAGCACGCCCGCTATGACCGGTTCTTGCTGGCGGAGAGTCATCTCACCGGCCACCTGTTCGGGTCCATAGTACGGCGGATCGAGTTGCTGCCCCTGCCGGCGGGATAAGCCAGCCGCCGACGGGGCGGACTCCAGCAACGAGAGGCCGGAGGACGGAAAAGTGTCGGACCCGTCGGTCGGAGAAGCGACGGCTTCACACTTTGAGACCCTCCAAAGGAGAAGGGCGTGTGCCGCCAGTGGTCGCTGGGGGCGCGGAGCGTCGAAAACCTGACTGCTCATTGCACCGAGATGTGGTTAGCCGTAAGCTTTCGTCGGCCGAAAATCGAACAAGGGAATTCCGATTCATTCCAAACCTTGGGGGAGTCACTATGACCGATCTGCATCGAATGGTCCGAAGCCTTGTGCCGTCACTACTCCTTGGGCTTATCACTCTGCTTTTCGGGTTGAGCGGCGTAGCTCGGGCCCAGACACGCTATCTGCCCGACGCAGCGCGGGTTCCAACTATTAAGCTCAACGAAGGCCCGTCCGGAGAGCTCGGCCTTCCCCCTCTAACGCCGCCTCCACCCAAAGGCTTCAATCAAGAGTCGATCTGGAACATGAAGGTGGTTGGGTTCGCGAACGACCTTGGCTGCACAGGGAGCGATCAGGAATGGATCGAGCACCAAGGAAACCGCGAGATCTTATATGCTGGCGCTGGCGCCGGTACCTCTTTTAATCCGCTAACGCATCGGGATGAAGCGTGTGGTGTGCAGATTTATGACGTGACCGATCCGGCCCACCCCGTGCTCCTGTACAGCATCCCTGGAGACCCGGCAGGGGGTAGCCGCCCGCACGTCTTTGTGTGCGGCGGCAACACGTTACCAAATGCGGTGAAGGGAGATTATTACCTGCTTACGCATGCCGGACCTACCGAGACCGGACACGGCCGCATGGAGATTTGGAATGTCACCAATCCGTCGGCGCCAACGTTGCTCACCACGGTACTCAGTGGACTCAGTGAGTATCACAAAAGCTGGTGGGAATGTGATACCGGTATCGCATACTTGGTGGCGGGCAAAAACAGCGATGGGTGGCACGAGAAGCAGCACGTCTACATCTACAATCTCAGTAATCCGGCGAAGCCCCGGTTCATTCGCGAGTGGGGGATTCCGGGCGGACAGCCAAGTGCCGACATCGCAACCCAAGAGCCTTGCGTCAACAGTCCCGGGCCCAATTGTTACGAAGGAACAGCTAATCCGCCTCTGCCAATTCATGAGGCGTATTCCACTTCGACGGGCGTCATGACTGCGACGGGCAAAAAAAGCATCGTGGTCTTCCCGGCCGGGATTAATCGTAACGGTGTTATCCAGATTGTGAACCGGACGAAATTGCTGAACGGCTGTAATCCAGCCTTCAATCCATCGGCTTCCGCAAACTGCGCTACCAGCCCAACGCAAGCTGACATGCTTTATCCACAGATCGGGTACATCGCGGAACCACCCTATATCGGGGCGCATAACGCTACTCCGATCTTTAACGTTCCGATTCCAGAAGATCAGTATGGCTATACCGTCTCCCCGCTTTCCAAAACGAGGGGACCGCAACATTGGGATATTGCTGTCAGCACCAGTGAGGCGTACGGTCCACCCAGCTGCGTTGGTAATTTGTACGACCACAACGCAACGCTGCTCGACATAACGAATGAGCAAACGCCTTGGCCAATAGCGACTCTGAATGTTCCCCAGTTCCCGGGCAATTTCTGCGATAAGGGCGGACGTTTTGGCGACCATCACGCGAACTGGCAAATTTATGCCCCGTATTACGGCAGGCTCACCTTTATCACATGGTTCAACGCGGGGTTACGAGTTTTTGATATTCGCGATCCGATGAATCCGAGAGAGGTGGCCTACTTCATTCAGGCGCCGAATGCGAACACCAGGTTGTCATGCGGCACGCCCCAAGGTCCAAAGGTATGTCGCAAAGTGGCCTACATGGACGTCGTGGAGGTCGATGACCGTGGCTATATTTATGCTCAGGACCGCGCCGGATCCGGGATAACCATCCTAAAACTGACCGGAGCAGCGTTAAACGTCGTGACCGGACACGAGGAAGGACACGCTGAGCGCGACGCACCCAGGCACTGAAGCGTTTCAAGCGAATTGACCGAACCTACGAGCTGGGCGGTGGTCCGGTTCTATAACAAGCGAGGCACGGAGGAGCAGTGTGGGCTGCTCCCCATTTTGGGTCCAATCATAATGCGAGTTCCGAGGGATCCCTTGGGCTTGTTGACGGGAAGGCGACGCATTTCACTCCCGCGGTCGTCGGACATGTGCAGTTCAATCCGCCCTACCCGGCGTGGACGCATACGTTCCAGCCTATTTTCAGCCGCGGGCTGGCGGTGGTTTCCGACGAGAATGTACAGAACAACTGCAAGGATGATCCGAAGCTCAACTGGCTGCTGGATATACGCGACGAGACCAACCCGATGGTCATTGCCACCGCTCCGGTACCCGCCGGGAATGGCGATCTGTGCGCGCGTGGCGGCCGCTTCCGCTCCCATAACATCGCCCCTTAGCTGGCCAGTTCTACCTCGGCAAACCTCAAAAATTCCATCGTGGCCAGCTGGTTCAACGGCGGCGTGCGCATCTTCCACATTGTCGATGGGCCGAGCTGGTTTCCCCACGCGCCCCCGCATCTGGAGGATATTGGCTACTACATTCCGGCGGCGCTGCCCGGCAATCCCGGCACCGCTCCGCAAATCAATGATGCCATCGTCGACGAACACGGCCTGATCTATGCCATCGACCGCTTCACCGGCGGTCTTTACATCCTCAAGTACACCGGGCCGGTGCCCTGAACTAGCCCGACGGCGAATTGCGCTGTGCGCCTGAGGCGCGCCGGCCGCTGGACCGCGCGCCGGCGCCTCATGCGCGGTTGTAGCGTTACCCCAGGTTCAGAGCGCCCGTGGCATCGCACGCCGGTGGGGAGCAATCGGGTGTATATTGTTCGGAACTTGCGATGGCCCAAAGGGCTATTTCGGCATGCGGGCCACCGTAGTGTTCGGCCACGGATTGTGCACGTTGAATCCCATCATTGTGAAATTTTCCGGAGGGCATGATATGAAGCGACGCGTTGCAGTTCTTGCGGTCATGTTTTTGGCATTGGCAGCCGTAAACGTGGTGCTGGCGCAGGCGCAGACCAATCCGTTTGCGGGTACGTGGAAGCTCGACGTGGCAAAATCGACGTTCAAGCCGGGGCCGGCGCCCAAAAGCGAAATGCGGATGTGGAAGTCCTCCGGAAGAGTCTCCGTGACGGGATTCCACGCCAATGGGAAGCCCATTTCCTACGGATATATCATGCAACCCGACGGCAAACAGCATGCTACGTTCGGAGCGATCCCCAACGGGGCAAACGGCGTCTTCAGTCAGAGAACCAACGCCAATACGATCGTGGCCAAGTTTATCAGGCATGGCAAACAGATCGAGACGACGACTTTCACCGTCTCCCAAGACGGAAAGATGATGACAATGACGGCCATCGGAACCGCCCCGAGCGGCACTGCCTTTGACGACGTGGCGATCTGGGAAAAACAGTAGCAGCGAGCGAGGGTTCGATCGAAATCGCGCGCCGGAGCGGCTTCAGAACACCTTTGCGCAGGAAAGTTTCATAGATGAACTGGCGGCGCACGCGAAGGCCGATCCCGTCGCCTACCGCCTGCGCCACTTGCGCTTTCCGCGCCTGCGCGACATCGTCACCGCCGTTACCCGCGCGGCCGACTGGGACGAGCGCCCCTCGCCCAAGCCCGGCACTGGCAAGACCGGCCTCGCCTCGGGCCGCGGCATGGCCTGCGTGCCCTACTCGGCGACAAACGGCTGCGTTGCCATGGTCGCCGAAGTCGATGTCGATCAGGATAGCGGCCGGATCGCCGTAAAGCGTCTGGTCGCCGGCGTCGATGTCGGCCCGATTTCGAACCCCGACGGCCTGAAGAACCAGGTGGAGGGCGGCGTATTGCAAGGCATGAGCCGCGCGCTTGGCGAGGAAGTCACCTGGGACGATCGGAAGGTGACTTCGATTGACTGGGAGAGCTACCACACCCTGTTTCTGGGTATGGAGGTTCCCAAAGTCGATGTGGTCCTGCTCGATCGGCCCGGCGTTGACGCGACCGGCGCGGGCGAGTTGTCCATCACCGTCGTGGCAGCCGCCATCGGCAATGCCGTCTTCGACGCGACCGGCGCCCGGCTCCGCGAGGCCCCTTTTACTCCTGATCGCGTGAAGGCCGCGCTCAAGCTTCGCGCCTGAGCCCGCCCTCGTTTATCCCGGGCTGCTTCCGCATCCGGCTGGTTTTTCCTGTTCTGCCATGCGATGACGGAGGGGTGTCGTATCGGCGGGCCTGCATGAGAAATTCGCGGCGCCCTGGTGGCCGGTTTAACGCCAGGAGGCTTCGATCTCTTCGAGGGTTCTGCCCTTGGTTTCCGGCACCATGGAGTAACAGAAAATCCACGCAAGCACCGAAAGAACGCCGTAGAGCCAGAAGGAATCGCTTGTCCCGACCGTGTGGATCAGGGTCAAAAACGTAAGCGACACCAGGAAGTTGAATCCCCAATTCACGCCGGCGGCCGTGCCCCCGGCTATGCCGCGTATTTTCAGCGGGTAAATTTCGGATATCAGCAGCCAGAAAACCGGACCGAGTCCGATGGCGAAACAGGCGACATAGGCCATCAGGATGACAATAGCGAAGGCGGCGAGACTTCCTCCGTGGAGGTGGGTGAGAAACAGCAAGCCCAGCATCCCCAGCGTCACGGCCATCCCCGCCGTCCCGGCCAGGAGCAGCGGCCGCCGTCCCACGCGGTCGATTAGCCACATCGAAATTACAGTCATGATGAGGTTCACCAGGCCGATGCCCGCCGTGACCAGAATCGCTCCGGAAGTCGACAGTATCCCGGAGGAACGGATGATCGTCGGCGCATAGTAAATGACTGTGTTGATGCCGGTGATTTGCTGGAACATGGCGAGCCCGACGCCGATGATCAGGGCCGGCCGCACGGCCGGTGAGAACAGGTCGCTCCAACGGCTGCCTTCCCCCGCGGCGACGAGGGAGGCCTGGATCTCGTGGAATTCCTTTTCGACATTCACCCCGCCGCGAATCTTTTCAAGAATCTGGCGCGCCTTGCCGTGGTGGCCGCGCTGCGCCAGCCAGCGGGGGGTTTCCGGCATGAAGAACATGCCGGCTCCCAGGAGGAGACCCGGGACGACGGCCAGGCCCAACATCCAGCGCCAGGCTTGGCTGCGGGCAAACGCGTAGTCGACGAGGTAAGCGCCGACAATTCCCACCGCATTGGCGAGTTGAAAAAGGGAGACCTGCCAGCCGCGCGCGTTTGTCGGCGAAATTTCGGAAATATAGACAGGGACCGTGGTGCTGGCCAGGCCAATGCCCAGCCCGACGACGAAACGCCCGGCAATCAGCACGCTTGCCGATGGCGCCAGAGCGCAAACGAACGCCCCCACGGTGAAAATGGCAGAGGTGAGCAGCAGCATGGCGCGCCGGCCGAACCGGTCGGCCAGCGGTCCGCCACCGAGGGCGGCCACGGCGGCGCCGACCAGTACCACGCTGACGACCAGTTCCTGGCGAAAAACCGAGAGCCCGAAACGCCGTTGAATGAAAAATAGCGCCCCTGTGATCACCCCGGTGCCGTAGCCGAAGATCAGCCCGCCCATGGCGGCGAAAACTGCCGCCGCGTAAACGTACGCAACTCCACCCTTTTGTTTCCCCGCGCTCATTGATCCAGCCCATTTCCTTCCATGAGCGTACCTTGTGGCAGAAGCGCTGCCAACCTGCCACTCCCTCGAAAGACGAAGGGGTTAACCCCGGTCCGATTCCGAAGCAAACGCCTCACGAGCCGGGAGCACAAGACGAAATGATTTAACGGTTGGAATGTCACAAGGTCACCCTGTAGAGCCGGTCTTTTGGCTGCTTTTCCTATGGGCGCGCAAGTGTTCAGGCGGACGTTTAGCCTGGCGTTTAAACCGGGCGAATGGAAGGGAAGTGTAGTGCTTCTCGGGCCGGAACGAGGCGAAGCGAGTCCGTATCGCGGCCCGTATTTCTCCGGCGCTTTGCAAAGCCGTCAGTTGATCGGGTCCGGCAGGCTCCAGATGTCGAGCACGCCGCTCGTCGCGTGCTGGTTGGCGTTGCCCTCGGGAAGGGCAATTTTGCCTTTCACCACGATGGGGCTGTTCCAGTGCCCGCTACCGCAGCGCAGTTCAGCGATCACGGTCCCGTTCAAAGGATTGTAGATGCGGAGCGCTCCCCGCGGGTCGTACACATATAACAATCCACCCGCGAGAACGGGGCTGGTGCCGCGGTTGCCGTTTTTCCACATCGCGACGAGCTGGCCTTTTTGCAGCGCCCAGGCATCGGTGCCGTTGTTGTTGGCGATAAACATCCAGGTTTCCCCGTCATGATGCCAAACGGCCGGAGCGGTAAACACGGGAGAGCCGGAAGGCGCGTAGACATTCTGCCGTTCGTGGTCCAGATGAGGGGTGACGCCTGCGATAGCTTCCATGCTGAGCAGGTGGATCAGCCCGGCCTTGCCGCTTTGCGCCACATAGCCGCCGCCGAGCAGCACGGGCGAGGTCGAGCCGAGATCCAGATCGGCGTCATTGAGCTTTGCGTTGTTTTTGGGCGTGTAGTTGCCGAGGATCCGGGTGGCGTCGGGATCGAGCTCGATGAGGGCATCTCCCCAGTTCGTCTTGCCGTCATACGGGCCATTGCCGGTGGCCACGAAGATATTGCCGGTAGCCGGGTCGATGACCGCGCCGGCGCGGCCCCAGATGGCAGACCGGGTATCCGGGCAGGAGGCGGGGTTGAGCAATCCCTGGCGGTCGCTGCAGAGCGAGTTCCACACGTGCAGCAGCTTGCCCGTCCGGGCGTCGAGAATCGCGACATGGCCTTGGTACGGGGGCTGATCCCCGACGTAGCCGCCGGTAACCGCAATGATGCGGCCGCGAAAATACCGCAGCGGCGAGGCGATCTTCTCCCGTTGCGGCAGCAGCGTAATCGGCGTCGTCCATAGAACGTGACCGTCGGAAACCGCCAGCTTCCGGACGGTGCCATCCGGCGCCGCGGCGTAGATGAACTGGCGGTCGGGGTCGGCCACCGGCGTGCTGTTTGTGATCTGGTAGGTGCCGGCCCAGGAGGTGTACTTCGGCGGGGTGTATTCCCAAAGAATCGAGCCCTGACCAGCGTCCACCGCGATGGTCTTACCGTAAGTGGTTGTCACGAAAAACACGTCATGCCGGGAGCCCTTGACAATGACGCCGTGGAGATAGATCGCCGAGGCGTCCACGGTGCCGTCGAGCTTCACTGGCAGAAGTGTCAGATCGGGGATATTGGCTGCGGTAATCCCGGTGGGCGCGGCCGAGGCGCTGGAGCTGGCCAGGTCCAGGCCAAACTGGGGCCAATCACCGCCCGCCTGCTGGCTCCTGGCTCCTGCCGTGCCGATTCCCGCCAGGATCAAAAACAGCACGAACACAACGCGCCAGATAGCCGCGCTGTTCGTTATACGTTTCGTCGTGGGTTTAGTCATGAGTGTAGGCATGGGTTTAGTCACGGGTTTGGTCACGCGCCGGCTGCCACATCAGTATGCCATGCATCGGGTCTTTGAGAGCAGGACGGTTCGTGAGAGCAGGGCCGGGCCGGCGGATGGGCCATCGGCGGTCGCGGGTGCGCTCATCCGAGGGCTGCCAGCTCGGCAACCATCTCATCGGTCGTGCGCTGGCGGCAATATCCGCGGTTGTTCGCAATCGACGCCGCGTGTCGCTGGGCGCTCAGCGTGGCGCATGCATCGGTCACCAGCGTGACCAGATAGCCGTAGTCGCACGCGTCCCGCACTGTTGAATCGACGCACTGATCGGTCAGCAGCCCGCTTACGATCAGATGCTTCACGCCGAGATTGCCGAGCACGTAATGGATATTCGTGGAGATGAACACGGACGACGATGTTTTGGGGATCACGATTTCATCCCCTTCGGGCGCGACCTGGTCGATCACGTGCGCGTCCCGCGATCCCTTCGGGCAGAAGAGCCCGGAGATCTTGTAGTCGAGGCCCATGTCCCGCCCGTCGAGCGTCAGGCTCTCGATCACCGTGTAGATCACCTCGATCCCTGCCTCCCGGCAGGCGCGCTGGAGCCGGCGCATGTTCGGCACCGCTCGCTCCCGCAGTTCCTGGAAAAAATAGCCATAGCACGCCCGGGTCTGCTCCGGCGTCAGTCCCGAGTACTTGCCTCCGCCCTCGAAGGAATAGTTCTGCACGTCCACAAACAGCAGGGCGGTCGCCCCGCGTTTCACCGGCACGTCCCGCGATAACCCGAAATCCTTCAATCCTTCCCCCGCTGGTTGAAATCGTCCCCGCCGCGCGAGCGGAGTTGCCTGAGCCACGCGAATGGAAACGCGCGGGTCAGTAAACCGCCGCGTAGCGCGCGCAGACCTCTTCCGGCGTCGCTCCGTCGAGCGCCTTGATCTCCGCGCGTTTGAACGCGAGATAGGCCGCCAGGGCCTGGGCGCTCCACCAGGAAGCCGTGCTTTCATCGGTTTCGAGGGCCGAGAGCGCCTCCGCGAGCGAGCGAGGCAGCGGTAGCGCCTCGGCTTCGGCCGGCGGCAGCGCGAGCTGGCGGACGAGCCCGTCAATCCCCGCCCACACGATGGCGCCCAAGGCGAGATACGGGCAGTTCGATCCGTCGGCTACGCGGAACTCAACGTTGAACTGGCGCTCGGGTGTCTCCGGCGAGGTCGGAAAAACGGGCGCAACGCGCAGGGCCACGCCGCGGTCTTGCCGGCCGAAATCTGCGCGCACCGGCGCCCAGCGATTCGGCGTGAGCCGGTAGTAGGAGGCGACCGAAGGCGCGGAGAAGGCGCAGATCGCGGGCAGATGCGCGAGCACTCCCGCGAAAAACGGCGCCGCCCGGCTCGAAATCCCGTGCGCCGCGGCGGGGTCATGGGTGACCGGCGCGGCGCCGTCCCAGAGGCTCAGATGGATATGGGTGCCGTTGCCGATTCCATTCGGGGCCAGCATCGGGGCAAAGATGGCGCGCTGTCCCATGCGCCAGGCGACAGCGCGGGCCAGTTCGCGCAACACCACGGCCGCATCGGCCGCGCGTACGCCCTCTTCCGCTGCGACGGTTGCTTCGTATTGTCGCGGCCCGTATTCGGGCAGGAAACTGTCCGGTGTGAATCCCGCGGTTCGGATCGCGGCGACGAGCGTCTCGCCGAAACGCCCCTGCCGCCGGAACGAATCGAGTGCATAGGTGGCCCCCGGCCGTTCCTCCACTCCGGTCAGGACGAATTCCTGTTCGAAACTCGCCACGACCCGGAGCCCGAATTTGCCGAGCGCCTCGAGGGATCGCGCCAGAAACGTCCGCGGACAGTATTCCCAGGGGCGGCCATCGGTATTCACGATATCGCCCAGAAAGAAGCGCTCCGCCGTCCCGTCATCGAACGGCACCTCGATCCGCACGCGCGGGTCGGGCCGGATGATCAGGTCGCCCGCCGTGCCGAACGGGGTTGCGTAAATGGGCCCGAAGGACGACATCATGATGTTGGAATGGGTCAGCCCCACGCCCTTCTTCAGGCGCACGTCCATATCGGCCTCGGGAAACGCCTTCCCGCGCACGATTCCGGCCCAATCGCATACGCCGGCAAATACAAGGGGTTCCCTCTTCATCAGCTCCCGTTTCCTATGGAATCGCTCCTACGGAATCGCGACCACCTGTGCTCATCCGGGAAGGACATTGAATGACATCTGCTTCGCAGATCAAAGCGAATATTTCAAGGGGTCATTTTGTGTCGCTCGCGCCGAAAGCAGCGGCGGCGCCGTCTGCTGGTAAATGCGGTTCTCTCAGCATGGCCACGAGTAGCGTAGACAGGCCCGCCGCCGCGGCCATGAAAAGGAATCCCGCCTCGTAATGGCCGGTCATCTGAATCAAGGCTCCGATGATGATAGGAGCCGCGACGCCGGCGATTTGGCCGCCGGTATTGATGAAGCCGGAGGAATATCCCATCACCCGGGACGGTAACATATCCATGGGTAGAGACCAGAACGGACCCTGGATCGCCGGGAGGAAAAAGCCGGTCGCGGTGAGGAAAATGACTGCCATTGTGGCGCTGGTTGCTGTCGCGGCGAGCAGCATGAATAGGCCGTTGCCGAGCAAAACGGCAATGAGCACCGGCTTCCGTCTTCCGATGCGGTCGGAAATATAGGCGGCAATCAGCAGCCCGAAAAATCCGGCTGCGAAAGGCAGCGCGGTTGCGAAACCCGTGTGCACCAGCGTAAAGCCTCTGGCCTTGAGCAAATAGGAAGGCAGCCAGGCTTGGAATCCCCACCACGTCATGTCCCAAGCCATGTAGATAAAAAAGAGCTGCCATAAGGCTCCGTACTTGAGCAACTCGGAAAAAGGGATCTTTTGCTGCGTCTGGTTTTGTGTGCCGATCTCCGCTAGTTCGGCTTCGGTCATTCGCGGATGTTCTTCCGGTGTGTCGCGGAGGTACCAGAACACGGCGATGGCCAGGAGAAAGCCGGGAATGGAGATCAAATAGAAGGCGCTGCGCCAGCCGAAGGCCGTCATGACCGTGGCGAAGAGAATGGGGGCAATCATGGGGCCCAACGTGTTGGAAGACATCACCACACCGTTGGCGCGCGCTCGTTCCGAACTGCCAAACCATGCCGAAAGGGCCTTGAACGCGGCAGGCGGGTGAATTCCTTCGCCGAGTCCGAAGAGAACGCGCACGCCGATCAGCTCGGCCAGGCTGGTCGCCGCGCCGGTCAGCAGGCTGAACACGGACCAGAAAAGTACTCCCAACGAAACACTTTTCCGGGGCCCGATTTTGTCGGCGACGATCCCGCCGGGTATTTGCATGGACGCATAGCCGACGAAAAAGGCGCTCATCACCACGCCCATGACCGTGGGGCTCAAATGGAATTCCTGACCGATGAAAGGAAGGGCCATCGGCATCAGGCTGCGATCGATGTAGGAAAGCAGCCACGTTAAAAACAGCAAAACGCAGACCCACCAGCGTACTTTCATGATGTGCGCCCACTCCCGGGGAGGCGAGAGATGTGCATGTTCACCGTGTGATGGGCCAAGGACGGCCCGCAGTGCCTCAACCGGAAGAGAATTGAGGCACGGGCCGGTTGCGGCTTTGAATCCTTCCTCGGAAACGGACTGAAGTTTCCTGCGCTCCGGATCACAGTTTCAGAAGTTGCGCGGCGGTGCCGCCGAGGATCATCCGTCGCTGCGCCCTCGACAGTGCCAGTTGGTCCACGAACTGAACGGGCTGGCTGTACCCCATGTCGAAACAGTAGTCGCTGCCGAGCATAACGCGCTCGATCCCGACCTCCTGGATGACGAACTGCATGACGGACTTGGAGTGCACGATGGTGTCGTAGGTGAAACGTTGAAGGTAATCGCTCGGGGATTGCGGCAGATGCAAGGCCCGAAGTTCGGGGCGCACATTCCAGCCGCGATCGATTCGGCCAATCAATATGGGCAGCGCGCCGCCTCCATGAGCCAGGCCGATCAGGAGTTTCGGATGGCGATCGAGAACGCCGCCGAAAATGAGGTGGCACGCGGCGATTGCGGTGTCGAAGGGATTGCCGAGTAGATTCCTGAGATAAAAAGCTTCCATGCGCTTGCCGCCGACCGTTTGAATTGGATGCAGGAAGACGGGCAGGCCGAGTTCTTCGATTCGGGCGAATACCGGCTCGAACAAAGGATCGTCCAGGTCATGACCCTCGATGTGTGTGCCCAGGTAAACCCCTCGCATTCCGGGCAGCTGGCTGGCGCGGTTGAGCTCGTCAAGGGCGCGACCGGGATAGAGCATCGGCAGCGTCAAAAAGCCGAACAGGCGCGTCGGATACGCCTTGTGCGCGGCGCTGGCGGCGTCGTTCCACGCCTTGCAAAGAGCGCTGGAAAGATCCGCGTCGCCCCAATACGCCATGGGAGCGGTAAGAGAAATGACCTGGACGGCAACGCCTTGCCCGTCCATCGCGGCGATGCGCTCTTTCAAGCTGACGATTTTGGATGGCACAGGCCCAAGATGGATTACGGGCGACTCGATATAGATTCCTTTCGGGGTGTCGCGATATTCCACGTGGAAATGCTTCCCCTCTTTCGCGATGATGTCCAAATACGCTTGCGGGAAAAAGTGCGCATGAATATCAACAGGCCGAACCCCATCCGTAACGGCTCGGAAAGCAAGCGCTGGCTCCATGGAACTCACCGCCCCGACGGCAGCAGCCGTCAGGCATCCCTGTAATATCCGCCTGCGTGAAATCTTTGACTTGGCAGAATCCTCACGTTTGTTCATTTGTGTTGTCCACCTCCGCGTAGCATTAGAAACCGATCTGGCGCCGTGTCAAGGCGTTTTGAGCGTGTCCGATCCTTTTCATACAAAAGAGACAATCGGGTGGCTTGGCGACGCGCAAAACGCCCTGCCAACGCCGGAGGCTTCCGCAGGCTACAGCGTAGATTGTTAACCCAGCCGGAATCCTTCTGGTCGGCAGATTGGTGGGGGACAACTCGTTACCAGACTATCACTTGGTCATGGCCGCCCGCTCCGCGGCCCCAGGCATCAGAGATAAGGCAGACGGATTGCTAATGCGCAATTGTTATTATTTGACAATATACGTCCCGAAGAAGAGTATGCGTGGGGGCCGGGGATTGTGAGAAAAGGACGTCGCGGCCGCGCGTCAATGCAATCAAGGCCTTGTTCTTTGGTGGGTGTTGCACTTGTCGCGAGGCACGACGCGGCAAAACGATCGGCATCGGTTACTGGGTCTTATAGTTTCCAAATCGTGAACCGATCTTGTGATCGGCGGCTGCAACTTGCACAGGGCAAGAGGGGCTGGTTCGCCCTCTATTGCAACTGCCTCCATGAATTAATTAAATTGTAGGGGAGCATCCGTTTAATTCCGGCGAGAGGTACGCTGTGAGGGCAAAACCGAAACAGATCGGGCTTGCTGTGGTTGGGGCAGGCCGTGTGGGGCTTTTTCGATCTGAAGTAGCGGCGCGCCATCCCGCCGTCAGTTGGATCGGCATCGCAGAAAACAAGACGGACCGGGCGAAGGAGGTGGCCGCCAGTATCGGTGCCGACTTCGTGACCGGGGATTTCCGCGAACTGCTCAGGCGCCCGGAGGTCAACGCGGCGATCATCGCCACTGACGAACATCTGCACGTGGACCCGATTCTATGCGCCGTTGAGCGCGGCCTGCCGATCCTGGTCGAGAAACCGCTCGCGACCCGACTTTCCGAGTCTTGCGCGGTGCTGGAAGCGATCGAAAAGTCCGGCCTGGATGTGGTCGTAGGCTATACGCAACGTTTCCGCAGGCGCTGGCTGGCGGCGAAGGAAAAGGTGCGCACGGGCGCGCTGGGCGAAGTAACGCTGGTTACCTCGCGTGCGTTCATGAACCGGCTGGTCGCCATTGACAATTACCGCCGCACCGATGACCCGGCAACAATCTCACCGATGGTTATTTCCGGCACCCATGCGCTCGACATCGCCATGTGGCTCCTGGAAAGCAAAACCCCGGTGGAAGTGTACGCGCGTTCAATGGACCGGGTGCTGGGTCCTCTGTATCGCGGGATTGATGCGACCGCCGGCATGATCATGTTTAGCGATGGTTGCGTTTACCACCTCAATATTTCCTGGGCCCTGCCGGTCACCTGGCCGGCCGCCGTCTACAGTCTGGAAGTCGGTATCGTTGGCACCGAAGGAGTGCTGACGATCGACGATACCCATCGCGACATTGTGCTGGCGGTGAGTGCTCCTCAATCGGAAGGTTACGCGCCAGATCGCACCCGGCTGGTGGATTTTATGGGGAGCTACCCGCCGGGAGACATGGCGTTCGGCGAACTGCGCGGGCCGATGCGCGAGGAGACCAGTTCCTGGCTCGACCGTATCTCCATGGGCGTGCCGACCCAGCATACCACTGCCCGGGAGGCTCACCAGCGGCTGATGCTGACCAAGGCCCTCGACGCCTCGGCGAAAAGGCATCAGCCTGTTTCGTTGCCATTCAACTCGGAGCAATGACCCCGATCCAAGCGAAGAAACTTCCGAAAAACATAGGCCACGAAGTTTTGCGGTGCACTGCAAGGCTCGGATGCAGCAATCCATGCAAAAGGGAAGACATCGCCCGCGGAGTTCTGAATCGCCCTCGTGACGGAGGACGCATAAAGCGGTTTGGCGGCGCCTGCCATCGCATGAAACACCCTCGCGGAGTGATGATCCATCCCGCACATAGGCTCTCCCGGGGACAATCCATCTTCCATGAATGGTGTTTCGCTGCTCCGGGAGGGTTCTGCAATATCTGCCCCAATCGTTCCGTAGCGCTACAATAATTCGCGAAGGGCTTGACCGGACGGGCGCCGGAGCGCGGAGGCGCAACGCCTGGATTTCCGCCGGGCAGTCCTGAGAGGCGCGCGCCTTTGCTGAGCATGCCGCTATTCGGAGGGATGCACTCCCTACAGCCAATACCTGTTTCGAGCATTTCAAATGACAAGGAGGTTTTCCCATATGTCTAACGAGACGTCGCCAGCCGGGGGGTCGCAGGCAAAAGATCCGGTGTGTGGAATGACCGTCGATCCGAAGTCCGCTGCCGGTCAGTATCAATACGGCAACAAGACCTACTACTTTTGCTGCGCCCACTGCCTGAAGAAATTCCAGGCGGATCCCGGCAAGTACGCCAGCGCCTGAAGCGCGTGGTCGTTTTGTGGCGAACCGCGTGAGCGCGCAGCCCGCCACGCAGCTCCATAAATGGTGGCTGGAAAGGGGTTCGGGATGAGTCCTGTGCCGTTCGAGAATTCAGGAAGTGAAGATGCGCATGCGGCCGGGGAGCCTCCCATAGAGAAGGACCCTGTCTGCGGTATGGATGTGGACCCGCAAACGTCCGCCGGGCAGCAGACGCATGGAAACCGGACCTACTATTTCTGCAGTACGGCGTGCCTGGAGAAATTCCGCGCGAATCCCGAAGTGTTTACGGAAACCGCAGCCCCGCAGGAAAAGCCCCCGCAACAAAAGCAAAGCCTGGAGGTTCCGAGCGGCGGGCGCTACACCTGCCCGATGCATCCCGAGGTAAAAACTAAGGAGCCGGCGCCGTGTCCGAAATGCGGCATGGCGCTCGAGCCGCTCGAGGTGCAGCCGGCGTACAAGACCGAATATACCTGCCCGATGCATCCGGAAATTATTCGTGACGCGCCGGGTGCCTGTCCGATCTGCGGGATGGCCCTCGAGCCCAAGGTCGTCGCCGCCGAAGAGGAAGAGAACGTCGAACTGAAAGATATGAAACGCCGTTTCTGGCTGGGATTGTGGCTCTCGATTCCCGTGCTGGCGGCGTCGATGGGACATGTTCTTCCTGGAAATCCTCTGGAAAGCTGGGCGCCGGAACGTTTCTGGATATGGTTCGAGATGCTTCTAACTACGCCGGTGGTGCTATGGGCGGGATGGCCGCTTCTGGTGCGCGGTTGGCAATCGCTGGTTCATCGCAGCCTGAACATGTTTACGCTGATTGGGTTGGGCGTGGGCGTCTCCTATGTGTATAGCCTCGTGGCCGCGCTGCGTCCGGGCATCTTTCCCCCTACGTTTCGCGACCCGAGTGGCGCCGTTGCCGTCTACTTCGACTCGGCCGCGGCGATCACGGTGCTCGTTCTCTTGGGGCAAGTGCTGGAGCTGCGCGCCCGCAG
This sequence comes from Candidatus Dormiibacterota bacterium, assembly GCA_035534495.1. Taxonomy (GTDB): domain Bacteria; phylum Acidobacteriota; class Terriglobia; order Acidiferrales; family UBA7541; genus JAKASX01. Next base: position 9,267 of record DATLRW010000241.1, on the reverse strand, counting down.
CCGGACGGGAGCGGCGATCCGGGCCCTGCTGGGCCTTGCGCCGAAAACCGCGCGCCTCATCGCCGAGGAGGGCGGCGAGAGCGATGTGCCCCTCGATCGTGTCCAGCCGGGGAACCGGCTTCGCGTTCGACCGGGGGAAAAGATCCCCGTCGATGGGGTGGTGCTGGAAGGCGCGAGCAGCGTGGACGAATCGATGATCACCGGCGAAGCGATTCCCGTCGAAAAGGAGGCCGGCGCCCGCGTCACCGGCGCCACGGTCAACGGAACCGGTTCGCTCGTCGTTCGCGCCGAGCGCGTGGGAGCCGATACGCTTTTGGCGCAAATCGTGCGCATGGTAAGCGATGCGCAGCGAAGCCGCGCGCCGATCCAGAAGCTGGCCGATGTGGTGGCCTCCTATTTTGTTCCCACGATTGTCGTGATCTCCATCCTGACGTTCATCGTTTGGGGCCTTTGGGGGCCGAGTCCCCGGATGGCCCACGGGATCGTCAATGCGGTTGCCGTACTGCTGATCGCCTGTCCCTGCGCCCTGGGTCTGGCAACGCCGGTCTCGATCATGGTGGCTTCAGGGAGGGGCGCCACGCTCGGCGTCCTCTTCAAGAACGCCGAGGCGATCGAGCAGATGCGCCAGGTGGACACCCTGGTGGTGGACAAGACGGGCACCCTGACCGAAGGGAAGCCGAAGCTGGTTGCCGTGATCCCGGGAACAGGCATCGACGAAAAAGATATTCTGCTTTTGGCGGCCAGCCTCGAGCGGGCCAGCGAGCATCCGCTGGCGGCGGCGGTTGTAGCCGGGGCCCAGGAGCGCGGCATCTCGCCGACCTCCGTTCAGGAGTTCCTTTCGCTCACCGGCCGAGGGGTAAAGGGGGCCGTCGAGGGCAGGGAAGTGGCTCTTGGAAACGCGGCGATGCTCGATGAGCTTGGGATCGCTGCGGGAGCGATGTCCCAGACGGCTGAAACGATGCGCGCCGAAGGCCAAACGGTCATGTTTGTCGTGGTGAATGGGGATGTCAAGGGTCTTCTCGCTGTCTCCGACACGATCAAGCCGACCACCGCCGAGGCCATCAAGCAATTACACGATGACGGAATTCGCATCGTGATGCTGACCGGTGACAGCCGCGCCACGGCCCAGGCCGTCGCCGGCAAGCTGCACATTGACGATGTGGTCGCCGAGGTGCTTCCGCAAGACAAGGCCAATGTCGTGAAAAAACTCCAGGCCGAGGGCCGCTTCGTTGCCATGGCCGGTGACGGCATCAACGACGCGCCGGCGTTGGCTCAGGCCCAGGTGGGAATCGCCATGGGCACCGGTACCGACGTGGCGATGGAGAGCGCCGGAATCACGCTGGTGAAGGGCGACCTGCAGGGCATCGTCCGCGCCCGCCATCTGAGTCGCGCCACGATGAGGAACATCAAGCAGAACCTGTTGTTTGCGTTCCTCTACAACAGCCTGGGTGTTCCCGTCGCCGCGGGCGTTCTCTATCCCTTTAGCGGTCTGTTGCTCAGCCCGATGATTGCCGCGGCGGCCATGAGTTTCAGCTCGGTTTCCGTGATCACTAATGCTTTGCGGCTGCGCACCGCTCGCTTGTGAGTGAACCTGCCAGGCGCTGCCGGCGAGGCGCGTTAGAAGAGGAAGTAGCGCTGCGCCAAGGGTAGAACGCTGGCCGGTTCGCAGGTAATCGGCACATCGTCCACGCGCACTTCGTAAGTTTCCGGATCGACCTGAATATTCGGTGTTGCGTGGTTGTGCCGCATGTCTTTCTTACCGATGTTCCGGCAATCGCGCACGGCCGCCACGATCTTCCTCAGGCCGAGCGCCTGCGCCAGCCCCGCCGAAACCGCCGCCCGCGAAAGAAACGTGATGCTCGTGGCCGCGACGGCCTCGCCGAAGGCGCCGAACATGGGGCGATAGAGCACCGGCTGTGGCGTGGGAATCGACGCATTTGGATCGCCCATCGCGCTCCAGGCGATGAATCCCCCTTTCACGACCATTTCCGGCTTTACGCCGAAAAATGCCGGCTTCCACAGAACCAGATCGGCCAATTTCCCCGGCTCGATGGACCCGATTTCCGAGGACATGCCATGCGTGATGGCGGGGTTGATCGTGTATTTCGCCACGTAGCGCTTCGCGCGCAAATTGTCGTTGCGCGTGGAATCCTCGGGAAGAGGGCCTCGCTGGGTTTTCATCTTATGCGCCGTCTGCCAGGTGCGCGTAATGACTTCTCCGACGCGCCCCATGGCCTGGGAATCGCTGGAAATCATGCTCAGAACGCCCATGTCGTGAAGGATGTCTTCGGCGGCGATCGTTTCGGGCCGGATGCGGCTTTCCGCGAAGGCGACGTCCTCGGGAACCAGCGGGTTCAGGTGATGGCAGACCATCAGCATGTCGAGGTGTTCGGCAATCGTGTTCGCCGTGTAGGGCCTCGTGGGGTTGGTCGAGGACGGGAGGACATTCGGAAACGAGGCGATCCGGATAATGTCGGGCGCGTGGCCTCCGCCGGCTCCCTCGGTGTGATAGGTGTGAATCGCGCGTCCGTTGATGGCGGCGACGGTCGCCTCGAGGAACCCGGCTTCATTGATCGTGTCGGTGTGAATGGCGACCTGCACGTCGAACTGGTCGGCGACCTTTAAACAGGCGTCGATGGCCGCCGGGGTTGAGCCCCAATCCTCGTGCAATTTCAGGCCGCACGCCCCCGCTTGCACCTGTTCGGCCAGGGGCGCCGGAGAAGCGGAATTTCCCTTGCCGAGAAAACCGAAATTCATGGGCCAGGCTTCGGCGGCTTGCAACATGCGTCCGATGTTCCAGGAGCCGGGCGTGCAGGTGGTGGCCGCCGTGCCGGTGGCAGGGCCCGTGCCCCCGCCGATCATCGTGGTGATGCCGCTTGAAATCGCTTCGTAGACCTGTTGCGGGGAAATGAAGTGGATGTGGCTGTCGATCCCGCCCGCAGTGACAATCAGATTTTCCCCGGAAATTACCTCCGTCGCCGCCCCGACGACCAATTCGGGATCGACCCCCTCCATGGTGTCCGGGTTGCCGGCCTTGCCGATTTTCACAATTCGGCCGTTCTTGATGCCGATGTCCGCCTTCACAATGCCCCAATGGTCGAGAATGACGGCGTTGGTGATCACCAGATCCAGCGCCCCGTGAGGACCTTCGCGAAGGGCGCCGGTGCTTTGGCCCATGCCGTCGCGGATGACCTTTCCTCCGCCGAATGTGATTTCGTCACCGTACTGCGCGTAATCCTTTTCGATTTCGATGAACAGATCGGTGTCTGCGAGGCGAATGCGGTCTCCCGTTGTCGGCCCATAGAGATCGGCGTAGGTGCGGCGAGGAATGTTCAGGCTCATCGGTCCCTCTCTTCGGCGGATACGCGGAAGCCCGCCTGAGTTGCCTTTTCGATCGCCCGTTTGCGGTTCCCGTGCCGGTCGAGAGGGCCATTCACAAGGCCGTTGAGGCCATGGACCATCCGGCTGCCCGCCAGGTCCGTCAGTTCGACCTCCTTTTCGTCGCCGGGCTCGAAGCGGACGGCTGTTCCCGCCGCGATGTTGAGCCGCATTCCGTAGGACGCCGGGCGATCAAAGGCAAGCGCGCGATTGACTTCGAAAAAATGATAGTGGCTCCCGACTTGCACGGGCCGGTCGCCCGTGTTCTTCACCAGCACGCGCACGGTTCGCCGTCCGGCGTTGGCGAGTATGGGGCCGGCGTTTTCATCGAGCAGGTATTCTCCGGGCTTCATGCCCCCTCCACGAAACTTCCTGGCGGTGTCACTCCCGGTTGGCAGCGGCGCCGCGTTCTCGCATTACTTGATTGGATCATGAATAGTCACCAGCTTGGTGCCGTCGGGGAAGGTGGCTTCCACTTGCACCTCGTGAATCATCTCGGGCACCCCCTCCATCACCTGGTCCCGGGTGAGAATGTGGGCGCCAAAACCCATGATTTCGGCGACGCTTTTTCCGTCGCGCGCCGCCTCCATCACCTCGGCGGAAAGAATCGCTACGGCCTCGACGTAATTCAGCTTCAGGCCGCGGGACTGGCGCCGGCGGGCCAGATCGGCGGCAACGACGATCATCAATTTTTCCTGTTCACGCGGCGTCAGATGCAAGGGTCCTCCCGAGCACTTTAGTGGCGATGGTAATCCCCCCCGCCCAATTCCTCAATTTCTACCTCTAATTCACTTTGCGCGGCGGGATCGTCTCCCGGTGGAATAACAGGGTTTTCGCCGCGCGCCATATCGTATGCAGTCCTGAAGAGGCATCGAGGCCGCGTTGGGCCAGACAGCGCAAGACAACTCCGTCGGCCGCGAGGGCGCTGATGCCCCAGAGCGTATCGCTGGAATAGGCCGCTGTCCTGGCGACCTGGCGCAGCTGTTCCTCGGCGGCGATCCACGCTTTGGCGTCGAGGCCCACTCGGCAGATATAGAAGGAGGCCAGATAGCGATAGTTTCCCAGCCGGGCCAGGGAGTGGGGATCGCCGCTTTCGGGTTCGAGCCGGGTGCGCTCGGCGGCGATACGGCAGCCGTCCGCCACGATGTCGGTGATCATCTCGATCATCTCGTATTGGAAAATTTCCCCGCGCGCCTCGCGCCCCGGCCCAAGAATCTCCCACCAGAACAGCCCCGCTCGCGGGGCCAGGTGAATCGTAGTCCGCTGCGAGAATCGGGCCCCGGAAAAGGGGATGATGGGGTCGGGCACGTATTCGAGCAGGGCATCCTCGCCGACGAAGATTTCGTTGATCTGAACGGCGGTTGGGGCGTCCACGCGGGGCCTGTAAATGCGAGTTGCGCCGGTGGTGGTGAGTTGAGCGCTGGCTTCCTGGCCCAGCCTCACTCGAAGCATGAGGCTGTCCCCGCCAAGAACACCCCCCGATACATTGTGCAGGTGGGCGAGCGCGGAACCATCCTCCCGCTCAAATGCCCTGACTACTCGCAGCGGGGGCTCCTGCAGGCTACGGATCAGCGCCGTCCGGTTCGAAGCGCCCGCGCGCTGGAAATCCAGATCGAGCAACCCTCTCAGCCGGCCGTGTTCGCGCGCGGAAGGCCCGCTTTCGTTTGAAAAAGCCTTCGCGCAGGCTCCCAGTGCCATGAATTCCCCCTGCGAGTGCGTCTCAGCTGATGAATAACCGTGTCGAAAGCGCCGGGTGCTCCATCGAGCCCCAATCCAGCAGGGGCATGGAACAGGAGACATCCTCGATCCCGCGCATACGGCTGCGCTCGGCCGTCTCGATTATCGTGGGCTTCAAATCCCAGACCAGGCGCATCGCCTCCCGTTGTCCGAGCGGCATCAGACGTTGGCAGGCGGAAACAAGGCTCGCGACCGATTGATGCAGGTAGGACAGCGTCGCATGGTCCTGGTCGATTCGCAGAACGGCGCAGGCCAGACCGAAAGCGGGGCTGTGGTGAATGGGCATGCGCTTTCGCTTCGGGCCCATTTGCCCCGGGCGCTTTCGGTCGGGGCCGTCTGCCGCCAGGGCTTCCCGCAGCAACGGAAAATCGCCGCATGCCAGTACGGCGCACAAAAAATTATCTCCGAGAGAGGAGCTTGCCGACCGCGTTTCACGCGCCGGTTTGAGGGCGGAGAAGAGTTCGTTGATCTCACGCCAGCGCGACGAGGAAAATTCCCCCTCCTTCACGCTTCCCAGCCGCCATCCTTCCCGGCAGAACACCGCATCCATCATGCCCGCTTCTTCGAGGTAGCCGCGAAAAAAACTCGCCAGGTGTTTTTTGGTCAGGATTTCCTTTGCAACCAGCGATTCGAGGCCAAACGAATGCGTCAGGGAGCCGATCGGCAGGGCGCTATCGGCCAGTTGAAGCAGCCGAAGTCCCGTGAGATCCGCCGATGGCGGAAAGGGTTCGCTCGTCGGAAGTAAATCCACGGGCCTCATCGCCTACGCGTGAGAATGCTCGTGGGGATGGCCGTGGTCAGGGTCGTGTCCGTGGTCGTGGGAATGCGGGGTCGGACTGTAGGGTGCGTGCGCGTCGATGACCGAGCGGCCGGATTCGGATGCGTGCGACTTTTTATCTTCCAGCCACGCCAGCACGTCACCCAGTCCCACCTCGTCCCGCAGGTTCGTGAAGAGGAAGGGCCGGTCCCCGCGCATTTTGCGGGAATCGCGTTCCATCACCTCGAGAGAAGCGCCCACGTAGGGAGCGAGGTCGATCTTATTAATGACCAGCAGGTCCGAGCGCATGACGCCCGGGCCGCCCTTGCGCGGGATTTTGTCTCCCTCGGCGACATCGATCACGTAGATCCACACGTCCACCAGCTCCGGGCTGAAGGCCGCCGCGAGATTGTCGCCGCCGCTTTCGACGAAAATCAGGGAAAGACCGGGCAGTTCGTCTTCCAGTTCGGCGATGGTGTGCAGGTTCATGGATACATCGTCGCGAATGGCCGAATGCGGGCACGCACCGGTTTCGACGCCGCGGATGCGCTCGGGGGGAAGGGCTCCGGCGCGAACCAGAAATTCCGCATCCTCCTTCGTATAGATGTCGTTGGTGATTACCGCGACGCTGTATTTCGGGTAGAGCCTGCGGCACAGCCGGTCCACCAGCGCCGTCTTACCCGATCCCACCGGTCCAGCGATGCCAATGCGGAATGCGGATGCCATCCGGATGTCCTCGTTGCTGATTCTGGGATTGTGATTCGCGCGTCGTGCCTGTTTTTCCTGGAGGAACGAAGCAGACGCCTCAATACCTGCCGGCCACAGTGTATCGCAAAATCGCAGGGCTGAGAATAGCGCCCGGTGCCCCACGGCCGGCGTGTGGCGCATCGGGTGCCGCGTCGATGCCTTCTTGTTCGCGGAGGCTATTCTTATTTGCAGAAATAGAAAATTTGCGTCTCCGATGCATCCTATCGAAAACATGCATTTTACATTCGCGGGTGCTCTCCAGATAATCGGTCCGTGCAACAAGGAACGATGGATCCTCAGATGACAGGCTCCAATAAATGCATGAAGCAATGCGGGCATAAGTCGTTTCATCTGCTCGTTCGTTTCGTGGGGCGGCTCTGGACGGGGACTCCGGTACGTTTGCCTCAGGCGATTCCGCGTTGCATAGAACCGGTCGGGAGTTGCCTTTGCAGATAACTTGTTGCCATCGGCGCCTTCTCTCAGGTTACTAACGAAGAAGAGTAAATAGGGACACATTCTCATCGAAATGAGGAGCACTATGCCCGCCATGGTGATAGAGGAGTTGTGTGCGAAAATCAGCGAGCGGTGGGTTCGGCACGCGCGAGCGTTTACCCTCGGACGATGGTCGCTTGCGTGGCTCGCTGGCTTGCTGATGCTGGCCGCCTCGCCGTTAAGTGCTCAGACGTTCGCACCTTCGTTGACCGTGGGGGCCGGGATACAGACCAACTATGACCACTCCGAGCCGAGTGTCGGCCAGGGTCTCGACCAATTTCCCCTCGACCACGCCCGCCTGTATTTCAGCGGGGATATTACGAAGAATGTCAGCGCGATGTTCAATACCGACTATGACAGCACGACCAACCAGATGCAGATACTCGATGCGGTGGGGGAATTTCACGCGTCGCCCAAATTCAACCTCTGGTTCGGCCGTTTTCTCCCGCCGAGCGATCGCGCCGATCTGTACGGCCCGTTTTACGCGAACGAGTGGGCGGTATATACCGACGGCGTTCAGGATGGGTATCCCTTTGTGTATCAAGGGCGTGACAACGGCGTCGCGTATTGGGGAGATTTCAAGGCGGGCATCGCCAAGATAAAAGTGTCGGTCGGCACCTTCGAAGGCACTTCCGCGGACGGACGCAACAGCCTGATTTGGGCCAGCCGGGTGCAGATTGATTTCTGGGACCCGGAAAACGGCTACTACCTGAATGGTACATACTATGGGGACAAGAACCTGCTGGCGATCGGCGGGGCCACCCAGGTGCAGTCCGGCAAGACGGCCACGACGGTCGATTTCCTCATGGAGAGAAAAGTCCCGAAGGGTGGCGCCTTTACCATCGAGAGTGAGTATGCCCGCTATAACGGGCTTGGTGGATATGACCCTCACTATGACAAGAGCGAGGGGGGGTACGGGCTTGCCTCCTTTCTTGTCCCGAAAAAGGTCGGTATCGGCCAATTCCAACTTCTCGGTAAGTACGCCATAGCGGAATTTACGGACGGATTCCTGTCGGCGCCGAGCTACCGTCAAAATACCAGTGAGGTCGATTTCAGCTATATCATCAAGCAGTTCGACGCCCGCGTGATGAGCTTCTATAGGAATACGACCTTCAACGCCGTAAGAAGCAATAACTGGGAAGCGGGCGTCGGCCTGCAGATCCAGCTATCCAAAACCTTGCATTTCGCCAGTAAATGAGGTCACGTCGGATAGCGGAGGCGGCGAGAAGTTCCGCGCCGCCTCCGCGGGGTTTCGGATGCAGCACGCGTTCGAGGAGGCCCGGAAGGGGCTCATGTCGGCTCGTTGGCTAAGTGGTGTTGATGAGGGGAGCGCCTTCTTCGCGCTTGATTCGGAACGATTCCCTTTCGAATTCCGGCGCGGGTTATGTATGGGTGCAGGGTGCCCATGGGCCAGATAGGTCATTCGTCGGGTATGACGGAATCATGAGTCCTAATTTCGGAGAGGGAGGGAAAAACTGTATGAAACGTGTCGCAAAGGCAGCATGGAAAAAGAAGACCGGGCAGTATCTGGGCGCGCTGCTTCTGGTGGGTGCTCTGGTGGCCTTTGCCTGGAAGCCGGCAATGGCGGCTCCGGGCCAGCAGACGGTCAAGGTGGGAGTGCTGCAATCGTTGACGGGCACGATGGCCATCAGCGAGGTGACGGTAAAAAACGCTGAGCTTTTGGCGATCGACCAGTTGAACGCCCATGGAGGCGTGCTGGGCAAGAAAATCGTGCCGGTTGTCGTGGATGGAGAGTCTCTGCCCTCTACTTTCGCGCAAAAGGCCCAACAGCTCATCCAGCAGGACAAGGTGGTCACGGTGTTTGGCGGGTGGACCTCCGCCAGCCGCAAGGCCATGCTCCCCGTGTTCCAGGAATTTCACAACCTGTTGTGGTACCCCGTTCAGTTCGAAGGAAATGAGTGCTCGCCGAACATCATGTACTCGGGAGCCCAGCCGAACCAGCAAATCCTCCCCGCCCTCCAATGGGCCATGCAAAAAGGATACAAGCGGTATTTCCTTTTGGGATCGGATTACGTGTTTCCGCGCACCGCGAACCTGATCCTGAAAAAGAACATCGCGCACGACGGCGGAACGGTCGTCGGCGAAGAATATGTTCCGCTCGGCGGCACCGACTTCAGCTCGGTCATTACGAAGAT
>DATLRW010000240.1:0-10016 GCA_035534495.1 Candidatus Dormiibacterota bacterium | reverse complement strand
TCGGGCCCAAGGCGGTCATCGACGCGATGATCAAATTGCAGAGCCAGACGACTTCGAACCCCACCTCGATCGCGCAATACGCGGCGCTCGAAGCGCTGACCGGCCCGATGGACGCCGTCGAGCGGATGCTGGTGGAATATGCGCGGCGGCGCGCGGTGGCGATCGAAGAACTGTCCAGGATTGCAAGCATTACCTGCCCGGCGCCCGAGGGCGCCTTCTACGTCTTCCCGAATGTCGCCGGGTCGGCGCGGGGGCGCGCCCTGCGGGAGCAAAAGGGCGTGGTGGATACCGGGCAACTGGCCGCCGAGATGCTTTCCGAGGTTCACGTCGCGGCCGTCGCGGGCGAGGCATTCGGCGCCCCGGGACACCTGCGAATTTCCTACTCGATTGCGGTCGACCGATTGCGGGAGGGTCTGGGGCGCATGAGAGATTTTCTGAGCGCATGAGAGGCGACGCACTCCCCGCGCGAATCGAGCCTCGCCAGGTGCCCCGGATATGGGGCCGGCGCCGGCTCGATCCCGTATACCCGGCGACCGATGAGCTGCCCGAGCCGGTCGGTGAGGTGTGGCTGACGGGAAGAGACTGCCGGTTCCTGGAGGGCCGCTTCGCCGGCAAAACGCTCGGCGAGGCATGGCGAACAATGCCCATAGGCTGGAGGGGAACCCGGTTGGCGGGCGAGCGGGAATTCCCCATTCTGGCGAAATTTCTGTTTCCCGAGCTCAGCCTTTCCGTCCAGGTGCATCCTGACGGTTCCTATGCCGCCCGGCATGAAGCGGCAGCGGGCGGGCGGGGAAAAACGGAGATGTGGTACGTGGTGGCGGCCGAGCCCCAGGCGGCGGTGATGGTGGGCCTCGAAGAAGGCATGGACAAGGCATCGTTTCGCCAGGCGATCGAAGCCGGAACCGCGGAGCAGACGCTGAACAAGCTGCCGGTGAGCGAAGGGGAAACGATCTATTTGCCCTCGGGGACGGTTCACGCGATCGGGCCGGGGCAGGTGTTGTGCGAAATCCAGGAGTATTCCGACCTGACCTACCGCGTCTTCGACTACAACCGCGTCGATGCCCAGGGAAACCCACGGGAGCTGCATGTGGAGAAGGCGCTCGACGTGATTCAGTTTGGCGGATCATCGGGAGGGAAAACCCGGCCCGTCGTGCGAAACCGCGGCCCAGTCGAGGTCACCTATCTCGCCGCGTGCCGCCATTTCGCCGCCGAGCGATGGCGGTTCGTCGAGCCCTTCGACCTGCCCCCCGCGAAAGAGCATTTCGATCTGCTGATCTTTATCGGCGGCGAAGGAGAACTGGTGGCCGGAGAAAACCGGCGTGAATTTCATCACGGCGAGGTCTGGTTCGTTCCCGCCGACAGCGACGGCTGCCGGCTGGAGCCGCGCGTGGACACGACGCTGCTGCGAGCCTACCTGCCCGATCTGGCATCGCTCAAAAGAAGCTTGCGCGAGGACAACGTTACGCCCCAGGAAATGGCCGGGTTCTTTTTCGAATGAAACCGGAGGCGCACGCAGTCATTCTGGCCGGCGGACGCGGCACGAGGTTCTGGCCGCGCAGCCGCACGCGCACGCCCAAGCAGCTTCTGAGCATTATTGCGAATGCGGGTGCCAGTGGGGCCGGCGGCGAGACGATGATTCAGCAGACGGCCCGACGCATCGCGCCTCTCTTTCCCGCTTCCCGGCTCTGGGTGGTGACGCAAGCCGAACAGGCCGAGGCCGTGCGACGGCAGTTGCCAGGCCTTCCCCGCTCGCATCTGCTCGTCGAGCCCGAAGGGCGCAATACCGCCGCCGCCATTGCCCTCGCCGCCGTGCACATTCGCCGGGAACAGCGCGACGCGCTGATGGCGGTGCTGCCGGCCGATCATGTGATCCGGCAAGAGCAGCGTTACCGGGCCATCCTGCGGGCGGCTTTGCAGGCGGCCGCGCAGCCCGGCACGCTTGTCGTTTTGGGCATTACGGCCAGCCAGCCGGAAACCGGCTACGGTTACATCGAACGCGGCGCCGAGGCCGGCCGCTTTCGTGGAATGCCCGCGTTTCGCGTGAAGCGTTTCACCGAGAAACCGGCGCCGGCGCTGGCGCGGCGCTATGTCGCTTCGGGCCGCTATTTCTGGAACGCGGGCATGTTTTTCTGGCGCGTATCCACATTTCTCGATCAGCTCTCGAGGCACCTGCCGGCGACCGAGAAGGCCCTGGGGGGCCTCGACAAATCGATCGGGACGGCGCGCTACAAATCCCGGCTCGGCCGCGTTTACCGCCGTCTCGAAAACATCTCCGTCGACTATGCGGTGCTCGAACCCGCCAGCCGGCCCGGAAGCGGGGCGAGCGTCTCGGTGCTGCCGGCCAGCGTCGGCTGGAGCGACATCGGATCGTGGGCGGCCGTGTACGAACTCGAAGCGAAACAGCCGGGAGAGACGGTTTCCGCCGGCCCCTTCATTTCGCTCGACGCCGAAGGGAATTATCTCTGGGCGCCGGGGAAACTGGTGGCAGCCATCGGGGTGCGCGACCTGGTGCTGGTCGAGACGGGCGACGCCATCCTGATCTGCCCCCGCCAGAGGGCCCAGGACGTCGGCCGCATCGTCAAGGAACTCGAACGGCTGAAGCGCAAATCCCTGCTATAGCCTGGAATCGTCCATTGCCCCACAATGGTCATTCGGCCGGGTTTCGCAGCCGAACGGCCTGCCGTATACTGCTGGCGCGATGAAAAGAATCCATTTTGGCACCGACGGATGGCGCGGCATCATCGCCGAGGATTTTACCGCGCCGAACGTGCGCCTGGCCGCGCGGGCCTTTGCGAGGCACATCGCGCGGGCCGAGCGGCCCGATGCGGGCGTGCTGGTCGGCTACGACAACCGGTTCGGATCGGAGCGGTTCGCCCGAACGGCCGCGGAAACGGTTGCCGCCGCGGGTATTCCCGTCTGGCTCTCGAGCGCCGCCTGCCCCACCCCGGCCCTCTCGCTGCTGGTGCGCCAGCGCCAGGCCGCTGGCGGGATCATGATCACCGCCAGCCACAATCCGTACCGGTGGAACGGCGTAAAGTTCAAAGCGAGCTACGGGAGTTCGGCTTCGCCCGCCATCATCGGCGGAATCGAGCGGGAACTGGCCCGCGTGTACGACGAAGGCATTCCGGCATTGCCCGTACGGCCCGGCGCGGTCGCCTCCATCGATATCGTCACGCCGTATAGGGAAGCGCTCGAAAAGCTGGTCGATTGGGAACGGCTGCGTTCGAGCGGGCTGCGGTTCCTGTTCGATCCGATGCACGGCTCGGCGATGGGAATCGTTCCCGAGCTGTTCCGGCGCAACGGGGTGAGTTGCGAGGAGATTCGCGGCAAGCGCGATCCCCTGTTCGGAGGCAGAAATCCCGAGCCGATCGAGGGCGCAAACGTCGAGCCCGCCCGGCTGGCCATGGAAAGCGGCCGCTACGACGCGGCGTTCCTGGCCGACGGCGACGGAGACCGCGTCGGGGCGATGGACCCGGGCGGCCGCTTCATCAACGCGCACCAGTGCTTTGCCATTCTCCTCTGGCATCTGGCGGGCGCGCGAGGCCTCGAGGGCGACGTCGCGAAAACGTTTTCCGTGACGAAACTGGTCGACAAGATCGCCCACAAATTCGGCCGCCAGCTTTTCGAAACCCCGATCGGCTTCAAATATATCTGCGAGCTGATGCTCGAGCACGACCTGCTGATGGGCGGCGAGGAGAGCGGCGGCATCGGGTTCCGGTTTCATCTGCCCGAACGCGACGCTTCGGTCTGCGCGCTGCTGCTGGCCGAGGTGATGGCCTGGCACGGTTTGCGGCTCGGTCAACTGGTGGCCATGCTCCACGAGGAGTTCGGCGAGCACCATTACGGCCGGATGGACCTAGAACTGCGCCCCGGGCAAAAGGAACGGGCCATCGAACTGTTTCAGGACGACCGGCTCGAAGGCCTGTTCGGCTGGCCGATCTCCGGCCGGGAAGACATGGACGGGCTCAAGGTCTACCTGGGAGAAATCGGCTGGGTGATGGTGCGGGCGTCGGGCACCGAGCCGATGCTCCGCGTCTACGCGGAAACGGGCAGCGGCGAAACCATGCGCCGCATTCTCGAGACTGCCGCGGCAAAGGTGCGAGGGATCTGACGAGCGGGCGACGATGGCGACCGACACGACAGCACCGGCGCAGGACGCTTTCCGCCAGGAGCAGGCGAAGCACTACGCGCGCATTCGCCGGCGGATTGCCCTGGCGGGCTGGATTCTCGATGCGCTGGCGCTCGTGCTGCTGCTCGCGACGGGCCTTTCGGCCGGGCTGCGCAACATCGCCGAACAGGCCGCGGCGCAATGGCCGCTGGCGCTCCCGGTCTATCTGTTGATGGTCGGCGCGATTTTCGAAGCGATCAGTTTGCCGCTGGATTTTTATTCCGACTACGTGATCGAACACCGCTACGGGCTTTCGCGAATGACCGTGGGAACCTGGGCCAAGGACCGTTTGAAATCGACGGGGCTGGGCGCTCTTCTCGGAATTGCCCTTGGCGAGCTGTTCTACTGGGCGCTCGAGCGGCACCCGGCGACCTGGTGGCTGTGGGTAGCGGGAGTGCTGATCCTTTTCGCGGTGGTGATGGCGCAACTGGCCCCGGTCCTGCTTTTCCCGTTGTTTTTCAAGTTCCGGCCGCTCGAAAGCGAGGATCTGGCCGCGCGCCTGCGAGGGCTGGCCGCCCGGGCGGGCGCGAACGTGGCCACGGTGCTCGAATGGAAACTGGGAGAAAAATCGAACAAGGCCAATGCGGCCCTCACCGGCTGGGGCGCCACGCGGCGGATTTTACTGGCCGATACGCTGCTCGACCGGCACAACGGGGACGAAATCGAAACGATCGTCGCGCATGAACTCGGCCATCAGGTTCACCGCGACATACCGCTCGCCATCGCCGTCGAATCGGCGCTAGCGGTCCTCGCGCTGTGGATCGTCAATCAGGCGCTCGTATGGGCGACCCCGCGCCTGGGATTCCGGGGTCTGGCGGATTTCGCCAATCTGCCGCTGGTCCTGCTCATCTTCGCCGTTGTGTCCCTGCTGACGTTGCCCGCGGTAAACGCCTACTCGCGCTGGCGGGAGCGCCTGGCGGACCGGTACGCCTTGCGGCTCACCCGAAATCCCGGGGCATTCATCAGCGCCATGCAGAAACTGGCCGAACAGAATCTGGCGGAAACCGAGCCCGGCCGCGCGGTCGAGATTCTCTTTCACAACCACCCTTCGATTGCCCGGCGGATCGCCGCCGCGGAGCAGGTACGATCATGAAACGCCGTTTCTATCAACTTGACGTTTTTACCCGCCGCCCCTACCACGGCAGTCCGCTCGCGGTCGTCACCGACGCCGACGGGTTGCGGCCATCCCAGATGCAGGCCATCGCCCGCGAGATGAACCTACCGGAAACCGTCTTCGTGCAGAAGCCGACGACCAATCACCCCCTGGCGCGGCTGCGGATCTTCACCCCGCAGCGGCAGGAACTGCCGCTCGCCAGCCGGTCGATTGTGGGCACCTGGTTCCTGCTGGCCGAACTGGGCGTCGTGCCGGCGCAGGAGGGCGCCGTCCGCGTGCTCCAGCAAACCGGCGCAGGGGTTCTCCCTGTGGAGATCTTCTTCGAGGAGGGCCGTCCGCGACTTGTGACGATTACGCAGAGGCCAGCCCGCTTCCGGCCGGCCCGGCTGGACCGCAAAGAGCTGACCGCCTCGCTCGGGCTGCGGGCACGCGACATACATGCCAGGCTGCCGGTCGAATACGTAACGACTTTTATATCCAACCTTGTGATTCCGCTGGCGAGCCCGTCGTCTTTCGCGCGCATCGAACCCAACCCCTCGCTCCTGCGGAAACTGCTCGGAGGGGGAAGCGGGATGGCCAGTTGCTGCGCCATTGGCGACCGCCAGGTTCGGGCCCGGGTCGTACTGCCATGGGAACTGGCCGAGGAAAGCACGGCGGCCGGGACGATCGGCGCCTACCTGGTGCGGCATGGGGAGAAAGAAGCGGGACACCCTATGCAAATCCTGCAAGACATCGAAAAGGGCCGATCCTGCGAGATCTACGTCAATGTCGCGCAAACCGGCTCGGAACTGACGCCAAGGATCAGCGGCTCGGCCGTGCGGGTCTTCGAAGGCCATCTGGAAGCCTAGCTCCCACCGCCGGGCGGCCGAAACCGGCCGGGACCCGTTTCAACAACCCATTCATTCGGGGAAATCGCTTCAGCGGCGGGGCGAGCGGGCGCGGCGCGGCGCTTGCCGGGCCGGTTTCGCGGCCGGCGAGGCGGAAGGACGGCCCAGCTTGCGGCAAAGCTCCCCGAGCGTCTCCTGCTCCCGCGGGGTGAGCCGCGCCATGATGGAAACGATGGCTGCCCCGTGCCCGGGCAGGACCGAGAGAGCCAGGTTTCGTCCTTTCGGCGTGAGCGCCACAACACCCATGCGCCGCCCCCGGCCACCGGCACTGCGGCGGACCAGTCCCCGCTTGCGAAGGCTTTCCACAACCGAGGCATGATTGCCGCCGGTGCGCAGTATCCCCGCCGCAAGCTCGGACACCTCTTGCGGGCCGGACCGGTAGAGGAGTTCGAGCACGCCGAACTGAGCGGCGGTGAGATCGTAGACGGTCAGCAGGCGAGAGGCTTCGCGAAGGACGCCTTCTCCGGCGCGCAAGAGCTTGACGTAGGCGGTGAGCGCCCGGACATCGGCCGCCATGCCGCGATACTGTTTCGGCAAGGATTCCTCCCGCAGCGCAGGGATTTGACGGCTAGATCATACCCGACCGGCGGGCCTGCGGGAAGATGCGTTGCGCGCCCCTTCACCCGCCCGCGAAAAACAGGCGCAACCGCCTTCGCAGAACCGCTTTTCATGCCACTCGTTTTTTTGCTTATAATCGGTGGACTACCTGAGCGAAAAGCCGCATCCGCGCACTCAACGAGGCCGACGCCATGATCTTGGACAGCACAGCCATACAGAAGATACTGCCCCACCGCTACCCGTTCCTGATGATCGACGCCATCATCGAGATGGAACGGCTCAAGCGAATCGTCGGGATCAAGAACGTCACGATTCACGAGGACTTTTTCGCCGGGCATTTCCCGGGCAAACCGGTGATGCCAGGCGTGTTGATCGTCGAATCGATGGCGCAAACCGGAGGGCTGCTGCTCCTGCAGGAGGTGGCCGAGCGCGACAACAAACTGCTCTATTTCGTGGCCATCGACGACGCCCGCTTCCGTCGGCCGGTGGTCCCCGGCGAGCAATTGCGCGTCGAAGTGAACGTCCTGAACTGGAGGGGCAATTTCTGCAAGCTGGCCGGGCGGGCCAGCGTCGATGGGCAACTGGCGGCCGAGGCGACGCTGATGTGCAAGATGGTGGATCGCTGACCATGAGCGAAATCGACCCGCGGGCGGCGGTATCGCCCCGCGCCAGGCTCGGCCGGAACGTGCGCGTGGGACCTTTTGCGGTCATTGGCGACGAGGTGGAGCTGGGCGACGACTCCATCGTGCACGCCCACGTCTCCCTTTCCGGACCGGCGAGCTTCGGCCGCGGGAACGTTTTCTTCCCGTTCTGCGCCCTGGGCGGCAACCCGCAGGACCTCAAATACCGCGGCGAACCGACCCGCCTCGAAGCCGGCGACGAGAACGAATTTCGCGAGTTCGTGACCGTGAACCGCGGAACGGCGCAAGGCCACGGGGTGACGCGTCTGGGCAGCCGCAATCTGTTGATGTGCTACAGCCACGTGGCCCACGACTGCACGCTCGGCGACCACGTGGTGCTGGTGAACGCGGCCACCCTGGCCGGCCACGTGACCATCGACGATTACGCCACGCTCGGGGCTTTCTGTCCGGTGCACCAGTATTGCCGGATCGGGCGCCACGCCTATATCGCCGCGCATACCGTGATCACGCAGGATGTACCGCCCTTCGCCAAGGTGGTGGCGCCGCGGGAAACGCGGTGCTACGGGGCCAATGCCATCGGGATCGAGAGGCAGGGATTCAGCCCCGAACGAGTCGCCGCGATCCAACAGGCCTACCGGCTGCTGCTGCGATCGAAGATGAACACCACGCAGGCGCTCGACACAATGAAGGAAACGCTGACCGGCTCGGCCGACGTCGAAGAGATGGTACGTTTCATTGAGGGTGCCGAGAGGGGTATAACAAAGTAGCGGGTCGGGGGATAACCGGAATTCCGGGTACATGGGCGAAACCGTCAACACGCAAGGCTGGGGACTGATCGCGGGCAATGGGGATTTTCCGCTGCTGGTACTCGAAGGCGCGCGCCGGCGCGGGATCGAAATGGCCGTCATCGCCATCCGGGAAGAGGCCACCCCGGAACTGGACCGGGTGGCGCGGCGCATTCACTGGGTGAGCCTCGGCGAGCTGAATCGGGCGATCGAGCTTCTGCACCAGGAGCAGGTCAAGAAGGCGGTAATGGCCGGGCAGGTGCAGCACCGGCAGATCTTCAGCGATATCCCTCCCGACGGCCGCATGGCGCCGCTTCTGGCGCGCCTGGCGGCTCGCAACACCGACGCGCTGATCGGCGCCGTCGCCTACGTCCTCAAACAGGAAGGAATCGAACTGGTCGATTCGACGATGTTCCTCGAGCCGCTGCTGCCGCCGGCCGGCCTGCTCTCCGCGCGGGCGCCGGACCAGCGGGAAACCGAAGACATGGCCTACGGGCGCGGAATCGCGCGGAAAATCGCCGGGCTCGACCTCGGCCAGACCGTCGTGGTCGCCCAATGCGCCTGCGTGGCCATCGAGGCGATGGAAGGAACCGATGAGACCATCGAACGCGCCGCGCGCCTGGCGGGCGGGCAGCCGCTGACCGTGGTGAAGGTGAGCAAGCCGAAACAGGATATGCGCTTCGACGTTCCCGTCGTCGGCCCGCGCACCATCGAAGTGATGCAGCGCTCGCGCGCCACGGCACTCGCCATCGACGCCGGACGGACGCTGCTCTTCGACCGGCAACGGCTTGTTGCGCTGGCCGATGAGGCCGGCATTACCATCCAGGCGTTACCGCCCGAGGATGAGGATGGGAACGCAAAGTGACGGACCGGATCCGAGTCGCGGTCGTCGGGGTGGGTGATTTCGGGCGGCAACACGCCCGCGTCTATGCCGGAATCGAGGAAGCCGAGCTGGTGGGCGTTTTCGATACGAACCGGGAACGCGCGGCGCAAGTGGCGCAGGAATTCGGCACCGAGGCGCTGGACGATATCGAAACCGTTGCTCGGCGGGCCGAGGCGGCCAGCGTGGCCGTTCCCACGGTCGGCCATGCCGGGATCGGCTGCCGGCTGCTCGAGCAGGGCGTGGACGTGCTGGTTGAAAAGCCGATCGCATCGAGCCTGGCCGAAGCCGACCGGCTGGCCGCGGCGGCCCGGCGCGGCGGACGCATCCTGCAAGTCGGGCACGTCGAACGATTCAACCCGGCCGTGGTGTCGGCGGCCAGGATTGTCGACGAACCGCTCTTCTTCGAAGTGCATCGGCTGGGGGTATTCACGCCGCGCAGTCTGGACGTGGACGTCGTCTACGACCTGATGATTCACGATCTGGATATTTTGCTGTCGCTGGCCGGCCCGGTCGGGGAAGTGAAGGCGGTTGGAATACCGGTGGTGACGGAAAAGGTGGACATCGCCCATGCGCGCCTCGAATTCGCGACCGGGGCCGTCGCCAATTTAACGGCCAGCCGGATTTCCACCGAACGCGTCCGCAAGCTGCGCTTCTTCCAGCGGCACGAATACGTTTCGGTGGACTACGCCCGGCGCGACGCCCTTCGCATCCGGGTGGCGCAGCCCGGCCCGGAGCCTCGATTCGAATTTGAAAAGCTGTCGGTGGAAACCGAGGAGCCGCTGCGCGCCGAGCTGCGAGCGTTCCTCGGCGCGGTGCGCGCACGAAGCACCCCGAAGGTGGACGGGGCCGCCGGACGCAGCGCCCTGGAACTGGCCGACCGGGTGATGGGCTCGATCGGCGAGCACGGGCGCAAGGTCCGGGTATCCGTGCCGGCCTCGCAGGACACGCCATGATGCTTCCCCGCACGATCGTGCCGGACA
>DATLRW010000239.1:0-26490 GCA_035534495.1 Candidatus Dormiibacterota bacterium | reverse complement strand
CGAAAGCGTAGTTGAATGCCACTTCGCGGGCATAATCGGCCTGCAGCTTCATGCCGCTATCGACTTCCTTGGCGTCGCTGGAGATCAGCTTGTCGGCGTATTCAATCACCTTGTCGTATTGCTTGAGGTGCTCGTATGTCTGGTAATAGGCTTGATAGACATACGGCAAGAGCGTGGACTTCGGGAATTTCGAAACGAAATCGTCGAGGAGCTTGGTGCGCTGCTGGGGATTGGTTTCCCTCACCGCCGCCTGGTACGCATTGTACTCGGCGTAAGAGTAGGCAGGCTTCTGCTGCGCTTGCACCCCAGCTCTGGCCGTGGTCGCAAGACCCATTGCCAGCGACAACCCAATCATTAACCCCAGCGCCAGGCCAGAGCGAACAATGCCTTTGGACATCGTGAATCCGCCTCCTTCGCGTGCGTTCCGCGGCGATTCGACCCCGAACGATAGACGATTCGCATGCGGCCAGAAAGATCGCCGATTATAGGGGATGGCTCCAGCAGGTTCAAGCGCCGCTTTCGTTTTCGTGCGATTCATCGGCTGACCAGCGGCCCCTTGCCCGCCCCTCCGCATGCCGAGCCCCCCGATGATATGATGACTTTTAGCTGTTTCCTGTCGCCTATGGGACAGCTTTCGGAGGAACTATTTTCATGCCGCCCTCAAACCAGCCCCTTGCCGGCCAAGTGGCCCTGGTAACCGGTTCCAGCCGCGGCATTGGGTTTGCCATTGCGCGAAAGGTTGGGCGGCTGGGAGCCGCCGTAAGCCTTTGCGCCCGCCATTCTGGCCCCCTGGAAGCCGCGCGCCGGACCCTCGTGGAAGAGGGCATATCCGCCGTGGCCACGCAAACCGACCTCACGCAGAAGGAGCAGGTGGAACGGCTGGTCGAGGAGACTCGCCGCCAACTGGGCGATATCGACATTGCCGTGAATAACGCGGGTATCGGCTGGTTCGGACCGCTGCATGAGGCCAGCGAAGCCGACTGGGACCGCGTGATCGACACGAACCTCAAGGCGCCATTTTTGCTGCTGCGCAGCGTTGTCCCGCACATGATCCGGCGGCGGAGCGGGCACGTGATCCAGATCGCCTCCCTCGCCGGCAAGAATGCCTTCGCCGGCGGCGGCATCTATTGCGCCTCTAAATGGGGGCTGCTCGGCATGTCGTATGCGGCGGCCGAGGACCTTCGAGGCTACGGGATTCGCACGAGCGTGATCTGTCCGGGCAGCGTTCTGACGGAATTTTCCTCTCCTGCCGGCAAGGACCCGAACAAGATGCTCCAGCCGGACGATGTGGCTCACGTCGTCGAGATGATCCTGCTCCAACAGACACAGAGCTTCATCAGCGAGATTTCCATTCGCCCGGCCCAAAAACCCTAGGACGCCCATCGGCGGGAAGTGGCCGGAAATGAACGGTATCAGTATCAGGGAACTGGTATCGGGGTTCTGGCCAGTGGCCGATTCGAAACCTTGCGTGTACCGCGTTGTATCCTGGTGTGCCGGATTTTCTTAGAATGGCGTCTGACCCCGCGGACGTCCCGCCGGGCGAAACGAGCGTTTCTGGCGGCGATCCTATGGTAAATGTCCTCATCTATCTCATTGCGACAATTGGCGTAGGCGTGCAGGTTTATGGGGCCGTCACGCATAACCTCTGGTGGGCCCCCATGGATCCCTTTCCTACCGTGGGGTTGATCGGAGCCCTGACGATGACGCTGGGAACGGCATGGGGGGCCGTAAAAGGCTCTTCGGCCGCCTGGATCGTGTTCATCGGAACGCTTTTTTGCTGGGCGTTTTATATCCCGGGGCTGGGAAATCTGCTCGGCACCATGCAGCAATCGATGATGGAGGGGCGAGTCTCCCTGGCCTCGGCAAGCACCTACCTGCCGCTGCTGCCGCCGATTCTGCTGGCCATAGCGACATATACCTCCCTGATGGTCGGCCCCATGGGCAAGACGCAGGATTAGGATTCGCCGTCCGGCGGACGGCTTCTTTCCCTCAGTCCAGGCGGGCCTCTGCTACCGGCAGCTGCCAGATTCAAATGCGCGGCAGCACGATTCCGCCCTGCGCCTGGTACTTCCCTTTCTTGTCCTTATAGGAAACCTCGCAGATCTCGTCGGCCCCGAAAAAGATAACCTGGCAGAGTCCTTCGTTCGCGTAGATCTTGGCGGGCAGCGGGGTCGTATTGCTGATCTCCAATGTAACGAAACCCTCCCATTCCGGCTCGAAAGGCGTCACATTGACGATGATGCCGCAGCGGGCGTAGGTCGATTTCCCGACGCAGATCGTCAGGACGTCCCGCGGAATCCGGAAATATTCCACCGAACGGCCGAGCGCAAACGAGTTTGGAGGAATAATGCAGACATCGCCCTTGAATTCGACGAACGAGCGAGCGTCAAATTGTTTCGGATCGACGATGGTCGAATTGACGTTCGTGAAAATGCGGAATTCATCGGCCACGCGCATGTCGTAACCGTACGAGGAGACTCCATAACTGATCACGCCTTCTCTGATTTGCTCGTCGACGAACGGATCGATCATTTTCTGCTCACGTGCCATTCGACGAATCCAGCTGTCGCACTTGACGCTCATACTTCCTCCCGGGTCGGAAAAGCAGCGCAGTTTAATATGCGGAGGGCCGATCGGAAAAGGGGCGAAAACGAAGGAATTGCATTTTCGCATCGCATCGAACAAATAGTTCCCCGAACAACGTTCATTCACCCGGCCGAACCCGGGACCGGAACAGCAACCTGTTCTTAGATGATGTCTTGACAAGGCACCGCTCCTATGTCTAGCATTCTCCGCTGCTTGGAGGCGGGATGATCAAGCTGGATCTTGTGAATGCCGTTGTGGAACGCCTCGACAATCGCGTTTCGCGAAGCAAAGCGGAAGTGGCTGTGGAAACCGTATTCCAGGCCATGAAACGCTCTCTGGCCCAGGGCCATCGGATCGAACTGCGGCGTTTTGGCGTGTTCAACGTGAAGCGCCGCAAAACGGGAGTGGGCCGCAATCCCCGTACCGGTGAGCAGGTGAGCATTCCCCCGGGGAAAGCCGTGCGGTTCAAGCCGGGCAAGGAACTCCAGTCGCTTTAATCGCGGGCCCGGGCAGTCCCCGCCCTGGTCCGATCGATTCGCGCTGCCGCCTCATGGTCAGCTAAGATTGGGGTCGACCATGAACGGCGGCAACGGCCATCCTCAGTTCCCTACGGAGATTTCGATCGAGCCTGCCGGCGTTCGGTTCGCCGTGCCGGAGCACTATCGCCAGCCGCGCCGCGACGTTCGTTCGGCCGCGATCGCGGCGGGACTGTTCGTTCTCACCGTGTTCTCCACGCTGGCTGTCGGGGCCGAATTCGCCGCCGCCTACCAGGACAACGTCCCGCCCTTTACCAGCGGCGCCATCTTCCCCTATCCGGCCGTCATCCAGCATCCGGCCATCCTGCTGACCGGGCTGCCATTCGCCTTCACGTTGATGGGCATTCTACTCGCCCATGAACTGGGACATTTTTTCGCTTGCCGCTATTACCGGATCCCGGCCAGCTATCCCTATTTCATCCCGGCCCCGACGCTGATCGGCACGCTCGGCGCTTTCATTCGCATCCGGTCGCCCATCATCAACCGCAAGGCCCTGTTCGACGTCGGGCTGGCCGGCCCCGTCGTCGGATTCCTATTCGCGCTTCCCGCGCTAGCCGCGGCGATCGCCGTATCGAAAGTCGTTCCCGGCGCCGGGTCGCAAGGCTGGCTGATCTTCGGCAACCCGCCGCTGGTGAAGCTCCTCGAAGCGGTTCTCCGGCCAAACGTCAACCCCGGCAATCTGTTGCTGAATCCGGTGGGACGCGCGGCGTGGGTGGGGTTGTTCGTCACCGCGCTCAATCTGCTTCCGGCCAGCCAGCTCGACGGCGGCCACATCGTCTACGCGCTGTTCCCCGAAAAGCACCGGTATCTTTCCCTGGCCGTCATCCTGGCCCTGGTACCGATGGCCTGGCTCTGGTCCGGCTGGCTGCTCTGGGCCGTGCTGCTTCTCTTTATCGGGTTCCGGCATCCGCCCCTGCTCGATCGCTGGGAATCGCTCGACGCGCAGAGGCGTTTCTGGGCCATCATCGCCCTGGTGATCTTTCTGCTCTGCTTCACGCCCATTCCCTTCGCCGTCCACGCCGGCTGACCGGCCGCGGCGGCCCGACGCGCGGCGCGCCGGAAGTCTCGGTGTGCGAGGTCCCGGCAAGCTACATCAGGCTCACCGGATCGATATCCACCAGCACGGCGGTTTCGGGAATCTGCGCGCTCGCGCAATAGGCCATGCAAGCGCCAAGCGTCCGCACCAGAACGGAACGCCGGGACGATTTCAGCAGGAATTGATACCGGTGCTCGCGCTTGAGCCGCGCCAGGGGCGCCGGCGCCGGACCCAGCACTTTCATTCCTTGCGTTTCGCACCGCCCGAAGAATCCGGCCAGGCTCCGCGTCCAGGCCAGCACACGCTCGAGGTTCCGGTCCCGCACCACAACGTTGGCCAGCGCCGCAAACGGCGGGTAATGCATCAGGCGACGGTAGCGGATTTCCTGCTCGAAGAACGCCGGATAATCCTGCTGGCCCGCCTGCTGAACGGCGTAATGGTCGGGGTGATAGCTTTCGACGAGCACGCGGCCGGGAAGCGTGCCTCGGCCGGCGCGGCCGGCCACCTGCGTCAGCAATTGAAACGTGCGTTCGGCGGCGCGGAAATCGGGAACGGCCAGCGAGCCGTCGGCGCCGACGACCCCGACCACCGTAACGCGCTGGAAATCGTGTCCCTTAGCGACCATTTGGGTGCCCACCAGGAGATCGATCTCGCCGCGCGCAAACGAGCCGAGGACGCGGTGATAGGCCTGGCGCGTGCGCGCCGTATCCCGGTCGAGCCTGGCGAGGCGCGCCCGCGGAAATTCAGCCCGGAGATATTCCTCGATCCGCTCGGAGCCTTCCCCGAAATAGTGCAGGTGTTCGGACTGGCACTTCGGGCAGCGGGAAGGCGCGCGCGTCGCTCCTCCGCAATAGTGGCAGACGAGACGGTCGCGCCGTTTGTGGTAGGTGAGCCCGATGCTGCAATTGGCGCATTCGATCGTCGCGCCGCAGGCCCGGCAGAGCACAAACCAGGAATAGCCGCGACGGTTGATGAGCACCAGCGCCTGCGTGCCCTGTTCAAGGCACTGGCCGATCGCCCCCGCGAGCGCGCGCGAAACCGGCAAGGCCCGCTGCGCCTGCTGAAAATCCGCGCGCAAATCGACCACATCGACATGCGCCAGGGGCCGGTCGGCGACGCGTCCGCCGAGTTCGAGCAGGCGGTACTTGCCCTGGCGCGCATGATGAAACGTTTCGAGCGAGGGCGTGGCCGAGCCCAGAATGGCCACCGCGTCTTCCAGCTTGGCCCGCATGACGGCCGTGTCGCGGCCGTTGTAACGCGGCGTCTCTTCCTGCTTGTAGCTGGCTTCCTGTTCCTCGTCCACGACGATCAGGCCGAGCTTGGGAACCGGCGCGAAAACCCCCAGCCGTGTCGCGACCACCACCGGCGCTTCGCCGCGGCGGATGCGCCACCACTGGCGCGAGCGTTCGGCGTCGGCGAGGGCGCTGTGGAGAACGGCTACGCGGTCCCCGAAGCGCGCCCGCGCCTGGCGGCCCATGGCGTAGGTCAGGGCGATTTCCGGCACCATCAGGATGACCCCGAGGCCCCTGCCGAGCGCGCTCTCGGCCGCGCGCAGATACACCTCGGTTTTGCCGCTGCCGGTTGCGCCGAACAAAAGGCTCGTTTGAAAGCTTCCCCGGTCCATCCAGCCCTCGATTTCGGCCAGGGCGCCCGTTTGTCCCGCGGTCAGCTCGCGAATCGGCGCGAATTCGCCGGCATCCACCTCTTCCGGCTCCGCCCCCAGCGCCTCTTCCCAACGCTCGAGACTTCCCTTCCGCACCAGCCGTTCGATCATCGACCGGCTCACATTGGCCTGCCGGGCGACTACGCTCGCCGGCAATGCGCCCGCGGCCAGCAGCATATCGGCGAGCTGGCGCTCCACATCGTCCCCGGGAATTTCTCCCGCTTTCCACGCGACGATCGGCTGGCCCCGCGCGCGCCGGCGCGCGGCCGTTTCGCGCATTTCGATCTGTTTGCGCGCCGTCAAACGTTCGAGCGCCGCCTCCACGCCGTCGGGCGACCCCAGGCGCCGCAAACGCGCCCCGCTGATATGGCCGCCGGCTTCAGCCATGGCCGCCAGCAGCGCATGATCGATCGTTTCCGCTTCCTCGATAGCGCCCTCATGCCGAACAGACTCGCCGAGCCGCGCGCGGCCCGCGGCAGTAATGGCGAAATGACGCTCGCGCCGGATTTCCACGACCGGAGGAAGGATGGCGCGGAACACCTCGCCGGGCGGCGCCAGATAGTAATCGGACACCCATCGGCCCAGGCGCGCGATATTTTCGGTGAGAGCGGGCAAGACATCGGGGACATCGAGGATCGCTTTGATGGCCGGCGTTTCGGGGGCTTCGTCTTTGATTTCCAGAGCGACGCCGACCAGCACGCGGTTGCGAAACGGAACCACCACGCGCGTGCCCACTTCAACCGTTTGCAGGAATGGTTCGGGAATCCGGTACGTAAACAGCCGCCGAAGCGGTACGGGAAGCGCGACGTCGCAGAATCGGTCGGGCATTTTCGCGCCTAGTGTATCAGTCGCCTGGAGTGCGCCCAATCCGGGCGGAGTTCCCCGCGGCCCGTTCCATTGACCGGAAGAGGGGTTGCCTGTCGAGGCAGGAAACTAGGCGCGCGCGCGGGGCTTTGTTTTTTTCGGAGGCTTGAGCCCCAACTCGGCCATCACAACCTGCAAATCTTCCCAGACGATGGCTTTGGCGCTCGGATTGCGCAACAAGTAGGCCGGGTGATAGGTGGGAAGCAGTTTCATGCCATGCCATTCGAACCATTTCCCGCGCAGGCGAGACATGGCCTCGCCGGTCTTCAAGAGCGATTGCGTCGCCACGCTTCCCAGGCAGACGATCACCTTGGGCCCGATCACCGCCAGCTGCCGTTCGAGAAACGGCAGGCAGGTGGCTATTTCGTCTTTTTCCGGGGTGCGGTTGCTGGGCGGACGGCACTTCACCACGTTGCAGATAAACACGTCCTGCCGGTTCAGGCCCATCGCCTCGATCATCTGGGTGAGCAGCTTGCCCGCGCGGCCGACGAACGGCAAACCCTGCTTGTCTTCTTCCTCGCCCGGGCCTTCGCCGACAAACACCAGTTTGGCGCGCACGTTGCCGTCGCCGAAAACGATTCTATGGCGCGACTTGTGCAGTTTGCACCGGGTGCATTCGCCGATATCGTCCCGGATGCGGTCCAGAGTGTCGCCCTTGATCCGCTCGGCCGCCTCGAACAGGGAATGAGCGTTCGCGACGGAAACCGGCGCCGTCTCGTCGGCAGGCGCCCGGGCCGGCTCGGCCGCGGGCCGGGCCGGGGCGGCGGAAAGCCTGGAAACTTCCGGTGGAGAATGCCGCGGTCCTTCGGCCGCGCGTTCGCCTGGACCGGGAGCCATCACGGGGCGGCGCGCGTAAAAAGCGCCGAGACCCAAATCGTCATAGTAGGAAAGCCAAGCCTCAAGCTTGGCCAGCGTTTGCTTTGCCATGAGCCCCGGGGAGATCGGTGTGGATTTTGATTTGCACGACTTCATCCAAAATGCGCTCGGCGACTTCGCGCTTGCTGAGCTTGGGCAGCGCCTGTTCCCTGCCGTCGCGCGTGAAGAAGGTGACGATGTTGGTATCGACATCGAACCCCGCGTCCCGGCGGAGGACGTCGTTGGCAACGATCAAATCGACGGGCTTGGCGGCCAGTTTTCGGCGCGCGTGCTCGGCCAAGCGCTCGGTTTCCGCGGCAAAGCTCACGACGATCCGGTCCCGCTTGCGCCGGCAGACTTCGGCCAGAATGTCCGGCGTCATTTCCAGATTGAGCGTCATCGGCGCCGAGCCGCGCTTGATCTTTTGGGGATGTTGCAGCGCCGGGCGATGATCGGCCACCGCCGCCGCCATGATGACCACCGTCGATTCCTCCAGCCTCTCGTCAACCACCCGGCTCATCTGGTCGGCGCTCCGCACCTCGACCCGCTCGACGCCCTCCGGCGCGGCGAGCGCGGTGGGACCGCTGACCAGGATAACCTTGGCCCCGCGCGCCGCGGCCGCTTGCGCCACCGCGTAGCCCATGCGGCCCGAGGAACGATTCGTGATGTATCGCACCGGGTCGATGTCCTCGCAGGTCGGCCCGGCGGTGACCAGAACGGTTTCACCGGCCAGGTCGCGACGGACGTTCCCGCTTTCGTGGACGGCCTTGAGGATCGCTTCAAACCCCGCCAGGCGGCCGGCCCCGGTCATCCCGCAGGCCAGATAGCCCTCGTCCGGATCGACCACGCGCACGCCGCGCGCGCGCAGGCGAGCCACATTCTCCCGCGTCGCCGGATGCTCCCACATGTTGACGTTCATCGCGGGCGCAACCACGACGGAAACCTTGGCGGCCAGGTAGAGCGTGGTCAGGAAGTCGTCCGCAATGCCCGCGGCCATCTTGGCGAGGATGTCGGCCGTCGCCGGCGCGACCAGAAGCAGATCGATGCGCCGGGCCACGGCGATATGCTCGATCGCGCTTTCCACATTGGCCGGCTCGCCTTCACCGGCGCCGAATATCGAGCCGATCACTTTGTGACCGGTGAGAGCAGCGAACGTGAGGGGCCGGATGAACTCCGCCGCGCCTCGCGTCATGACCACTTCGACGTCGAAGTTTTCTTCCTGGAGCCGGCGGACCAGTTCTGCCGCCTTATAGGCCGCGACCCCGCCCGTCACTCCCAAAGCGATGCGCATCCCGCTTCCCTCGCCGATGGGATGGAATCTGCCTCTATCCGGACTCAGGCTTTCGCCAACCGCCGCGATGGCCCACGCGCGGCAAGCTCAAACTTTGCGAAGCGCGCCGCGCGGTTGATGCCCGGATTCCTGCTTCTTATTCCTCTTCTTCACCCGGTCCCGGAGGGGCATCATACTGCAACAATCCATCCTGCAATTCTTGTTCGGCAACCCGGGTCGCCTGGCGCGACTGCGGGTTGTCGACCAGCGGCGGCGCACCGGCCATGAGCTGGCGCGCGCGCCGCGAGGCCACAATCACATAAACGAATTGGCTCTCGGGGGCCTCATTCCTTACCGTCATTGAGTGGCTCCTTCAAAACTCGCTAAAAATCCCGCGATCCGCTCGCGGTTCCGGGCAACTTCGAGCCGCACGGCCACGGCCACAGCCTGAATGCGGCGGCCGGCGTCTTCGATGTCGTCGTTCACCACGACGTACTCATATTCGCCGTAGCTGGCCATTTCCTGCCGTGCGCGGTTGAGGCGGCGCTCGATTTCATCCTCGGAGTCCTGGCTCCGCTCCCGCAAACGCCTCTCGAGTTCTTCCCGCGACGGCGGCAGGATGAAGATCCCCACCGCGCCGGGCAATTGCCGTTTGACCTGAGCGGCGCCCTGCACGTCGATTTCGAGCACGAGGTCCTTGCCTTCCGTGCGCGCGCGGTCCAGCTCTCCGCGGGGCGTTCCGTAGTAATGGCGGCCGAAGACGCAGGCATACTCCAGGAATTCGCCAGTCTCGATCTTGCGCCGAAATTCCTCTTCCGGAACGAAATTGTACCATTCGCCGGGCCGCTCGGTCGGCCGGGGAGGGCGCGTGGTGCAAGAAACCGAGAGCCGCATGTCCGCCACTTCGACCAGCTTTTTGACGAGCGTGCTCTTGCCCGAACCCGACGGTCCCGACACGATAAAAACCAATGGCACCCGCCCCGTCGCTCTCATTCGATGTTCTGCACCTGTTCCCGGAGTTTTTCGATTTCCGCTTTCACCACCAGAGCCAGCCGCGTGATCTCCAGGCCGTCGGGGCCCAGGGCCGGGGCCTTGGCCAGGGTGGTATTCACTTCGCGCTGCATCTCCTGGCAGAGGAAATCGAGTTTTTTGCCCGCTTCGGAGGGTCCTTCCAGCACGCGCCGGAACTCGATGATATGGCTTCGCAAACGCGCCGTCTCCTCGGTCGCGTCGCTGCGCGCGGCGATCTGCGCGGCTTCCTGCGACAGCCGGCCGGGGTCGATCGGATTCTGGCCAACCAGGTCGCGAATGCGCTCGCGCAGCCGATCGAGGTAGACCGTCTGCGCTTTCCCGCCCAGGATTTCGATCTTTTCGACGTTCTCCACGACCCGCTCCGCGCCGCCCGCCATTTCCTCGGCGAGCCTCGCGCCCTCGGCCTGCCGCATCCGGTTCAGCCGATCGAACGCTTCGCCCAGCGTTCCGGCCAGAAGCTGTTCGACCAGCTCGGTTTCGCCCGGCCCGACCGGAGCCGCGACCTCGACCACCCCGGGCAGGCGCAGAATCACGCCCAAATCCGGCTCGCTCTGCAGCCGGAATTCCGCCTTCAGACCTTCGATCGCCTTCAAGTAGAGCGCCGCGGCCGGGTGGTTCACGCGCACTTCCGGCGCGCCGGCCGATTCGACCCTGACGTACACATCCACGTGGCCGCGCCGGACGGCTTCGCGCGCCTGCCGGCGCACCACTGTTTCGAGCCATTCGAAACCTTCCGGCAGGTGCGCGTGAAGATCCAAAAAGCGGTGATTCACGCTCCGAACGCTCGCCGCCACGCGGCGGCTGCCGTCCTGCGCGGCGGCCTCGGCAAAACCGGTCATCGAGCGAAGGTGGGTGGTCATTCCTGCAGTCCACCCGGGGCCCGCAGTCCATGCCCCACGGTCTCGCTGTGGGCAAACTGGAGCTCGCTGAGCCGGCAGTAGATCCCTCCCCGCGCCAGCAACTCCCCATGCGTGCCCGTCTCGCGGATTTCCCCGTCCTCGATGACCACGATCCGGTCGGCCCCGCGCACAGTGGCCAGACGGTGCGCGATGACGAAGGCCGTCCGGCCCTTCATCAGATTCGCCAGCGCCCGCTGCACCAGCAGTTCGGATTCGGCGTCGAGCTGCGAGGTCGCCTCGTCCAGAATCAGAATCGGCGCGTCCTTCAGCAAGGCCCGGGCAATCGCCAGACGCTGCCGTTCCCCGCCCGAGAGACGCTGGCCGCGCTCGCCGAGCCGCGTATCATAGCGTTCGGGCAGCTGCAAAATGAAGTCGTGCGCCAGCGCGGCCTGGGCCGCGGCAACGACTTGCGGGGAGGAAACGCCCGACCGGCCGTAACAGATATTGTTCCAGACCGTGTCGTTGAACAGAATGGTTTCCTGCGTCACCATGGCAATCTGCTCGCGAAGCGACTTCAGAGTCACGTCGCGAATATCCACGCCGTCGATCCGGATCGCTCCCCCGGTCACGTCGTAAAAGCGCGGCAGCAGATTCACCAGCGTGCTCTTGCCGGCCCCGGACATCCCCACGATCGCGACCACCTCGCCGCGCCGGGCCGTCAGGGAGAGCCGCTTCAGGACGGGCTGGCCGTTCTCATACTGAAAATTGACGTCGTCGAACTCCACCGATTCCGAAAACCGGGCAAGCCGCCCGGCCCCGGGCCGCTCGATCGCTTCTTCGCCCAGCGCGAGAAAACCGAAAACCTGCTTGGACGCGCCGATCGCCAGCTGGAAATGATGATAGATCCCGCCGAGCCGTTTCACGGGCGTCGAGGAGCGGAACAGCGCGTAAGCAAACGCGATCACCATGCCTTTGGTCATCAGGCCCTGGCGAATCTCGTCCCGCGCGTACAGCACGATCACGCACAGCACGACCGCGCCCAGCAGCTCCGTCATCGGGCCGCTCACCGAGTAGGCGCTCACCCACCGCATGTTCTCCCGCAGGAGGCGCCGCGCCGCCTGCCGGAACTTTGCGATCTCGAATCCCTCCATGCCGAACGCCTTCACGATCCGGTTGCCGCTGGCCGTCTCGTGAAGGATATGGCTCAACTCCGCCAGCCGCTTCTGACTCTTCTCCACCGACCCGCGAATGCGCCGCCCCAGCCTTCCGACCGGCCAGATGAGCAGGGGCAACAGGACCAGGCACCCCAGCGCCAGCCGCCAGTTGATGTACAGGAGCACCAGGGCCATGAAGAACAGCGTGAACAACTGCTGGAAAAAGTCCGCGAGCCATTCCGAATAGGCGCTGCGAATGCGCTCGATGTCGTTGATGACCGCGGAAACCAGGCGGCCGGTTCCCTGCTGTTGAAAAAAGCCGATGGGCTGGTAGATCAGCTTTCCAAAGACCTGGTTGCGCAGATCGGTGACCGCCGATTGGCCGGCATATTGAATGGACAGGTCGCCCAGCACCTCCGCCACGGCCTTGCCCAAAAAGATCAGGCACAGCGCGATCGCGAAGACCGACCAGACGTACCGCACCGAACCCGGCAGGAAGGAATTCAGGTAGATCGTATGATGGGAACCGGGAATCGTGAACAGCTTGAGCCGGGAGCCGGCCGTTTTCGGGTCGAGCACGCGGTCAAAGAGCGGCGCGATCATCAGCGCGATCACGCCCTCCGACAGACCCACCAGGCACATCAACAGGATCGCCGCCGCCACCAGCCAACGGTAGGGACGGGCATAGCCCAGCAGGCGTCGAAGATCGTCGGAAACTTTCAAGCGGCTCTCGGGTGCCCCCTGCACTCCGCACGTCAAAGCTAGGAATCGGCCTGGGAAATGTCAAGCCACCGTGCGGTCGATGTCCCGATGAATGACCTTCGGCCCGTATCCGCGTTTTTCGAGCGCCCGCGCGACGGCCTCGCTCAGCGCCACCGACCGGTGCCGGCCTCCCGTGCACCCGAACGCGATCGTCAGATAGCTCTTCCCTTCCTCGACGTAGCGAGGGAGCAGGTACACCAGCAAACCCACCACCCGGCGCAGGAACCCCTGCGATTCACGAAACGAGAGAACATATCGCGCCACTTTCCGCTCCCGACCCGAATAGCGGCGCAGGCCCGGCACGAAATGAGGATTGGGCAGGAAGCGCACGTCGAAGACCAGATCGGCATCGGCCGGAATCCCGAACCGGTAGGCGAAACTCACCACGGAAACCACCAGCGGGTGCCGGTCCTCCGCCTGGAAACGGTCGATGACGAATTTCCGCAGCTCGTGGACATTGAAGGGGCTGGTGTCGATCACCGTGTCGGCCAGGCGCCGGATGGGCGCCATGATGCGGCGCTCGCGCCGGATCCCTTCGCCGACCCTGCGCCCCCCGCTCAGCGGATGCGGCCGGCGCGTCTCGCTGAAACGCCGCAGCAGGGCCACGTCGCTCGCCTCGACGAACACCAGGGTCACCGGATATTTACGCGCCAGCCGGCGGTAGGTCGCCGGCAACTTCTGCAGGTTCTCCCGCTCGCGCGCATCGACCAGCAGGGCCACACGCTCGTAGGCGCGCCCGCCGAGCATCGCGAGCTCGCTGAGTGTCGGCAGCAGGTCCACCGGCAGATTGTCGATGCAATAAAAACCGAGATCCTCGAAGGCCTTGAGGATGGTGCCCTTACCCGATCCGCTGAGCCCGGTCAGGATGACAATGCGCCGTCCGGCGCCCGATCGATCCTGTTTCACGGTCGGCGTTCGCTTCAGGGCTTTACCCGCCGTTGGTGGGTGCTGGGGATGCGCATGTCTTCGCGGTATTTCGCCACGGTCCGGCGCGTGACGTGGATGCCTTCGGCGTCGAGCTGTTTGGCGATCTGGTCGTCGGTGAAGGGCTTGGCCGAATTTTCTTCCTCGATCATTTTCCGGACCCGGCGCTTGAGCGTCACGAGCGAGACGTGGTAGCCCTGCGGCCCGTTCACGGCCTCGGAAAAGAACGTACGAAGCTCCAGCACGCCGTGCGGCGTGTGCGCATACTTGCTCGAAACCGCCCGGCTCACTGTCGAGGGATGGACGCCGACATCCTCGGCCACTTCCTTGATCATCATCGGCTTCAAGTGGTCCATCCCGTATTCGAGGCACTCGCCTTGCCGCCGGATGATCGCGTCGCAAACCCGCAAGATCGTGTGCTTGCGCTGCTCGATGTTTTTCATCAACTGCATGGCGGCCGCCAGCCGTTCGCGCACGTAATTGCGCACGTCGCGGTCGGCCGCGCCGCGGGCCAGCATCCGGCTGTAGGTGGGGCTGATGCGGAGCTGGGGCACCTCGTCATCGTTCAGGAAAGCCTGCCACTCGCCGGAGACCTTGCGGAAATAGACGTCGGGCTCGACCAGCGCGGGCGCGGTGACGTTGTAACGTAGCCCCGGCCGCGGGTCCAGTTTCCGGATCGTTTCCACCGCCCGCTTCACCACGTCCACGGGCCGGTTCAGCGCCCGGGCAATCTCCCGCAACTGGTTCGTCTGCAGCTGCTTGAGGTGGTCGGTGACAATCTGCTCGGCCAGGCTATTGTCGGAATTCAAAAGCCGGAGCTGCAACAACAGGCATTCGGACAAATCCCGGGCGGCAACGCCGGGCGGATCGAACTGCTGCACCTGTTCGATCGCCTTTTTCACTTCCTCGGCCGAATACGGGCCGGCGGCGGCGATTTCCTCCACGGTCGCGGTCAAATAGCCGTTCTCATTCAGATTGCCGATGATCTCCCGGGCGATCTCCGCCGTCCGTTCATCAATCGGAGAAGCGCCCAATTGCCAGGTGAGATAGTCGGCCAGTTTTTGCGGGGAGCTGATGAATTGTTCAAAGGACGGCTTTTCGATCTGTTCGCGTTCCCGGAAATTATTGTCGCCGGCGCTGTTCAGGTACTGATGGAAGGCGCTGATGTCGAACTCGTCGAACGGATTGGGCGCCTCGGTCTCGGGAACCTTTTCCGTCTCCTTCTTGGCGAACTCCTGATCGGTGTACTTTTCCGCTACCAGGCCCTCCTCGCCCAGTTCCTCCAGAACCGGGTTCGCCATGATCTCCTGGTTGATCATCTCGCGCAACTCGAGACGGTTCAGGGCCAACACACTGACCATCTGCACCAGACTGGGCGTCAGAATCTGCTTCTGCGCCAGCTTCAAGTGCAATTTGGGCTGCAGCATGCTCATTGGCGTCTTCTTAATTCAGACTGAAATTCTCCCCCAGGTAGATCCGCCGCACTTCCGGGTCGGCGCTCAGCTCCTCGGGCGTGCCCGCGCGGAATATCTTTCCCTGGCTGATGATGTAGGCGCGGCTGGTGACCCGCAGCGTCTCGCGCACGTTGTGGTCGGTCACGAGCACGCCAATTCCGGCCTGGCTCAGTCCCCGGATGATCTTCTGGATATCGAGGACCGTCACCGGATCGATGCCCGAAAACGGCTCGTCCAGCAGCAGGAACGCCGGTTCGAGCACCAACGAGCGCGCGATCTCCAGCCGCCGGCGTTCGCCGCCCGATAGCGTCTGCGCCCGATTTGCCCGGACCGTTTCCAAACCCATTTGAGCCAGCAGTTCCTCGAGCCGCTCCCGGCGGCGCGCCGCCGAAAGGGGCAGGGTCTCGAGAACCGCCACGAGATTTTCCTCGACCGTCATCTTGCGGAACACGGAAGGCTCCTGCGGAAGATAGCTGATTCCCATTCGGGCCCGCAGGTACATGGGAAGGGTGGTGATGTCCTGCCCGCCGAAGAGCACCTGACCCGCGTCGGCGCGAGCCAGTCCCACCAGCATGTAAAATGTCGTCGTCTTCCCTGCGCCATTGGGCCCGAGCAAGCCCACTACCTCACGCTGCTCGATCTCCAAGTTGATGTCGTCGACTACTTTCCGGCCTCGGTACGACTTATGTAAACCTACGCCCCGAAGTTCTCCCATGCCCAGTCAATTCCGTACCGGATATCTTGTCAACGTGCGGGATCCTTCAGACGACTCGACCGAAATCGTATCATCGGCTTCCGAGAAGGTCAATTCAGAGCCCGTCACCAGATCGCCGGCCGCATCATCGAGAGACGGTTTCCCGCCCCAAAGCACAAATTGGCCCCTCGCCGCATCGTAGCGCGCGTTTTCAGCCTTCGCTCGGCGGTCGGCTTGCCGGACCGTGACCCCGCCGCTTGCCGCAGCCTGGGTCAGCCCGATTCGCCCGTCCGGTTGACGACGCAGGCTCAAAACCACCGTCTTCGCCTCTATGCGAGCCTGGCTGGACCATGCCTGGACCCCGCCATCGAGAGTGACCTCGCTGCTTCCCCCTTTCGGCGAACCCGCCAGATCGCCTTTTCCCGATTTGCCCAGGCCCTGCCGCACGTATTCAAGCCGTTTTGCCTGAACTCGCCAGAGCACGGTGGAATCCGGCGCGCCGTTCTTCGACGCATTGGACACCGTGTCCGCACCCGAGCTGCCCTTGCCGTTCCCGCCCTTGCCGAAAGATCCGGCCGCGAGCGATGTTTGCGGAAGTGGGCTCTGCGGAAATGCGGCTTGCGGAAACGCGGCCCGCACATTTCCCGTCGCCGTCAATTCGCCCTTGGCCCGTTGCAACTCGACTTGATCGGCTTGCACCACGAGGTTGCCCGTCCATAGCCGGGCTGAACCCGAAAATACGGCTTGGCCCGTTTTCGAATTGGCCTCCAGCGCCTCGGCCACGACGTTCACAGGCTGCATCCGGCCGGCGCTACCGCTTGCCGGACCGGGCATGTCCATCGGACTCGCCCCATTGGCCGTATAGTTCAAGCGCACATGGCCTCTGGCCTGCAACTGGCCGCTCTTCCGGTTCCATGCAATCGTGTCGGCCAGCAACTGGCCACTCGGGTCGCTTACGCGCGCATCGCCGGCCAGCTCGAAGGCATCTTTCGCGCGCAGCCAGATCGCGTGGTCGGCATTTCCGCTGCGCGATCCCTGCGTTGCGTGGACATGGCCCGATTCCTCCGCTCGGGTCCAGCGGCCGTCCGAAAAATGTAGAGTCAAATCGTCCGCCGTCGTGACCAGCGGCGTTTGGCCCCGCTCGAGCCGCTCGAAGCGCACGCCGCCGGAGCCGCGCAGCGCCTGAATCTGGTTATCCGCGCGAAACTGGATCGCCAACCGCCCGCTCGTCAGCCGCAAATCCCCGCCCGCGGAATTCCATTCCGCCTGCGACCTGTCCGGCATCGTTGCCTCGACCAATCTGGCCGCCTTCGAGCCGCCCCCGGCGGACGCCATCACCAGTCTCAGCGAGTCGCCCTTCAGACGCACAACGCCGGTCGCGCGCTTTTCTTCCAGGCGAACGTCCCCGTTCAGGTCGAGCGTCCTGGGCTGCCCGTCGGCGGGATTGAGCATGACGGTGACGTTTTGCGCTTGGAGCCGAGTGGCCGCCGGTCCCTTGCCAATGAAAACCACGTGACCGGCGGCATTCATCTGCCTGGCGCGGCCCTCGCGATCGAACAGAATCTCGGCGCTATGGGCCTGCCAGCGGCCGCGCCGGCTCCCCTGCATAACGCTGGCGAATGTCCCGGCGCCGGCAAATGCCCGCCGCGGCCGCAACCGGCCGTTCAGGTCTACGGTCAATTCGCTTGTATCGATCCGGCGATCGCCCTGGCGAATGCCCACCGGCCCAAGCAGGTGCAACTGATTCCCGCGGCGGTCAAACGTCAGTCCGCCCTTGGCCGTCACGAGGGTGGGGGCGTTTCCGGCACGGCCGGCGGCCAGTCGGAGTTGCACGTCGCGCCGGAGACGGAAATCGGCGGCGCGGCTCGAATATTCGGCTCCGTCGCCGCTGCCTTCCCCTTGCGGGAAACGGAAGGTCACCGGGGCATCCGTCGTCGCCGTACCGGTGTCGCGGTTGAAGGTGACGTTTTGCGCCGCGATGTGAATCCCGCCGCGTGGCGGGAGATTCACCGGCCTAGCCAGCGGAACGCTCGACAGATCCAGTTCAACCTTCCCGTGGCAAACGATCGCCCCGCTTTTCGGCTCATATTCGCAGGAACGCGTGTGAATTTCGTCGTGCCGCTCGCCATGCTCTCCGTTGACCACGATATCCACGTCCTCGAGCAGGCTCCCCGTACCGCCGCTAAATTGCGTCGCGCGCGCCGCATGGATCGTGAAAACGGTCTGTTGTCCATCCATTTTGGAGAAGGTGAATTGAAGGGAACGTTGCCGCACGCTCGGCGGCACCGCCGGGGGAGCGTGCCGCATCGCGCGAGAGGCAATCATCTGCCTGTGGGCGAATATTCCTCCCGCGATCAATGCCACCGCCAGCGCCGCTGCCGCGGCCCAGCGCGCCATTTTACGTGTCAGCTGGGGATGCACCGGGGCCCCTGCTCCCTCCTGCGTCGAGTATAGCTCCGCATCCGCGCGCCTGGCTCCCAACTGCAAACATGCCGGCTCAGCCAGCTTCCGTTCAGCAAAATATGGCGGTTCGCCATCCGCCCGCAATCCGCTTCCACAGAACGTTCGGATCGTTCGATAGATCCTATTGATTTATTGATTTTGACTGGCCGCCGGCAACAGCCTAACTTGGCTATGTACTGAACAAATTGGGATTTCACAACGAAACAGAGGCTGCGCTGTGGACAAAGGGTTGGTCGGTACGTCGTTACGGGGCAGCCGGAGCGATCCGGAAACGCACCCTCGCCCGCCGCTGGATGGGTCCTCCTTGGACTCGCACGTTCCGGCACTCCGGGAAACGGCCCGTTCGCCCCAGAGCCCGCTTGCCGGCACGGGGCCGGACCCACCTGGCGGGACCAAGGAAGCCTACAACGAGATGTTTGTCTCGGAAGGCTGCGTGCGCGAGCACTACGCCCAGGTCCTCGATACGTTCACTTCCCTGCCCGCCGACGAGATTCGCCGGCGGAAGCACCTCGCCGACATGTCGTTTTTGAATCAAGGGATCACCTTCAGCGTTTACGGCGACGAGGAAGGCTCCGAGCGCATCTTCCCCTACGATCTTCTGCCTCGCGTCATCACGCATGCGGAATGGAGCCTCATCGAACGGGGACTGACGCAGCGGATCACCGCGCTCAACGTGTTTCTCCGCGACGTTTACCACCAGGGGCACATTCTCTCCGATGGGATTGTTCCGCGGGAGGTCGTCTATAGCTGCAAACAGTTCCGGCGGCAGATGCGGGGCCTGCACGTGCCCCGCAACGTCTACGTGGCCGTCGTGGGCTCGGACATCATGCGCCTGCCCGACGGCCAATTCGTCGTCCTGGAAGACAATCTGCGCGTGCCGAGCGGCGCTTCCTACATGCTGACCAACCGCGTCATCATGAAGCAGCTCTTTCCCCTGCTGTTCCGCAGTTGCGGCGTGCTGCCGATCGAACAGTACAGCCAGGCGCTGCTCGGCACGCTGCGCTCGCTCGCGCCCGAGGGGCGCCCCGAACCGACCATCGTCGTGCTCAGCCCGGGCGTCTTCAATTCGGCCTATTTCGAGCATTCCTACCTGGCGCGTCAGATGGGCATCGAGCTGGTCGAGGGACGCGACCTGCTGACGCACGACAACGTCGTCTACATGCGAACGACGACGGGGCTGCGGCGCGTCGACGTCATCTACCGTCGCGTCGACGACGATTTCGCCGATCCGCTGGCCTTCCGCACCAACTCCGTGCTGGGCGTTGCCGGGCTTTTCAATGCGTATCGGGCGGGAAACGTGACGCTGGCCAACGCCCTGGGCACGGGCGTGGCCGATGACAAGGCCATCTACGGCTACGTTCCGGCCATCATCCGCTACTACCTCAACGAAGATCCCATTCTGAACAACGTCGAAACCTATCAGCTCACCGACGACAAACAAAAGCGCCACGTGATCGATCACCTGGATGAAATGGTCGTGAAAACCGTCGGCGAATCGGGCGGCTACGGCATGCTCATCGGGTCCGACAGCACCGCCGAGCAGCGGGATGAATTCCGCCGGCGCATCGAAGCCGAGCCGCGCAACTACATCGCCCAGCCCACCCTCGCGTTCTCCCAAACGCCGTGTTTGACCGAAAACGGCCTCGAGCCGCGCCACGTGGACCTGCGGCCTTACATCCTCTATTCGGACAAAGTCACGATCGTGCCCGGGGGCCTCACGCGCGTCGCCCTGCGCAAGGGGTCCCTGGTCGTCAATTCCTCCCAGGGCGGCGGCAGCAAAGACACCTGGGTGCTGGGGCCCTAGCCATGCTCTCCCGCGTCGCCGACCATCTCTACTGGATGAGCCGCTATCTCGAACGGGCCGAGCACGCGGTGCGGCTCCTGAGCGTGAACCTGAATCTCATGCTCGACGAATCGCCCGCCAGCGCCGAACGCCGGTGGCGGCGCGTGCTGGCCGCCCTGGGCGACCCCGGCAACGTCGTTTGGAGCGGCGACCCGTATGTGCTGGCCGAAGAGCTGACTTTCAATTCGGCCGACCCCTCTTCGGTCACCTCCTGCATCGTCGGGGCGCGGGAAAACGCGCGCAACGTCCGCGAACAGATCAGCGCGGAACAATGGCAGTGGCTCAATCAGCTGTATCTGCGCGTCGCGCGCTTCCGCATCGACGGAAACGCCGACATCCAGCTTCCGCCGTTCCTCGGATCCATCTCCGAAGGGGTCCACCTGTTTCAAGGAATCACCGACTCCACGATGTCGCACGGAGAAGGGTGGCATTTCATTCAAATCGGCCGGTATCTCGAGCGCGCTTCCGCCACGGTGAAGCTGCTGGAAATATACTATCGCGAATTCGGGAAGCCGCAACACTCCCCCGAGGGAACCGATTTCCACGAATGGATGGGATTGCTCCGCTCCTGCACGGCCTTCGAGGCCTATTGCAAGGTCTACACCGCCGATCTGAACCACGACCGCATTATGGAGTTTCTGCTGCTCAGCGCGGAATTCCCGCATTCGGCCCGCTTTTCGGTCAATCACATGTACGGGGCCATCGAAGCCACCCAGCAGGAAGGCGACAGGTACCGCGGCTCGACGCTGGTCCGGATTGCGGGAAAGCTGCGGGCCTCGCTGGGGTTCGGCCAGATTCAGGAAATCCTGGCGCAAGACGCGTGCGCGTATCTCGAAAGCGTCCACGCCTGCTGCCGGGAAATCCACGATACGATCTACCGTCTGTATATCGATTATCCGGTGCAGACGGCCCTGGGAGGCGCGTGATGGCGGGAGCCGTGTTTTATTCCGTGCGACATCTCACCAAATTCCGCTACGACACGGCGGTCAGCGAGAGCGTCATGGAGACGCGCATGCACCCCCGGACCGACGGCAATCAGCTCTGCTTGAATTTCCATCTGTCGGTCAGCCCGCGGTGCCGCCTTTTCTCCTATCGCGACTATATGGGCAATCACATCCATCATTTCGATATCCCGGTTCCCCACGAGCAACTGGTCATCGTCGCCGAATCCCTGGTCGAGGCCCAGCCGCTGCCGGAAATTCCAGCCCGCATGGCGCCCGAGGCCTGGGCTCAACTCGACGGGCTGATCAAACAGGAGGACTGCTGGGAGATGCTGCTTCCCAGCGAATTCGTCACCCGAACGCCCATGATCGAGGAACTCAGCCGTGAGCTTGGCTTCTGCCGCCGCGATGATCCCCTCACGGTCCTCCGCCAGCTCAATGAGGATCTGGGCAAGGCGATCGAATATGTCCCCAAGAGCACCAGCGTCAATTCCCCCATCGACGACGCCCTCCGCAACCGGAAGGGGGTATGCCAGGACTTTGCCCATATCATGATCGGCATGGTCCGCCGGATCGGCATTCCCTGCCGGTACGTGAGCGGCTACATCCATCCGCGAAAGCAGGACGCGATGAGCACGGCAGGCAATGCCAGTCATGCCTGGGTGGAAGCCCTGTTGCCATATTTGGGCTGGGTCGGATTCGACCCCACCAATCACATCCTCGCCGGCCAGCGCCACATCCGCATCGCGATCGGCCGCGATTATGCCGATGTGCCGCCGACCAAGGGAATCTTCCGCGGCCACACGGGGAGCGAACTCACCGTCGCCGTCCGCGTAAGCTTCTCCGCCGAGCCGCCGGCCGTCGATTCCGAATCCCCCATCCCGGGAGATTGGTCCATGCTGATTGATTCCGTGCCGGAGCCGCCCCCTATGTCCCTGCTCCAACAGCAACAGCAGCAACAGCAGCAGTAATCGCAGGGCACCGCCGGATCCATTCCGCTATTCCCCCGGGTCCCGGCTTCCCGCTAAGATACAGGCATCATGACCGTTCCGAATGTCATCGCCCATCGCGGCGCTTCCGCGCACGCGCCGGAAAATACCCTGGCGGCATTCGCGCTGGCGGCCGGGATGGGAGCCTCATTCATCGAGACCGACCTGCGATGCACGCGCGATGGCCGGTTCGTGCTTCTGCACGACGCCCGCGTGAATCGCACGACCGACGGCCGCGGACGCCTGACGCAACTCGAACTTGGCAAGGTGCGCCGGCTCGATGCCGGCTCCTGGTTCGGCCGGGCATTTGCCGGCGAACGGATTCCCACCCTCGAAGAGGGGCTAGCGCTGGCCGGGGAACTCGGCCTGGGAATTTATCTCGAAATGAAGATTCCTCTGGATACCGCCCCGCTCAGCGCCCTGGCCAGAGAGTTCCGGCCATCCGATCTGGATCGCGTCGTTTTCCTCTCGTTCCGTCCGGCGGTCCTGCGCGCCGTTCAGGCCGTCGAGCCACGCTCGCAGACGGCGCTGCTGCTGCGGCGCGCCCGAACATCCGTCGTGGCGGCGGGCGCGGCGGGAATCCGCATATTGGCGCCGCATCGCAAGCGAATGACAAAGCGACTTGTCGGCCAGGCGCGGCGCGCCGGTCTGGACGTGGTGACTTGGACAGTGAACAGACGCCGCGAAATGCGCAAGATGCTTGCCCTGGGCGTCGACGGCATCATGACGGACTGGCCGGATCGGCTGGTCGAAGTACTGCGGGAAAAGGACAAAACCTGGCCTCTGTCGTTGCCGGGAGCGTTAGCGTCCATAGGGCGGCAGCGTTAGCTCCCCACAGGGTTCCACAGGATAAGGACTGGCGGAATCGACTAGAAACCGCGGCGCTGAAAACTGCGGCGCGTTTCGGGAGGCACAGCCGCCATGCGGCGAATCATGGCTAGCACCAGCATCTTGTCCGTGTCGGAGAGGCCTTCCGTGTATCGTTTCACGTCGGCCAGAACGCGCATTTCATCGTCGGAAAGATCGCCCGCCGCACGCCGCGCTTCTCGTTCCTCCGGCGTGTCGGGCACAGGAAAGAAATCGGCCAGATTGATGCTCATCGCCTCGGCAATCTTCGCCAGGGTTTCGAGCGAGGGGACGGTGTGTCCGTTTTCGACACGTGAGAGATAACAGCGCAGCAGACCCGTGCGCCGTTCGATGTCGCCTTGAGACAAACCCCTGCCTGTCCGGTAGTTGCGGATGACTTCGCCGATGTGCAGCTTTGGTTTCTCTTTAGGCATTAGCGGTTTCGCGCCACCACGCCCCCTCATGCTACGTAGCTGCGCCGGACAGAGCAAGACATATCTCGCACAAAACGAAGGCTTTTCATCGTACGGGTACCTAAGGATAAACGGTGCGGAACCGTGCCGGCGCTATCCTTTCCCTCCTTGCCACGAAACGATAGCGACCCTTTCGGCCTTGCACGCCGCCTACGAAGAGGATTTTGGCAGCGTGATCGTAATCGGTTGCGCCAGCTGAAATTGCAATAGCGTCTCGCTGGGAACCTTGACCTGTTGGCCGCGAGTGATCACCGTGACGCCGGCACCCGCCGCGGCCCCGATGCCCACACCCTTGGCCGCTCCGCCACCGCCGCCGGCAACGCCTCCGATGATGGCGCCCAGCGCGGCGCCGATCACCGAATGTTCGACGGTCTGCTTGGTGCGCGATTTGCCCGCTTCCTGGTAGGCGCCGGTGACGACGGGTTGAATTCTCCCATCGACCGTCCGGATGCCCGTCAGCTCGAGCGCC
This sequence comes from Candidatus Dormiibacterota bacterium, assembly GCA_035534495.1. GTDB lineage: Bacteria > Acidobacteriota > Terriglobia > Acidiferrales > UBA7541 > JAKASX01. The sequence goes on along the minus strand of DATLRW010000239.1, from coordinate 2,797 downwards.
AGCTCCGATTTTCCCGTTACCCGGCCCGCCGATTGAACCGACATGAGCTTGCCATAGACGTCGGTTCCCTTCCGGGCCACAACCACGTCACCGATGCGCAGGTCCTCCTCGAGGCTGGCATGGAAGATGTCGCCCGGCTTGTTCACGCTCGAATCCACGCTATCAATCATGCGAATCAGGATCGGCGTGCCCTCCGGCACGGTGACCATCTGGCTCAGCGCGGACGAGCCGGTCGAAGCCGCTGAGGTTTCGGGGGAAATGAAATCGATCGATGCGATATTCGAAGTCTGAAAAATCTCCACCTGGCCATTCACCAGCATCTGGACCTGGTCCTTCGTGCCTCCCAGATAGGTGCCCATGACCTGCTGGCCATCCTGCAAGTACACGGTACTGTTCTGCGCCGCCGCGACGACTGCCGTCAGCAGGATCGCCAATGTCAACGAGACAAGGCGCTTGGTCATCGCTGTCCTCCACACTACGGTTTTCCCCACCACAAGAGTACTGCTACTGACTGCTTAGACGCTCCCCTTTTTACGCAGGTTGGCTCTTCGAGGCTCCTAACCAACAACATCGCCGTTTGTCCGCTTGCGCCTCGCGGGCCGCGCCGTTCATTCGCTTTCCGCCGCCGTTTTGCGCGCGGCGAGGAAGCCCTCGCGGGCATCCGCGATCGTATTGCGCGCTTGCTTGGGTCCCTGCCAACCGCGCAGCTGTGTCCGTTTTCCTTCGAGCTCCTTGCAGATGGTGAAGAAATGCTCGATTTCGCGCCTCACATGCCGCGCCAGTTGGTCGATCGTATGAATCTGGTCGAAACGAGGGTTCGATCTCGGCACCGCCAGGACTTTCTCGTCGATCCCGTTCTCGTCGCTCCTGTCGAGCAGGCCGATCGGCCGGACCTCGATCAGACAGCCGGTGAATGTCGGCTCGTCGGCCATCACCAGCACGTCCGTCGGGTCGCCATCGGCGGCGGTGGCGCCGGGAATGAATCCGTAATCGCCCGCATAGTGCAACGGGGAGTAGAGGGCGCGATCCAGGCGGAACAGACCCAACCCGGTATCGAACTCATACTTATTGCTGGAATTCTTGGGAATCTCGACGATCATGCGGACTACCTCGGGACACTCGGGCCCCGGATCGATTTCATGCAACATCAGGGTTTTCTTCTCGAATTTCTGCCATCACTGCTAGCATACGCCGCGGGAAGCAATCCCACGCAACCGGGATCCGGGCCGCCAGGGTCCGGCCAGGCGGGCGCTCGATTTTCGATCGGTTGCGCCCCTCCGTCTGGTGTATAATGGTGTCGTATTGTGATTCGGAAGAGACATCCCGACCGCCCGTGCCGGAGAATGATCATACCCTCCGGTCCCACATCATTCTGCGTTTGCTTTCATCCGGACTCATATCGCTGAATCGAGTCAAATCCCTATTCTGATGGAGTGACGCACAAGTCGTTCCACAACCGAATATCTATCTTGAGGAGAAAACGCAAATGAAGAATTTGTTCGTGGGGAACCTGAGTTTCAACACCACGGAAAATGAATTGCGGTCGCTGTTCGAGCCGATGGGGCAGATTACCCGCATCCATATCGCCACCGATCGGGAAACCGGGCGGTCCCGCGGGTTCGCCTTCGTCGAAATGTCGAATGACGAAGAGGCGGCCCGCGCCATCACCGCGCTCGATGGCAAGGACTTCGACGGCCGGAACATCAAGGTCAACGAGGCTCGTCCGCGAGCGGAAAGCGGCGGGCCGCGGTCCTCGAGCGGTGGACGCGGAGGCTTTGGCCACGGACGCAGCCGATACGAAGGTTACCGGGACGTTCCCTTGGAGAAGCGCGAGCCACGCTGGTAGACCTTAATCTTCCAGTTCCGGGAATTTTTCGTTCCCCAGGGCACCCGAATCGATGGGCCAAGCCCTCTTCCGCTGGTGGAATGCGCCATCGGCGGTCCGCGTTTGCGCCTGAATGGCCACCGGTGTGCACCGGCATTGTTCCCGTCGCTTGGCTGACCTCGCCAACCGAGTGTGTTCTTCGAACACTTTTCCGTTTCCACTTTCCGGCGCCAGCGGCCCGGCTGGCTATACTCAGGGCTGTGGATCAGCGAAAGATGTTCTGGATGCTGGTTGCCGCCATGGGCATCCTGGCGGACTTGGCGTTGCCGATGGTATGGAGCCTGATCGCTACACTGCCGATCTTCGTGGCGAGTTGGTGGATCGTCTACCGCAGCGGTTGGTTCTAACCCCGCTCGCTTCGCGGGGCCCCGGGATTCCTCAGGCCTATAGTGTTCCCAGCCAAAGCCAGAATATTCCCGCCCCGAAAAGAAATAGCGTCATCCCGGCCAGACGGAACGCCCATGTGAGCGCCGGGATCATGCGCCGCGGCACCAGGGGATGGTCCACCCAGAAATCCAGCGTGTGGGCCACCCACGCCGAAACGTCAAAGAGAACGACGTCGCCGGCCAGCACCGACAGCAGCGCCGGAAAGACCAGCCAGTTCGGATTGGGAACCTGGGCCGCGACGTCCATCATCATGCGGCTCCAATGCGGCGTCAGCGCAAGCTTTATGCAAAACAACGCGCCGGAAACGAAAAGCAATCCCAACAGACGCATCTCGATAACCGCAGCCCTCACCGAGCGCGGCAGCAGACTCGGGAAATTGCCGCTGGCAGCGAACACCTCGGCGAGCACGGCGCATTGTCGCGGCATCCAGACCAGATATGTTCCGACCAGGTACAAAAGAAGAGTGAAAAGAGCGAAAGAAAAAATCACCAGCCAGGAACCAGCCACGAGACCCTCCAAAGAGGC
>DATLRW010000238.1:0-14659 GCA_035534495.1 Candidatus Dormiibacterota bacterium | reverse complement strand
GCGGACCGAAGAGGAGATGCGGCAGGCCCGCAATGAACTGGAGTCCCGCGTTCAGGAACGGACGGCGGAGCTGGCAGCGGCCATCCGCGACCTGAAGACCGAGGTCGAGCAACACCAGCAGGCCGAGCAAGCCCTCGCCCGGGAACGCGACCGCGCCAAGCGCTATCTGGACGTCGCCGAAGTCGCCCTGCTCGCCCTGGACCGGTCGGGAACCATTACGCGGATCAACCTGAAGGGACTGCGGATCCTTGGCTATGGCGAAAAGGAATTGGTCGGCCAGGATTGGTTCGCGACATGTATGCCCAGGCAGCGCCGGGACGAGGCCAGACGGATTTTCAGCCGGTTCCTCAACGGACAGCCGCTCGAGTACATGGAGCTGCCGGTCGTCACAAAGGCGGGAGAAGAAAGACTCGTCGCCTGGCACAACACCATCCTGCGCGACGTAGCCGGCAATATTGTGGGAACGCTCAGTTCCGGCGAAGACATCACCGAGCAGCGGCGATCGCAAGAGGCGATGAAAAGACTGGCGGCCATTGTGGAATCGTCGGAAGAGGCGATTATCAGCGGGACTCTGGACGGCACCATCGTGAGCTGGAACGCGGCCGCCGAAAAACTCTACGGCTATTCCGCCAGCGAGGCGATCGGACAGCCGGTCACCATGCTGATGCCGCCCGAGAACGCCAAGGCGGTCCCCGAAATTCTCAGGAAGCTGAAGCGGGGCGAGCATATCCACGGCATGGAGACGGTCCACGTGACCAAGGGCGGCCGCCGCGTCAACATTTCGATGACAGCTTCACCCGTGCTCGACGACCAGGGGAAACCGATCGCCTGCGCCACCGTCGCCCGCGACATTACCGGGCGCTTAAAGCTCGAACAGCAATTGCGGCAGGCCCATAAAATGGAGGCGATCGGGCGCCTGGCCGGCGGGATTGCGCACGATTTCAACAACCTGCTCGGCGTGATCCTAGGCGATAGCGAGCTTCTGCTCGCCGACGGCCGCATCGGCGGCCCGGCCCGGAAGCAGATCGAAGAAATCAAGGAAGCCGGGGAACGGGCCGCGACCCTGACACGCCATCTGTTGGCGTTCAGCCGCCAGCAGATGCTGCAAACCCGGATTCTCAATTTGGAGCCCATTCTCTCCGGCTTCAAAAACATGCTTCAAAGACTGGCCGGGGAGCACATCGCCCTCGAACTCGTTCTCGGGCCGGATTTGGGAGCGGTTCGCGTCGAACCGAACCAGCTCCTGCAAGTGATGATGAACCTCGTCGTGAACGCCCGCGATGCGATGCCGCAGGGCGGCAGCGTGCGGATCGAGTGCACGAACGTCACCCTCGGCTCGGCGTTCGCCGCGTCCAATCCCGGCATCCTACCCGGCCCTTACGTGCAGATTTCCGTTACGGACAACGGCCCTGGCATGGACCGGGACACCTTGGCCCGTATTTTCGAGCCGTTTTTCACGACGAAGGAAGGCGGGCAGGGCGCGGGGATGGGCCTCGCGACCGCCTACGGGATCATCGAGCAGTTTGGCGGCTCCATCTGGGCTCACAGCGAGCCGGGGAAAGGCGCGACATTCCATATCTTCCTGCCGCGCATCGACGATGCCGACACGGAAGCCGCGGAATCCCAAACCAAAGAGGAATTGCCCCAAGGCAGCGAAACGGTCCTCCTGGTCGAGGATGCCGGCCTGCTTCGGCGCGTCACCCGGGAATTTCTCGAACGCATCGGATATACCGTCCTCGCCGCCGAGAACGGCCCGCACGCCCTGGCCATCTCCACGGAATACGGCGCGAACATCGATCTATTGTTGACGGACCTGGCCATGCCGGGAATGAACGGCCAGGAGCTTGCCGAACAGCTGCTCCCGACGAGGCCCGGACTGAAGGTGTTGTACACCTCGGGCTATGCGGACTCGATTCTCGCCGAGCGTGGCTCCTCCCAGCCCGACGTTCCGTTCATCGAGAAGCCGTTCACCTGGCAAAACCTGGCGCTGAAGGTTCGCAGCACGCTGGATCAAAGCGCCGATCAGGAATAAAGCGCGAGACAAACCCGACCGGCCCCCCTCCGCCACTCCGCCATTCCGGGAAGCCCCGCTCTTAGCGTGGCGGCGCGGAATCTCTCCGGCTCTTTCGGCGCTTCCCGGATGGACCCTTCGCCGCGCCCGGCGCCGCGGGCCGGGGCGAATCCGATTCGTGAGCGCCCGGCGAGCCGGTCTCTCCGGCGGCGACAGCAGGCGCCTCGGCAATAACTCCAGCGGGGATTCCAGCGGGCGCGGCGAAATAATCGAGTTGGCGCTGCTTGAGGGCGCGGAGGCGATCGCGAAACTGCGCCGCCTGCTCGAATTCAAACTTCTTCGCCGCATCGCGCATTTTCGTTTCCAGGTCCGCGATGGCCTGGCGCAATTGCTCCTCGGTCGCGTACTCGTCTAGCAGGGAGTCCTCGGCCGGAATCTGAACGTAATCGGCTTCCACAATCGCGGCCAGTTCCATGTCCACCGGCTTGACGATCGATTGCGGCGTGATGCCGCGCTCCTGGTTGTAGGCGAGCTGCTTGGCGCGCCGGCGTTCGGTTTCGTCGATCGCCTGCCGCATGGAGCGGGTGATCCGGTCGGCGTAGAGGATGGCGCGGGCGTGCAGGTGCCGCGCGCACCGGCCCATCGTCTGAATCAGGGCCGTGGCGCTGCGCAGATAGCCTTCCTTATCGGCGTCGAGGATGGCCACCAGGGAAACCTCGGGCAGGTCGAGGCCCTCGCGGAGGAGATTGATCCCGATGAGGACGTCGAAGACGCCCCGGCGGAGATCGCGCAGAATGCGCACCCGCTCGAGCGTATCGATTTCCGAATGCAGGTAGCGGCAGCGAACGCCGACCTCGGCGAAATATTCAGCCAGATCCTCGGACATGCGCTTGGTGAGCGTAGTGACGAGAACGCGCTCGCCGCAGCCAGCGCGAAGGCGGATCTCCTCCAGCAGGTCGTCCACCTGGCCGTGAACGGGGCGAATCTCAATTTCCGGGTCCAGCAGGCCCGTTGGCCGGACCACCTGCTCGGCCACCACCCCACCGGCCTTTTCCAGCTCGTAGGGCCCGGGCGTCGCCGACACATAAATCGCCTGGTCGACGCGGTGCTCGAACTCCTCGAAGGTCAGCGGCCGGTTGTCCAGCGCCGAGGGCAAACGGAAGCCGTATTCCACCAGGGTTTCCTTCCGCGAGCGGTCGCCGTGATACATCGCGTGGAGTTGCGGCACGGTCTGGTGCGATTCGTCGAGGAACAGCAAAAAATCGGACGGGAAATAATCGAAAAGGGTGGCCGGGGCTTCGCCGGGCAGGCGCCCGGACATGTGACGGGCATAGTTCTCGATGCCGTGGCAGTAGCCCACCGTACGGATCATCTCGATGTCGAAGCGCGTGCGCTGCCACACCCTCTGCGCCTCGATCACCTTTCCCTGCCGATCGAGTTCAGCATTCCACCAATCGAGTTCCTTCAGAATCGAGGTGATCGCGCGCTCGCGCCGGTCGGGCGGCATGACGTAGTGGGATTTGGGATACAGCGTCAGCCGCGCCAGAGCAGACGAGCCCAGAGCCTCGCCGGTCAGCGGATCGATCGGCAGAATCCGCTCGATCTCGTCGCCCCACAGTTCGATGCGATAGGCGGCGTCTTCGTAGGAGGGATAAATTTCCACCCGGTCGCCGCGCACGCGGAAGGTGCCGCGGCGCAGCTCCTCCGAGCGGGCGTACTGGATGTCGACGAGTTTGCGAAGCAGGGCCTCGCGCGGGAACGACTGGCCCGTCTCGATCGGGAACAGCATGGAGTAATACTCTTCCGGCGCGCCCAGCGCGTAGATGCAGGACACCGAGGCGACAACGATAACGTCACGGCGCTCGAAAAGGGAGCGCGTGGCGCCCAGGCGAAGCTTGTCCAGCTCGTCGTTGATCGTCGATTCCTTCTCGATGTAGGTGTCGGAGGCGGGAATATAGGCCTCGGGCTGGTAGTAGTCGTAGTAGCTGACGAAATATTCCACCGCGTTGCGAGGGAAAAACGAGCGAAACTCGTGAAAGAGCTGGGCGGCGAGTGTTTTGTTGTGAGCCAGCACCAAAGCGGGCCGGTTGATTCGCTCCATCACCTTGGCCATGGTGAAGGTCTTTCCCGAACCCGTCACGCCGAGCAATACCTGATGCTTGCCGCCCGCGCGCACACCGGCAACCAATTGTTCGATCGCCTCGGGCTGGTCGCCGCAGGGCTGAAAGTGGCTGGAAAGTTCGAAGTTCATCGCCAAGACCGTCGGGCCAGGATCTGTCGGGCCAAGATCCGTCGAGCCAATATCTGTCGAGGATGCGCGAGGGCGTTATTCCCCCCATAAGGGATTATAGAGCCTCATGAGTGGGACTTTGTGCGTACCGAAATCCCGGCGGGAATTTTTCGGGCTTTTTCGGGCGATAGCCCGGCGCAAAGGAAGTTCCCCGGAATGCAGCGCTTTGTGGCGAAAAACGGCTATTGGTCTCCGGCCAGAGGAGCGCGCCGGCGGCTCACGGCCTGTTTTCCTTGTCCTGGATCCGCTCCCATTGGTCGAGAACCACCTGGGACATGCGCAGGTTCGCCGCATCGATCATTTTCCCGTCCAAGCTGGCCGCCGCTCCGGATTTGGCGGCCCGGACGATTCGCTCCGCCTTCTCCATCTCGTCCCGCGTGGGGCTGAAAATCGCGTTCGCAATCGCCAGCTGATTCGGGTGGATGCACTGCTTCCCGTCGAAACCCATGGACCGGGCGATGCGGCAGGAACGCTCGAATCCGGCCATGTCCTTATCCTTGTATCCGGCGTATACCCCGTCGAGGCAGCGCAAGCCATTGGCCCGCCCGGCAGCGACGATCGTATGCATGACGGCGTTCCAGCGATGACCGGGATACAAGTCGTCGTTCTCGTCCGGCTCGCCGATGGCGGTCATGGGCATGCGCATGGATGCCGAATAGTCGCCCGGACCGAAAACGATCGACTGGATTCGCGGCGACGCCTGGGCAATTTCGCGGGCAAACAGAAATCCCGCGGCGGTTTCGATCAGAACCTCGATTCCGATGGGACGCGTAAAGCCGCGGCCGGCTTCGATCTGGGTGAGCAGCCGATCCACAAAGCGAACGTCATCGGGCGAGCCACCCTTGGGCAGCATCACCATGTCGATATGATCCCCCGCCCCTTCGACCACTTCGACCAGGTCCCGATAGGCGAAGTGGGTATCGAGAGCGTTCATCCGGAACATGCGCACGCGGCCGCCGAAATCGATTTCCCGAAACGCTCGCACGACATTGGCCCGCGCGGCAGCCTTCTCTTCGACGGCGACCGCGTCTTCCAGATCGATGCAGACCGCGTCGGCCAGGCTGCGCGCGGCCTTTTCGATCATCGCCGGTTTGGACGCGGGGACATACAACATGCTCCGTTCAATCACGTTTCCGCCTCCGCAAAGCCGATCTCTTCGAGAATCTCCCGGGTATGCTCTCCGAGCGCCGGAATCCGGCCCATTCGCGGGGCGACGTGGGCAAGATTGTGTGGAGGGATCAGGGCGGGAATCGTCCCGCTGGGCGAATCGACGATGGTCCAACGCTTGCGAGCTTTCAATTGCGGATGGACTTCTACCGCCGGGACGTCGTTCACGTCGCTCGTCGGCAGGTCCGCCTTTTCCAGCAGCGCCAGGACCTCGGCGCGGCTGTGCCGGCCGAAGGTCTCGTCGATCAGGGCCTCGAGCACGGCGCGATTCTCGAGCCGCGCCTGGTTGGTCGCGAAACGCGCATCGTCGGCCAGTTCCGGCATCCGCAGAACCAGCTCGCACAAGCGGCGCCACTCGCGCGAGTTCTGCACGGCGAACATGACCAGGCCGTCGGCGCAGCGATAGGCGCCGTAGGGGACAACCATGTTGTGCCGCACGCCGGCCCGAATGGGGACTTTTTTTGTCCCATACCAGACGTAGAGCGGCGGCATCACCCATTCGGTCATGCATTCGAACATGGAGATGTCGATGCGCTCGCCGCGGCCGGTTTTGCCGCGCTGAATCAGGGCCGCCAGGATCGAGGAATAGGCGTACAGGCCCGAGCCGATGTCCGTGATCGATATGCCGACCTTGGCGGGATTTTGCTCGGTCCCCGTCAGGCTCACGATTCCCGATTCCGCTTGCACGAGCATGTCGTAGGCCTTCTTGTCGCGATAGGGCCCGTCGGGACCGTAGCCCGACATTCCGCACCAGATCAGGCGCGGATGCCTGGCGGACAATTCGTCGTAACCGAAGCCCAGGCGCTCGACCGCGCCGGGCGCCAGATTGTGGATCAAAACGTCCGCCCGGGCGATCAACTCCGCAACGATACGGTGGTCCCGTTCCTGTTTGAGGTCCGCGACCAGGCTTCGTTTGCCTCGATTCAGCCAGGCGAAATAGGCCGATTCGCCATGGACCACGCTATCGTAGCCGCGCGCCAGGTCGCCTTCTCCCGGCCGTTCGATTTTGATGACGTCAGCCCCCATGTCGGCCAGTTGACGCGAGCAAAACGGCGCGGAGACGGCCTGCTCCAGCGCGACGACCCGCAGGCCTTCCAAGGGAAGGGGTTCATTTTGGCTGTCCGTCATATTCAAAAGGACCTGGGCATGCCGAGCACGTGTTCCCCGATGTAGGAGAGGATCATGTTGGTCGAAACCGGCGCCACCTGATGGAGTTTCGTTTCCCGGAATTTTCTCTCGACGTCGTATTCCTCGGCGAAACCGAAGCCGCCGTAGGTTTGCAGGCAAACGTTCGCGGCCTCCCAGGACGCGTCCGCGGCCAGCAGCTTGGCCATGTTGGCCTGGGCCCCGCACGCCTCTCCGGCATCGAACAGGCTCGCGCCTTCGTATCGCATCAGGTCCGCCGCGCAGATATTCGCGTAGGCGCGCGCGATGGGAAACTGAATGCCCTGATTCTGCCCGATGGGACGATCAAACACGATGCGCGATGCCGAGTACGTCCGAGCCTTGTCGATGAACCAGTAGCCGTCGCCGATGCATTCCGCAGCGACCAGAATGCGCTCCGCGTTCATCCCGTCCAGAATGTAGCGAAACCCCTTGCCTTCTTCCCCGATCCGATTTTCCGCGGGCACCTCGACATCGGAGAAAAAGACCTCGTTGGTTTCATGATTCACCATGTTGGGGATCGGCCGAACGGTCAGGCCCTTCGCCTCGCGCAGGTCGACCAGGAACACCGAGAGGCCCTCCGTTTTCCGCTTGACCTCGGCCAGCGGCGTGGTGCGGGCGAGCAGCAGCATCAGATCGGAATGCTGCATGCGCGAGATCCATACCTTTTGCCCGTTTACGATATAACGGTCGCCCCGTTTCTCCGCGAAGGTCGTGATCTTTGTCGTGTCCGTTCCGGAGGTCGGCTCGGTTACCGCGAACGACTGAAAGCGCAGCCGGCCGGAAGCGACCGCGGGAAGATACTTGCGCTTTTGCGCTTCCGACCCGTGGCGCAGCAGCGTGCCCATTACGTACATCTGCGCGTGACACGCCCCGCCCTTCCCGCCGCTCCGGTTGATCTCCTCGAGGATCACCGAGGCTTCCGTGACGCCCAGCCCTCCTCCGCCGTATTCCTCCGGGATCAAAGCGGCGAGCCAGCCGGCCTCCGTCAACGCGGCGACGAATTCTTCGGGGTAAGAAGCGCTCGCTTCGAGCTTTTGCCAATATTGGCTGTCGAATCGCGCGCACAGCTCGCGCACGCCGCGCCGGTACTCCTCAAAACTGCCGCTTCGTGGATTGATGTCGCTCATGAACAACCTCAAAGTTCGGGCGCCGGATTGGCCCAGCTTACTTTAAGGACACCAGCCCGCCGCGCGCCGCGATCTGCCGCGACCAGTAAGCAGGGCCGATATTGTGAATGGATTGCCCTCTCGTGTCCACAGCTACGGTGACGGGCATATCTTCCACTTCGAATTCGTGGATCGCCTCCATGCCGAGATCCTCGAAGGCGACGACGCGCGCCGCCCGGATGGCCTTGGAAACCAGCAAGCCCGCTCCCCCGACCGCAATGAGGTACGTCGCCCCATGCCGCGCGATGGATCTCACCGCTTCCGGGCCCCGCTCTGCCTTGCCGATCATGCACAGTAGCCCCAGATCCAGCATCATGTCCGTGAACTTGTCCATTCGAGTCGAGGTCGTCGGCCCGGCGGGACCGACCACCTCGCCGGGAGCCGGATCGACCGGGCCGACGTAGTAGATCGTCCGGCCCTCAAAATTGACCGGAAGCTCTTCCCCACGGGCGATCTCATCGGCAATTCTCTTGTGGGCGGCATCCCGCCCCGTCAATAGGTGGCCGGAAAGCAGCAGGGTTTCGCCCGGGCGCCAGCTTGTCATCTCCGCGCGCGTCAGCGTATCGAGATTCACGCGCCTGGCCTCGGCCGCCGTTCTCTCGAGAATGCCCGCGGGCCAATCCGAAAGGTCGGGCGGCTCCAGCTTCACCGGGCCGCTCCCGTCCAGGACAATCGTGGCGTGACGATTGGCGGCGCATTGCGGAAGCAAGGCCACGGGCATCGAGGCGGCGTGGGTCGGAAACGTCGAAATCTTCACGTCAACGACGGTGGTTATCCCGCCCAAACCCTGGGCGCCGATTCCCAGAGCGTTTATTTTTTCATACAGTTCCACCCGCAGCTTTTCGACGGGCGTTGCCGGTCCACGCGCCAGGAGTTCGCTCATATCGATCGGCTCGAAGATGGCCTCCTTGGCGAGCAACATGGCTTTTTCCGCGGTGCCTCCGACGCCGATCGCCATCAGGCCCGGCGGACACCAGCCGGCGCCGAGCGTCGGGATGGTTTTCAGCACCCAATCGGCCACCGAATCCGAGGGAGTGAGGACGGTGAAGCGCGCCTTGTTCTCGGAGCCTCCGCCCTTGGCGGCCAGCGCAATCTCAAGCGTCTTTCCCGGAACAAGCGACGTATGGAGAACAGCCGGCGTGTTATCGCCGGTGTTCTTCCGGGTAAAGAGAGGGTCGGCCACGATCGACCCTCGCAGCGGGTTCGTCCGGCTCCGCCAAGCCTGGCGCACGCCTTCGTTGACCAGGTCTTCGAGGCTGAGGGCCGATGCGATGCGCACATCCTGCCCGACTCTGGCAAACGCAACCACCATTCCCGTGTCCTGGCAGACCGGACGCTTCCCCATCGCCGCCATTCGCGAGTTGATCAGGATTTGCGCGATCGCTTCCTTCGCCGCGGGGCCCTCTTCCCGCTCGTAGGCCGCGCGGAGAGAGCGGATGTAGTCGACCGGGTGGTAGCAGGCGATGTATTGAAGGGCATCGGCCACGCTCTGAACGATGTCTTCCCCTGCGATCACCACTGTTTCGCCGTGGATCGTCATCGCCAAATTATCCTTGCCGGATTACCGGGGCAGTCGCGAAAGGCTCCCGCACGGGAGCACGGGCCGTCTCTCAATTTTACGGCAGAACCCGGGGAAGCGATAAGGGCCGGACGCGCAAGCTCTAGAAAAGGGTCGCTGTGGCATCCATCGCCAGTTGGCCCGCATCGTTTTGCGCCCACAAGTGCGCGGATTTTCCATCCTTCCCTGGCTGTCCGCACACCCGGAACGGGGCGTTCACAAAAAGCGGGGAAACGGCCCGGAACGACAATCCTGTCACGCGGGATTGCGGCAAATTCCGTCGCACCAGGTCCGCCAGGAGGGTCGCCATCAACGGGCCGTGCACGACCAAGCCGGGGTAGGATTCCACCGCGGCGCAATAACGCCAGTCGTAATGGATGCGATGGCTATTGAACGTGAGCGCCGAATACCGGAACAACAGCACTTCGTCCGGCCGCACCGTCCTCTCCCAACTCCGCTCGGCGGGGGCCGCGGGGGGTTCGGCCGTCGGCTGGCCCGCCTTGGGGTAATCCCTGTACACAATGTCGCTCTCTTCCACGATCGAAATGCCTGCGCCGCCGCCGATGGTATGGGAAACGGTCACGAAATAGAGCGGTCCGGTGCGGCCCTTTTTGAACTGAACCTTCAGGATGCGCGAGCTGCGCGTGGCGGAGTCGCCGACGCGAAGCGGCGCCCGGAATTCCAACCGGCTGCCCGCCCACATCCTCTTCGGAAGCGGAAACGGCGGAAGAAACCCTCCTCCCCTGGCATGACCGTCCGGGCCAAGTTCCGATTGCCGAATCAAGGAATGGAAATAGAGCCAGTGCCATAGCGGTGGCAGCGGGTCTCCCGTTTGCGGAAACGGATCTTCACGATCGAGGGTCGCGGCGAGCGCCGCGGCCGGAACCGCCGTTACCAGATCGGCGCTCGTTTCCGTCCGGCCGATCCAATCCGCATATTCTGGCGGGCCAGCTGGTTGCTCAGCCATGCGGAGAAACTATCACAGAGCATCCCCGAAGAAAATATCCCTTTCCCTGGCCCCGGTCGTCCTGCGCGCGCTTGCCAAAGCCAATGCGGGCGCTCAGCGATGCCGCTGCTCGCCCCCGGGAGCGGGACCAATCGCATGCTTCGCATGAGAAGATCCGCCGGGGAGGGTGATGGAGATCAGGGCGATTTGCGAACGGCTTTCGGTCCGCGCGGCGTAACGAAGCCGGGAACCTGAAAGCGTGGAGGCGACAGTCAGGTCGACCATGTCGTTTTCCGTTGCCGTACTGCTGAAGACCAGGCCGTTCGAGAGAGAAATGTAACTCAGGCTCTGGCCGCTACCCGTCCATCGCCCGCTGGTTTTCAGTCCTTGCCGGAGATAGGCGAGCGGCGTCGGGTCGCCGCGCGGGCCCTTCCGCACGGTTTCCAGCCGGGTTGTGATGACGGCGCACGACTGGCGGGGGAATTTCGGTTTTGCGCCAATCGGCGGCGGACACGGCTCGTTGTCGCGATAGGAAGACACAGTGCGCCAGGCCAGGCCCGCGAGCGGAATGCCGGCGAGCGGAATTTCACTCGACCATTTCTTCCCCGGTTTCAGGCCGGGCTTCCAAAGACCCATCGGCACGGTGATGGTCGAGAGCCATTGGCGAATGGCGTTTCGCGCGTTTTCATCCGGTTCCAGCTTGTCGAGGCCGACCACATCGCGGACGCGGCCTTGCTCGTCGATCGTGAATTCAAACCAGCGGCCCCGCAGGTCGCCATATTCTTTCTGGAGCGTTTCCGCGCCGGGATCGTAGGCATCGCTGTGCACCCTCGCATCGCAGGTTTCGTAGGTAACGCGCAGGCGCGTGAGACGCCCTTGCCCGGGATCGTTTCTCACCCCGAGTACATCGAGCCGAATCCGCGAGCCGACCGATATATCGAGTCCGTGCGCCTCCGCGGCCGTATAAATCGGCCCGGCGCTTTGCGATTGGATGCTGCTCCGGTACTCGAGCACGTAGAGGAGGGTTTCGCCGGGAACGAGCGTGGGAAAGGACGGCCCGGCGCGGCGCGAGCCCCCAAGGATAACGGCGGGGGAAAGAAGAAGCGCCGCCATCCAGCCGAGCGCTTTCGTCTTGGTGGCAAAAGAAGCCAACACCCTCGACGCTAACACGCTCTTTGGCTCGCGGCAAACGCCCGGCCCTTGGCCGCCGCGCCTCGTCATGGCCGCTGCATCGCCGCTCGGGGGCCGTTAGCGGGAGGGAGTCGACGGCTTCAACTTTTCAGCCGAGGGCAGGAACCGAATGAGGGGATCGACGGCTTTGCCGGTGACATCATAGGTACGCGCATCGAGCTGCGAGCCAGGCCGTCCATAACCGGTTGCCGGGAAAAAGCGGGCTTCGATGGCGAGCGTCCCGCCGCCGGCCAGATCGATGCCTCCGGTTGCCTCGACGCGGCCGCGCCGGGAAACGGCCGAAAGGTCTTCTACGGTCAGCTTTCCGGCTTTCAAACGAACCTGGGCCGAACATCTCTCGAAAGCGCTGCCGCCCGAAACAGCGTGACCGGCTTCCAGGGTGGCAAGCCAATCGAAACTTCGATCGCGCGCGCCAAGGACCTGAATCCCCGCCTGGCCCTCAAGCGAATCGAGCAGCGAGCGGGCGGTGACGCCGCGAGCGGAAATCCGCAAACTACCCGCGGCCAGTCCCGAGAACCGGGTCTTCGATTCCGCAAAGGCCCGCGACAGTTTCGCAAGGTTTACGCCGTTCAGGCGGCTCTCCAGCCTCCAGACCGGAACCCCATTGTCCACCGAGAAGAAAAATGCGCCCCCGGCGTGGCCTCCGTAGAATCGCGCCCGCGCCGGCGACAACTCGAGCGAGCCATGATGAATGGCGACCTGGCCGGTCAGGCCATCAAGCGCCAATGGGGCCAGCTGGAGCCGCTTCACTTGCATCGTTCCCGTCGCATCGAGCGACGCGGGCCATAGCGGCGGTAAACCGGCGGCGTGGCCGAAACCGAAAATCCTTTCGAGCAGGTTCGGATGCTGCGCCTGGGGCCGGAGCCGCGCGACAACGGCGCGCGCGTCAAGCTCGTTCGCCGCCAGGGAAAACCGCCAGGCGCCCGAGGGCCGGGGGCGTTCCAACCAGCCGTGCCAGGAAGCGCCCAGGGCGTCGGCCGAACCGATATCGAAGCGGAGGCGGTCGCTGGAGGCGTCAATGCGCGCGCTATTCAAGCGCACGCGCGCCGGCAGTGAAGGTTCCTGCCACACGGCGTTGCGCAAATCGACCTTGGCGAGCACGGTCTGCCGGGAAAACGGGATCGTTCCCGTCCAATCGATCTTGATTTTCGCCCCGCCGCTGAACTGGCTCCAGTAGGCGGGCGCGCGTACGCCCAGGGCCTCGACCGCGGCCATGAGATCGCCCACTTGCCGCGAGTCGCCGGCGGCTTCCACGCGGTAATCCCAGCGTCCCTGGCGGCGGGCGCGGCCGGCGATATTGAACTGGCCGAGCCGAGGGCCAAAATCGAGACCCGAAAGAGACACGGTCACTTTTCTTCCGGACGCCTGCAGATTCGCCGCGCGCAGCCTCACCGGCGCCGCGAGCGCGCCGCCCTTGGCGCTCAGCCCCAGGGCCGAAATCGAGACCTCGTGGAGGCGCGGCGGCCAGCCGTCAATGTCGGCCGAGCCTTGCAGCCAGCCCGCCGCGCGCATGCTGGCGGGAATCGCATGATGAAACGAACGGTACCAGGAAAGAAGATCCTCCGCGCCGATTCCCGCGGTCGATAGATGCAAGTGAAATTGAGGAGAGGGTGGCGGGTTCTGGCCCTGGTTCGAAGCCGCTACCGGCCAATTCAACCCGCCAGCCAGGGCAATCGACGTGGAGGGGCCTTCGATATCGCCCCGCGCGAGCGTCAGCTTCCCTTCCCCCGGCAACCAGGAGCCGGCCAGGAGAACGCTCAAGCCCGGATTGCCCTGCCGGGCGGCCAAATCCCAGCGGTGCAGGCCGCTGTCGCGGGCGTCGAGCTTGAACTGCCACCTCTCTCCGGTGCTGCTGGTCTGAAGGCTCAGGTCCTGGCGGCCACGAATGCCGTAGTCATAGCCGAAGAACAGGCGCAGCACGTCGGAGATGGAAGCGTCCTGCCAGCGAAAAAAAAGGCGCGCCGGGCGGAGGCGCGTCGAGGTTCCACCCACCTGGCCGGTCAATTGGAGCGTGCCGGCGTCTTGCAGCGTAACGGCGGCCCGCAGCGGCTGCGCTTCGAGCGAAAGCGACCATTGGCCCGGCGCGGTCTCATCCACGCTGCCGTTCACATCGACCAGCGCGAAAGGCAATTTCACGGTTCCGCGCTTGAAATTGATCCGGCCGTTGTCGACTTCGATCCGGTACAGACGCGCCGCTGCGGCCTTCCCGCCCCGCCCGGCCGAGGGCGCCGGCGGGAGCCAGCCGGCCAGGTTCCAGCGGCCATGCACGGTCACAATATTCAGGCTGGCGTCGGAGAGCGAGAAACTGCTGAAGTTCACGCGGCCAAGCAACAGCGAGCCCAAAGACAGCCTGGCGCCAAGCTGTCCCGCGCGGAGGAAATATTCATGGCCAAAGCGGGGATCTTCGCCGACGGTCACCGAATCGGCCTCGACCTGTGGCCCGCTCCAGAAGCTGAAACGGTAGCGGCCCACCTGCACCGGACGGCCAAAGGAGGATTCCAGGCGCGCGGTGAGCAGGTGGCTCACCCGTTTGCTGTCGACCAGCTTCGACATAGCGAAATTAGCCGCGACCGGCAGCGCGAATGCGACGGCAATCCCGGCAACCCATCGACGGAACCGACTCATGAAGAAGGAATTCTGACAGAAGCCTCCGGTGAAGGAAAGGCGGGGTCAGTGCACTCCCTTGAACATCCGATGCCAGCGGGTATCGAACGGGAGGCGCATCAGCGAATCGAGCATGCCCAATATCC
The DNA here is from genome assembly GCA_035534495.1 of Candidatus Dormiibacterota bacterium. Classification (GTDB taxonomy): domain Bacteria; phylum Acidobacteriota; class Terriglobia; order Acidiferrales; family UBA7541; genus JAKASX01. The sequence continues at coordinate 413 of DATLRW010000238.1, read as the reverse complement.
CCTTCCGGGACGAAGTAGAGACATCAAGGTCGCTCTGCTCGGGTTCCTTGAGCGACCAGTAGATGACAAAGGGGCGGCCCATGACGGCGTCTTTGGGCACGAAGCCCCAGTAGCGGCTGTCCCAACTGTGATCGCGATTGTCGCCCATCACAAAATAGCGCCCGGGCGGCACGACGAGCTGCCCGTCCTGAACGTATTTAGGCAATTCGACCGCCCATTGCGGAAGAACGGCGGCATCGAAATAATCCACCGAGGCCGGCGGAAAATTTTCCGCGAAGGGATCGTAGGCGGCAGGATCGTGTTCGACATAGGGCTCATTCATCCGCTGGCCGTTCACATACACGACCGAGTTCACGATCTTGATGTGATCGCCCGGCAGGCCAATGACCCTCTTTACGTAAAACGGATGATCC
>DATLRW010000237.1:0-3660 GCA_035534495.1 Candidatus Dormiibacterota bacterium | reverse complement strand
GGACCGAATTTCCTCTGGAGATCAGTCTCGGGCAGGTCGAAACCAACGAGGGGAAGCTTGTCTGCGCCGCGGTCCGCGACATCACCATGCGGGTGCAGATGGAACAGGAAATCAAAATCCGCAACGCCCAGCTGGAAGCGGCCAACAAGGAGCTGGAAGCATTCTGTTATTCCGTCTCTCACGATCTGCGCGCCCCCCTGCGCAGCATCGACGGCTTCAGCCAGGCTCTGATCGAGGACCAGGCCGACCGGATCGATGCCCCGGGGAAGGCCCATCTGGAGCGTATCCGAGCCGCCACACGGCGCATGGGGGAATTGATCGACGACCTGCTGAGTCTTTCCCGCGTCACGCGCGCCGAAATTTCCCGCAAGCCCACCAACTTGAGCGAGATGGCGGGTTCCATCGCCGCCGAGCTCCGCCGCCAGCAGCCGGAACGCGAAGTGGAATTTGTCGTCGCCCCGGGCCTGACGGCAAACGCCGATCCGCGGCTGATGCGAATCGTGCTCGAAAACCTGCTGGGCAATTCCTGGAAATTCACCTCGAAGCGCGAACACGCCCACGTCGAGTTCGGCCGCACGGAAGAAAACGGATCCTCAGCCTTCTTTGTGCGCGACAACGGGGCAGGGTTCGATCCGGCCTATTCCGGCCGGCTCTTCGGGGCCTTTCAGCGCCTTCACCCCAGTAGCGAATTCCCGGGCACCGGCATCGGCCTGGCCACCGTTCAGCGAATCATCCATCGCCATGGAGGCAAGGTGTGGGGGGAAGGACAGGTGGAGGGCGGCGCCACTTTCTATTTTCGATTGTGACTGATTCCCGTTTTCGAAAAGGAGCGCTATGGCGGCATATCCCATATTCCTGGTGGAAGACAACCCCGACGAGGAGACCTTGACCCTCCGCGCCCTGGAGAAGAACAACCTCCGCAACGAGGTCATTATCGCGCACGATGGGGCCCAAGCCCTGGACTTCTTCTTCGGCCCGGGGAAAGACCCCGGCGGCGACGGCTATCCGCTTCCGCAGGTCGTTTTGCTGGATCTCAAGTTGCCCAAGGTAGACGGGCTCGAGGTTCTTCGCCGGCTTCGCGCCGACACCCGCACACGTCTGTTGCCCGTTGTGATTCTCACCTCTTCAAGCGAAGAAAAAGACATCATTGAGGGTTACGGCCTCGGCGCCAACAGCTACATCCGCAAGCCGGTCGATTTCGGGCAATTTGTGGAAGCCGTACGCCAACTGGGCCTTTACTGGCTTCTGCTGAACGAGCCCCCTCCACCCATCCGCAGGGTTACGTAGATGGCTACGCCGCTGCGCGTTCTGCTGATCGAAGATTCCGAAGCCGACGCCGAACTGGTGGTGCGTCTCTTGCGCACCGGCGGCTACGAAGTCGAGTCCCGACGGGTCGATTCGGCTTCCGGGCTGACCGAATGCCTGGATGCCGCCTGGGACATTGCGATATCCGATTACGTGATGCCCGGCTTCAGCGGCTTGGCCGCCCTGGCCATGATCCGGGAAAGGAGCCTGGATATACCCTTCCTGTTCGTCTCCGGCACGATGGGGGAAGAAACGGCCGTCAACGCCATCCGGATGGGCGCCCACGATTACATCATGAAGGACCACATGGCGCGGCTGGTACCCACCATCCGGCGCGAACTCGAGCAGGCCGCCTTGCGCACCGAGCGGAAACAGATCGAATTGCGGATGCGGCAACTCGAGAGATTCGAGGCTCTGGGCAAGCTCGCCGGCGGCATCGCCCACGATTTCAACAACGTGATCGGCGCCATCATGGGATGGGCCGGCCTGGGCGGCCGGGACATCCCCGGCGACAGCCCGGCCGCCGAATCGTTCCGGCAAATCGAGCAACAGGCCACTCGCGCCGCCGGCCTCACCCGCCAGCTCCTGGCCTTCGCGCGCCGGCAGGTCATCCACCCCTCCACCATCGACCTGAACCATCTGGTGGGCGAAACCGCGGAACTTCTTCAACAGTTGATCGGCGAAGGGATTCACATGACGCTCCAGCTCGCCGCCAACCTGCGCGCCACGCAGGCCGATTCCGGGCAAATCGAGCAGGTGCTGATGAACCTGTGCGTCAACGCGCGAGACGCCATGCCGCATGGAGGGAACCTGACCATCGAAACGCGAAACGTATTGCTCGAAGCGGGCGATCCGCGGCTTTCCGGCGACTGCCGTCCGGGACCATATGTCGCTCTTTCAGTTTCGGATTCCGGAATCGGCATGGACGCCGCCACGATCGAACAGATCTTCGATCCGTTTTTCACCACCAAGGAAGTGGGCCAGGGGACCGGGCTGGGTCTGGCGACCACGCTCGGAATCGTCAAGCAGCACGATGGATTCATCGTGGTCCAAAGCCGGCCCAACGAAGGCAGCCAGTTCCATGTTTATCTGCCGGCCGCTGCCGGCGAAGCCCTCCCCGAACCGGTTGCCATCGAAGCGGCCGTCCGAGGCGGCAGTGAAACGATTCTGGTTGCCGAGGATCATGACGGAATCCTGAGGATGGCCTGTGCGGTGCTTCGGTCCTTCGGTTACCGCGTGGTCGCCGCCCAGGACGGGGAAGAAGCCGTGCGGGCGTTCGAACAGAACCGGGATGAGGTCTCGCTGGCTCTCATGGATATGGTCATGCCGAAAATGCACGGCCCGGAAGCCTACGAGGAAATCCGCCGTTGCCAGCCGCGCCTTCCGGTCATTTTCACTTCCGGCTATCCCGAGGAAAACGCGGCGATGGCCGCCTGCAACGCCGCTGTCCTCCCGAAACCCTACCCTCCCAAAGCCCTCGCGCGAAAAGTGCGCGAGGTTCTCGACGCGGCCCCCCAATAAATCCGCGCACGGGGGCCCGGCGCGCCCGGCCATTCCTGTCTGCCTGAATAATGTCCTACGTTGCCATTCCGAGCCCGCTGCGGAGGGCGAGGAATCTGCTTTCCCTTCACCGGATCGGATATTCCATTGTGCTGGCCGGCAGCAGCCAAATCCTTTAGCGGCCGCTTCACCGCTTGGGCCACGATCTGGTAGAACTGGAGTTCGCTGCCAGCGGCGGCAGCCGGCAGGCGAATCACGAGGAGGCGTAAGTTCTTGGCCCATTCCGACAAGAACGCAGGAGCCCGATTCGCTCCTCTCCGCCTTCGCCATGTGAATCTCTCCCGCCCCCGCGCCTCACTTTTCCGGATGGCGGGCCTTTTCACGCTTGCGGCCGCGCTTGCGGCGACGGCAAACACCGCCGCCAAGCGTCGAGCGAACGCCATTGCCGCTCTTGCACCCGCGCCAGGGGCCCGTGTGGTCACACTGACGCCCCGATCAGGATGGTTCACCGAGCCTTCAGTTACGGTGAACCCGCAGAACCCCAGGCAGGTCGCTGTGGCGTTCCAAAACAACGCCCGCGTCTCCTTTTCGACCGACGGCGGCGAAACCTGGCATGCGGCGTCGGGAACCGCTCCAACCGATTTTCGGGTTTCAGGCGACGTTTCGATTGCCTACGACAATCAGGGCCACGCGATTCTCTGCTACATCGCCTTCGACAAGCTCGGCACAACCGATTACTGGGCGCATAACGCCACGCGAAATGGCGTCTTCGTTCGCCGCTCGCTCGACGGAGGAAAGACGTGGGCGGCGAAAGCGGTTGCCGTGATCCAGCATGACACCGCGCCCGGAATTCCG
>DATLRW010000236.1:0-5566 GCA_035534495.1 Candidatus Dormiibacterota bacterium | reverse complement strand
CGATCCGGTCAGCCTGGATCTGCTGGCGGGGTCCGAGCTCGACTACACGGACGCCCTGATGGGCAGCCATTTCGCGGTGCGGAATCCGAACGCCAAATCCGCGTGCGGCTGCGGCACCAGCTTTTCGGTCGATTGACCCCGGGGGCGATTGACGCCCTGCCGGCGGTGTTCACAAATGATTGACGGCGGCCCGCCCGACCGGTAGCACGTTGGCCCAGGCCAGCACCGGGGAGGGGCTCGGTCAGGGATGTCCCGCCCGGACAGCCGGTTCCGATACATCGTCTGTGGTACCTACTGGGTCGCCCGGCTAGTAGCCGGCTAGCAGCAGGAAGGCTTGAGTTACTCACGGATGTGCCGTAGGGGCACGTTCGTTGTAAGCTAGTACGGCGTCTGACATATGAAACTGGTCCTAGGAGATCTTCCGTGGAAAATTGGCTCCCAGAGCAGATTAAAGTTGTTACGGAGACATGGGCGCAAGCCGTTAGTAAACATTATCCGCAGTACGCCCCAATGTGGAAAGATGCGGATTTGCACTTGGAGAACATCAAATCGACGTTTTTTCCTGCTTTGGCGGCAATAGACCTGAATGACTATTTGCCCAGCAGGGATGCGCGGGTGCTTGAAATAGGCTCCGGTGGTGGGTGGCTGACAGCAATCTTGTCACAATTGCCGCAGGTCGCACGCATCGAGGCGGTAGACTGCGATGAATACAATTTGAAAACGCTGATGCCGGCAGTTGTAGAGCGTTTGGGTGGTAACGAAACAAAAATAAGGGCGGTCTTAGGCTTATTTGATCCAATTCTGACAGGGGACGCGACATACGATCTCATAGTGGCAAGCTCCAGCATACATCATGCCAGTAATTTGTTCGGCACTTTGCGGGAGATGCGCCGGGTTCTAAAAGACGATGGATTCTTGCTTATCCTGAATGAGATGCCTCGTGATGATTATCACGATTACCAACTTGCGATCATATACCACATCCTGAAGGACTCCTTGCGTGGAAACTCGTCCGAGTTTTCACCCGGGATTTCGAATGCCGGAATCTTGTATGACGCGACTCTCGGTGATCACGCATATGGAATGTATCAATATGGTAACGCACTTAGTGCGGCCGGCTTTGAATTTCAGTGTATCGATACCGGACATCTACCCAACCAACATAATCTCGACGTAAAGGCCACACTGAAACACTTCATTTGTAAGCCGCGAGTAGAAGGGACACAGTCCATTTCTGAACTGCACCATGTGGTTGACCCGGCCATTGAAGGCCGGATTAGACAAGTGATGAACGTGTGCGGCGAGGGCATAGACTATGCCGAGCAGATCGCCTTCTATAAGCAGCGGGAATTGGCATATTTTCCCTCCATTGCGCGTAGAGTAGTCGGAAAGATACGGATCGTTTGGGAAACGCTCGGCAAGAAGCGCAAATTGTACAGAGATGGTTAATGGCCTGAAAGGCGACCGCATCTGGCTGGCGGGTCAGAGTTCGTCTCGAATCGGTTCCTCAACGTGCGAGCCTACGTAGCAGCAGGATAGCGAAGGCGGCATAGAGGAAGGATTCGGCCGAAGCGATTGTGGCCGCGAAATCTTTGGCGAGGCGGCGGCTTCGGTTGATCCAGGCGAAGAGCCGTTCGACCACCCAGCGCTTGGCGTGAACCGCGAAGCCGACCTGGCCCACGGGCCTACGAACGATCTCGACGCGGATGGCGCTGGCGGCAGCGACCCTTGGCTCCTGGCAGCCCGCGTCGGCAAAGGCGAGTTGCACGAACGGCCAGCGCGGACGTGAAGCCCGCAACAGCGGCCTGGCGCCGCCACGGCCCTGGATGTTCGCCGCGTGTGCTTGCAGCTTGAGCGCCCGGCCATCGGTATCGACCATCGCATGCCGCTTACGGCCCTTGATCTTCTTGCCGGCATCGTAGCCCCGAACGGCGTCGAACTCGATCGTTTGCCCGCGGCGATCACCGCCGAAGATTCGATGGCGCTCTCCGAGAAGGACGCGCAGCTCAATCTTGCTTATCGCGTGGTGCATGAGTTTCGTCTTACTCCGGCCCGCATCATCCGGCCGCCGCTGCTGCTCGAGCGGGCCTACTCGCCCAGCCTGGGCAAACGCCTGATGCCGTTGCGGTACGGGGACGCTTCCCGCGCGGCGCTCGCACGCCGCCCGCTGCTGCTGGGGCCGGCCATCGGGCGCGCGCTGCTCGCCCGGTTACACCGGCTCCGGCCGGCCCGAGTGCGCGAGATCTTCCGCGGCGTTCGACGGGAGGCTGGAACACCCATGCCGATCGTGCTCCCCACCGCCGCCACCTCCGATTGACCTGCTCCCCCCTGACCGCTAGCACCGGACCGCCCCTGCCGGACCGGCTGTGGTTTGCCGCGCCCGCGCCACCCCCATCTCGAGATCGCCCGCCCCGCCGATGTCCGACTCCGCCCTCGCCGTTCCCTCCGCCTTTCGATGCAGCGTGTGCGATGGCACCGAGGTCGCTCGCGCGACCGAGCGCGGCGACGGCGCGCGCGTGCTGTTCTGCGCCGGCTGCGGCATGGGCGTGGTCGAACACCGGCCCGCAACGACTGCACAGTTCTATACCGACGACTACTACCATCGTGCCGAGGACAGCGCGCACGGCTACGACGACTACGAATTCACCGCCGAGCACGGCCTGCTGTGGACCAAGCTGCTGATCGAGGCGCTCGCACCGGCCGGGGGCGCGGTGCTAGATATCGGCTGCGCGACCGGCTTTCTGCTGCGCCGCCTCGAAGGCGGCTGGCGTCGCTGCGGGATCGAGGCGAATCCCACCGCGGCGGCCATTGCCGCCGCTTCCGGTGTGGAGATCATCGGGGCCGACCTGCTGGTCCCGGGCTTCGCCACCGCGCATGAAGCCGCGTTCGACATCGTCACGTCTATCGCAACATTCGAACATGTGCTGGACATCAAGGAAGCGGTCGCGGCCAGCCTGTCGGTGCTCGCCGCGGCCGGCGTGCTGATCCTGGAAGTGCCGCTGATCTCGGAAACCCGCGACAATTCCAATTGGTACAATGGATCGTACGAGCACATCTTCTATCCCACGGTACGCGGGATGCAATCGCTGTTTGCCGGCTTCCCCGACCTGAACTTCCAGGGGTTCGAGACGGCCATCGCCGGCTTTTCCTCCACCTATATCGGCGTTGCCACCCGCGATCCGGCGCGATTCGCGGTCGTGCAGCGCCTGCTTGCCGCGATGACGGCGGACGAGCCGGAGGCGCTGTCCGACCAGGAGGTACGGCTTAACCTTGCCTATACGGTGGTGCATGAGTTTCGCCCGACGCCCGCGCGCGTCCTGCGCCTGCCGCTGCTGCTGGAGCGCTATTTTACGCCGAATCTTGGCAAGCGGCTGACCCAGTTGTGGCACGAGGACGCGGTGCGCGCATCCGCGGCGGACTGGAACGCCGGGCAGGCCCGCCACTGGCGCGGTGCATACGAGGCGCTGCAAGCCGACCCACTCACCCTCCCGGCGCGCGCCGTCCGGCGGCTGCGGCGCGCCTTTGTGAAGGCCGGGCAATGACCGCCGGTTCCGGATTCCGCTGCGCGCGCCCGATGGGTCATCCCTGTTTCCGATGATCGGGTTCGATGGCCGGCGCCTGAAAATCGCCCTCGATCTTCTGCGCCGAAGCGGCCCGCGCGCGCTGTTGCGGCAAATCGGGCGCTCGGCCGCCTACCGGTGGAATGGCACCGCGGCGGCGTCCCTGACGGCGGCCGCGCGCTCGGTGCAGGCACCGAGGAGCCGGACGGAGGGGCGGCTTCCCGACATCGTGCCGCATCAGGAAGGCCGCTGGCCGACGGACCAGCCCCTGGTCAGCGTCGTCATCCCTTGCTTCAACTACGGCGCCTTCGTCGCCGAGGCCGTCGATTCCGTCCTGGCCCAGACAGTGCGCGACGTCGAGATCATCGTCGTGGAAGGCGGCTCCACCGATGGCCGGACGCCAGCCACCCTGCGCGCGCTCGCCCGCGCCCGGACCAATGTGTTGTTCCGCGAGGGGCGGCACCGGGTCGGCGACAACCGCAATTTCGGCATCTCCGAGGCCCGTGGACGCTACATCTGCTGCCTCGACGCCGACGACATGCTGCGCCCGACCTATCTGGAGAAGGCGATCTTCCTGGTCGAACAATACGGTTACGATACCGTGTCTACTTCGGTGCGCCGCTTCGGCGCGGTTGATGAAACCTATACCCTCCTGCCGGCGCCCGACCTGTCCGACCTGCTCGAAGGCAACCATGTGACCACCTGCGCCGTGTTCCGCCGATCCCTCTGGGAACAGGCGGGCGGCTACGAGGACGTGCCCGCGGGCGCCACCTTCCTGCACGAGGACTGGCGGTTCTGGATCCGTCTCGCCGCGTTGGGCGCGCGCTTCGCCAACATCACCGGCGAACCCTTGTTTCTCTACCGCGCGCACGCGACCGGCAGCCTGAGCAGCGCGCCCGGCCTGCTGCCCAATGCGGTGCAGGCGGGTCTGATCCGCGAGGCCGAGCGGGATCGCATCACGCCGGCCGCGCTCGATCTGTCCCGCCGCCAGGCCGCGCGACGATTGCGGGCGGAGGAAGGCCCGGCGAACCTGCTCCGCCGCGATATCCGCCCCGCCGGAGCGGGGCCGACCTTGCTGCTGGCGATGCCGTTCCTGCTGCTCGGCGGCGCCGAACGCCTGCTGAGCGAGGTGCTGCGCCAACTGCGCGCTTCCGGCTACCGGCTGATCGTGGTCACCACCCTGCCGAGCGTGCCCGAACACGGCGACACCACGTCCTGGTTCGAGCCGGCCACCGACGAGATCTACCACCTGCCGCGATTCCTCGTCCCGGAGGAGTGGCAGGACTTCATTGATTACGCGATCGCATCGAAACGGGTCGATGCCTTGTGGATCGCCGGCAGCACCTGGTTCTACGAGGCGCTCCCGCGATTGCGCGAACGTTTTCCGCGGCTGCGCGTGGTCGATCTGCTGTTCAACATCGTCGGCCACACCGCCAACAACCGCCGCTTCGCCGCCTTTATCGACCTCATCCTGGTCGAGAGCGCCCCAGTGCAGGATTGGCTGCTGGCGAACGGCGAAACCCCCGAGCGCGTGCGGTTGATCCCGAGCGGGATCGACCTCGCGCGCTACGTGCCGGCGGCGCGCGCGCCCACGCCGGATCGTTTCGTCGTCGGCTGCTCCGGCCGCCTGTCGGAGGAGAAGTCTCCGCTCGACTTTCTTGCCATCGCCGAGAGGATAGGCCCGCAAGCCGGGATGTCCTTCCTGATGACCGGGGCTGGACCGCTGGAGCCGCTACTCCGCGCGGCCATGCGCCGCCGCAAGCTCGAAGGCCGGCTGCGGTTCCTGGGCGTGGTGGAGGATGTACGCACGGTGCTCGCGCAGTACGACGCGCTGGTTCTGCCATCGCGGCTCGACGGCCGGCCGACGGTCGTGCTCGAGGCCCTGGCGATGGGCATTCCCGTCATCGCCTCTGCCGTTGGCGGCCTGCCGGACCTGATTCGAGACGGGGAAACGGGCTTCCTCTGTCCCCCGGGCGATATCGCCGCCTTCGCCCGCGCGATCGTGG
>DATLRW010000235.1:0-3916 GCA_035534495.1 Candidatus Dormiibacterota bacterium | reverse complement strand
CCCGGGTAATGCGATTCCATATGTCGGACCGCAGAAAGATCTTCAGCTGAATCTTTTCCAGTGCCAGCAGGTCGAGGTAGACGCGGAATAGGGCTCTCAGCGCGTTTTGCTCAAGCTCCGGGTTGTCAGCGAACGCAACGTCAAGCCGGTCGAGTAGGATCCAAACCGTAAGGCCGGAGTTTCGCCGGAGCGCCTGGTCCGCCAACGCCAGCAAGGCGTCCACCGACTGAACGCCAGCGGCCCTCGCCTCGCTTGTTGGTTCCGCGAATACGATCCGTCCCGTGAAGCCTCTTGGCAGTTGGGTCATCGGGTCTAGGTGAACAGAGCCTTCGACCGCCGTCGGCCGTAATAACCGCTTTACGTAGTCGAAAACTGACCGAATCAGCCCCTGCAGGGACTGATTGCCCCTCCTGAGGCCCTCGGCCGTGAGTGCCTCCTGTAGATGTGCCCCCTCCTCGCCGCTGATCCCGTACTCGACGAAGGCTGCCGCAAGCAGGCAGAGGAAGTAGAGCTTCCATAGGTTGATGAACTCCCTTTCGGACGCAGGTGGGTCAGTCATCAGGTCGCGAAAGGCGGGGGTGCCGCGGGGGTTTTCGCCCGGTACGAGAACAATGTTTCTGTCGAACAGTTGGTTGGTGCGAGCCACCAACAGCGAATAGAGCGCGCTTTTGCCCGAGCCTTTAGGCCCGTAGATGACGTCGACCCCTCCTCCAAAGACGCGCCGCCAGTTATCGGTTTCGACGAAGTAGGCGGCTAGGGCATCACCCTCGTCCTCTGCTATTCGTTGTCCGAACTCGACGTCCGCTAAGATTTCTTGTTTCGACATCATCAGAAAGGCCCGGGAGACGGGATACAGCCATTTGCGGCGGGCGCGCCCCAAAGATGCGGGCCGCGCTGCCACGGATCAATGCTACGGCCGCCACGATTGTAGTTCCCGCTGTCCCCCGGGGCAACCAGTCGTCGAGTCACTTACCTCCTGTCGCGACTGTCGCCCGGGGAGACGGCTGCAACACTCCCTCCTTCCGCGTTGCATTGTCGGGGGTTGGCGTTGGCCGCAGGCGGGGATTTATGGCACACTCGGTTGCGATAGCCGGAAAACATGGATCCCCAGTACATCCGCAATTTCTGTATCATCGCGCATATCGATCACGGTAAATCGACGCTTGCCGACCGCCTGCTCGAACTCACGGGCACGCTGACCCAGCGCGAAATGACGGCCCAGGTGCTCGATTCGATGGACCTCGAGCGGGAGCGGGGAATCACGATCAAGGCGAAAACGGTTCGCCTCCTGTATCACGCGAAAGACGGTCACGATTACCGGCTGAACCTGATCGATACACCCGGCCACGTCGATTTCTCCTACGAGGTTTCCCGCGCGCTTTCCGCCTGCGAAGGGGCCGTGCTGGTGGTGGACGCCAGCCAGGGCGTCGAGGCGCAAACCGTCGCCAACGCGTTCCTCGCCTCGCAGCACAATCTGACGATTATTCCGGTCCTCAATAAAGTCGACTTGCCCGCGGCGCAGCCCGAACAGGTGAAGCAGCAGATGGAGTCGGTGCTGGCCATCCCCGCCGAGGAAGCGCTTGAAATCAGCGCGAAAACCGGTGTGGGTGTGCCGGAAGTGCTCGAAGCGGTGGTCGCTCGAATCCCGCCGCCGGTGGGCTCGGCCGAGGACCCGCTGCAGGCGCTGATTTTCGATTCCTGGTTCGACGCCTACCGCGGGGCGATCGTGCTCGTGCGGGTCAAGCAGGGCCGGATGAAAAAGGGAATGAAGATCCGGATGTGCGGGGCCGGGCTGGATACCGATATCGAAGAGATTGGAACGCTCGTTCCCAAGCCCGTGGCGCTCGCCGAGCTGGAAGCGGGCGACGTCGGCTACGTGATCGGCAATATCAAGCGCGTGGCCGACGCCCGCGTCGGCGATACGATCGTCGATGCGGCGCGGCCCGCCCCGCCGCTCGAAGGCTTCGAGGCGATCAAGCCGATGGTTTTCGCCGGCCTGTTCCCGGTCAACGCGACCGACTACGAAAACCTGCGCGACGCCCTCGGCAAGCTGCAACTGAACGATTCCGCCATGTTTTACGAGCCGGAAAATTCCGTGGCGCTCGGTTTCGGTTTTCGCTGCGGGTTTCTCGGCCTGCTGCACATGGACATCGTGCAGGAGCGGCTCGAGCGGGAATTCAACCTCGACCTGATCACCACGGCGCCGAGCGTTCGCTACCGGATCACGCGGCGCAATGGGGAAACCGTCGAGGTGGACAATCCCACGAAATTCCCTTCGCCGGCCGAGATCGACCGGATCGCCGAGCCGATGCTGCGCGCGGTCATCATCACGTCGGATGAATCGGTCGGCGGCGTCTTGCAGCTGTGCGAGGAAAAGCGCGGGGTGCAGAAAAACATCGAATATCTTTCGCCGACCCGCGTGATGCTCACCTACGAGCTGCCGCTCAACGAAATTGTGCTCGATTTCTACGACCGGCTGAAGAGCGTTTCCCGCGGCTACGCCTCGCTCGATTATCAGCTGGCCGGCTACCGCGACGCGGATCTGGTGAAGATGGACATCCTGATCGGCGGCGAGCCCGTGGACGCGCTCACGATGGTCTGTCACCGCGAGCAGGCGTTCGAGCGCGGCCGGGAACTGGTGAGCCGGCTGAGGAAACTGATTCCCCGGCAGATGTTCGAAGTGCCGCTGCAGGCGGCGATCGGCAGCCGCGTGATTGCGCGGGAAAATATCGCCGCCATGCGCAAGAACGTCCTGGCGAAATGCTACGGCGGCGACGTCTCGCGCAAGCGCAAGCTGCTCGAAAAACAGAAGGAAGGGAAGAAGAGGATGAAGCGCGTCGGCCGCGTCGATATTCCGCAGGAAGCCTTTCTGGCCGTGCTGCGCGTCGGCAGCGGCGGGGACGAGTAAAAGAGCTTCCCGCCCGAACGAACCCCTTCAGACGGTTATCCCGAGTGAGGCGAGGAACGAGCACGCGGGCACAGCCCTGTACCGCCCGTAAGCTTCGCACCGCCCTATTCCATTGGGCAGTCCGGTACGTCAATCTGATAATCGCCGTGGTCGGCCGGGTAGCCCTAATGGAATAACATGCGCGACAGCCGCGTAGGATACATTGCTTCCAGCGGGGGCGTTAGGGAGCAAGATGCCGGCCGATATAGGGCAACTCATCCTCGACAAAATGGATAAAATCCTTCGCCTGCTAGCGGTCTTAGCTACGAAGGATATGAAACAGCGCGAGCAAATTGCCCTGCTCGATCAGGCGGGGCTCAGGCCGAAGGACATCGCGGACCCGTTGGGCACCAGCGGCAACACCGTACGCGTCGAACTCGGTGCCATTCGGAAGCGTGACACCGGCGTGCGATCGAGGCGCTCACGCGCCTCCAGAGGCTGAAACGCAGGGAGGACGCCGAAGTGCGAAAGGAAAAACAAGGTTCGGAAAAGCACCCCGCCGTAGAACTCCTGAAGGACCTGTTCATCGTCGAACTGGCGAAGGCCGGAGTCCCGCAGTCCAAGATACGGAACATCGTCGGCCTTGAGATGTCCCGCGTAAGCCGCATTGCGAGGTACTTCAAGCGGGGGACTGCAGATAACGGCCGAACGTGATGTGCCGCCACAGGATCCCCGCCGAGAGGAGATGAGCACACCTCATGCCCAAGCCGAAGAATGACGAAAGCCTTGTAAAGGAGCTAAAGCGGATCAGGAATCTGCTTATCCTACTCGCCCTGAAGGCCGGAGCCATGTCGGAGGAGGTCGACTACGCTACCGACATGGGGGCGGCCACGCCGATGGGGATGAGCGCGACCACGGCGCCCTATGGCAGCTTCGAGCGGCCTTTCAATCTTCCGTTTCTGGCTGAGTCCTCTGGCGCCGTCTATGTGGCGCGCTGGACCGCCTTTCACGTCCGGCACATTGCCCATT
>DATLRW010000234.1:0-8338 GCA_035534495.1 Candidatus Dormiibacterota bacterium | reverse complement strand
ATTGGAACGGCCTGTCGAGCTTCGGAAACCGTTTTTTTATTTCTCTTACGGTCTTATTCGTGCTTGGTCTGGCAGCATTGCTGAATGGATTGCTGCGCTGGACTCGCCATCACGCGGCGGCATGGCGATCGGCCTGTGCCGTTCTGGCGCTCCTGGTGGCGTGGAACCTGGGATTTGTTTTTCAGTGGGGAACGCATCTGGTCCCGGCCCGCGGCCCGATCTCCTGGAGAAGCATGGTTTACAATCAGGTAGACGTTGTTCCGCGCGAAATCACCGGCCAGTTGCGCCGGTACTTTGTCAACCGCAGCGCCATGATGAGGCGAATCGAACGGCAGGACGTGAGAACCCTGGAAACTCACCCCAGCCATCCTGCCGCCATGGGCGGTGGAGAAGGACAGAAATGGCCGGCCAGCGGGAAATCCGAATGAGAGACGCCTGCGGCCAAGCTGCGCGTGCGGATGCCCCACCAATCCGGGAGGGAGTCTAGATGTCGGATTCCGGGGCTGTACTTTCGCCTGCGCCCATCGCGCCCGTTCCCGTTGCCGAAATTGCGCCACGCCGCTCCTGGTTGGAGTTCGACTGGGGTGAAATCTGGCGTTACCGGGAACTGCTCTATTTCCTGGTCTGGCGCGACCTGAAGGTGCGATACAAGCAAACGGTGGTCGGGGTGGGCTGGGCGATCCTGCAACCGTTCATGACGATGGTCGTATTTACGCTTTTCTTCGGGAAACTGGCGAAGATCCCTTCCAACGGCATTCCCTATCCCATCTTTTATTATGCGGGCCTTCTGCCGTGGATGTACTTTTCCAACGCCGTCACCAGCACGACCAGCGTGATGGTGCAGAATCAACGCGTCATCACCAAGGTGTATTTCCCGCGCCTGATCCTCCCCCTGGCAAGCGTGGTGTCGGGGCTGGTGGATTTCGCCATCTCCTTCATCGTCCTGATCGGGATGCTCGTCTACTACCGAGTGGAGCCTCGGGTGGGACTCCTGCTGGTGCCGGCTCTTCTCCTGCTCGCGGTCGCCACCGCGCTCGGGACCGGGCTCTGGCTCTCCGCCCTGAATGCCGTTTACCGGGACGTGCGCTACGTCATCCCGTTTCTGATGCAGTTCTGGATGTTCGCTTCGCCGGTGGTCTATCCGAGCAACCTGGTGCCGGCGCGCTGGCGCTGGCTCTACGACCTGAATCCCATGTCCGGCGTGATCGATGGGTTCCGCTGGGGAATCACCGGACACGGCGAAGTGAACGGGTTCTATCTCCTGATCTCCTGCGCCGCGGTTCTCGTTCTGCTGCTGGGCGGGCTGGTTTATTTCCATAGGATGGAAGACATATTTGCCGATGTGGTCTGAAGCATGAGCGAAACGGTCATTCGCGCCAGTGGGTTGTCCAAGCGCTATCGCCTTGGCTCCAAGGTGCGCTACCGGGCCTTGCGCGACACCCTGACGGATGCCCTGCGAGCCCCGGCGCGGCTTTGGAACAGGCGCGAGGGCGGCAGCAAGCCTTTCTTCTGGGCCTTGCGAGACGTCTCTTTCGAGGTCCAGGCCGGTGAGGTGTTGGGCGTCGTGGGCCGCAACGGGGCCGGAAAGACCACCCTGCTCAAGGTGCTCTCGCGCATCACGCGGCCAACCGGCGGCCGGGCGCAGATTCGCGGCCGCGTGGGCAGCCTGCTCGAGGTGGGCACGGGATTTCATCCCGAGCTGACCGGGCGGGAAAACATTCAGCTGAGCGCGGCGATTCTGGGAATGCCGAGGCGGGAGCTGGTGAAGCGATTCGACGCCATCGTCGATTTTTCCGGGGTCGAATCGTTTCTCGATACCCAGCTCAAGCATTACAGCAGCGGCATGCAGACCCGTCTCGGCTTTGCCGTTGCCGCTCACCTGGACCCCGACATCCTCTTTATCGACGAAGTCCTCGCTGTCGGGGATCTCGAGTTCCAGAGAAAGTGCCTGGGGAAGATGGGCGAAGTCGCCCGCGACGGGCGCACCGTGATATTTGTCAGCCACCACATGAACCAGATTCGCAGTCTCTGCAGCCGATGCCTGTGGCTCGATCGGGGAAGCATCCGGGAAGAAGGAGATACGCAGACGGTCGTGGCCGCTTACGAGTCGGCAGTTCTATCCGGCGAGGCGCATGTGGCCGATTCCAAAAAGGTCCAGTTGTACCAGTGGGAAATCACCGGTTCCCAGGGGCAGGAGGATCATCGCATCGAGCAACACGCACCGGCCTGTTTCCGCTTTCATGCCTTTCTTCCGAAACCGATTGTCCGGGGAGTTCTGGGAATCCACCTGGACGATGAACTCGGTCGCGTCATCTGGCACCTGGATTGGTCGTTTACAAATCTGGAGGCCGGCCCGTGCGTCTTTCATATCCGCTTTCCCTATCTTCCGCTTCGCCCGGGCCCCTACATGTGGCGCGGCGCCATTTTCGATGGGGGAGAATGGGCGGAGCTGGAGGGTCTGATTCCCCCTCTCATCATGGCCACGCAGCCGATCGCCTACACGCAGGCAAACTTTCACAGTATTCTGGACCTACCTTTCGAGATCGAGGCGCATTCCACCGGCCAGCCGGAAACGAGCGAACCGTCGGGCCGTTCTTCTTTTCCGGCCGTGGAGAGACCCTAGCCCGCATCGCCTGTCATGAAAAGCCCCGCTCTCATTTCGGTCATTATCCCGACCCGAAACCGGCTGGCGTTTCTTCGCGAGGCCATCGCCAGTGTCCAGAGGCAATCCTTTGCGGATTGGGAACTGATCGTTGTGGACGATTGCTCACAGGATGGCACCTGGGATTGGCTCGGGTCTCTCGATGACAAGCGCATTCACTCGTTGCGAATGGATGAGCACAGGGAGCGATCGGTGTCGCGCAACGCGGGATTGCGGGCAGCCGGCGGCGAATTTGTCATGTTTCTCGACGACGACGACTGGCTTCTGGATGGGGCCCTGACTGGCCTATCTGATGCCTTGCGCCAGCAGTCCACGGCGGCGGGTGCCGTTGGCGCTCTGATTTACGAGAATAGTTGGGGCAGCTGGAACCGCGCACCTCATCCCCGCCGCCGCGTATTCAAAAAGGTTTGGGAGGACATGCTGTTCGGTTGGATTCCCCACCAGGGCCGTACGTTGCTGCGGAAGAGCGCTATCGTCGAGGCGGGTGGGTGGAAGGAGGCGATGCGCCTGAGTGAGGATTATCACCTCTGGCTGCGCCTTTGGCGGTACGCTCCGGCCGTATTGATTCCGCAACCGGTGGTGGCCTATCGGATACATCCAGGTCAAACCCCCCAGGCCGGTGTGTGGGCGCTCAACATAAAGCTCCGCCGGGCCGCCGTGGCTAACGAAGGCACAGACGAAAGGCAAAGGGCGGAACGTTCGATTCTGGCCCACCGGCTGATTCGTCAGTCCTGGCGCGCGCTTGAACGAGGCCACCCTTGGAAGGCCCTGGGCCGCTGTGGCCAGGCGGCCCTGAGCGCTCCATGGCTGCTCGCTTCGCCCCCTAGCCGGGTGCTCATCGCCGAAACGGCGTGGCGATCTTTCGTCCATGCAACGCTAGGCACCTGGGTGACGGAGAGGCTTCGGAAGGCAAAGCGGGCCCTCACTCGCCGCGGAGAATTGCGCCCGCCTCGCTTGGCCGCTGTTCCATCGACCACGGCGCTGCGTGGCGGCACGGACAGCCGGTCATGATCACCGTCATCATCCCCACCCGGAATTGCCTGAAGTTTCTTCAGCCGGCCGTGGCCAGCGTGGTTGCGCAATCCTTCTCCGATTGGGAGCTGATTGTCGTGGACGACGTTTCCGAAGACGGTACCTGGGACTGGCTCCGAGGGCTGGAAGACAGGCGCATTCACTCGTTGCGAATGGATGAGCACAGGGAGCGATCGGCCGCGCGAAATGCCGGACTTCGGGAGGCGCGGGGGGAATTCGTCCTCTTTCTGGACAATGACGATCTCCTGTTTCCCGGTGCGTTATCCCGGTTGTTAGAGGCGCTGCAATCGCATCCGGGAGCCATTGCCGCCGTGGGAGCTCGCCTGGATTTCAACCTCGGCAGCCAGCGCCGCGTTCGGCATCCTCTGCGCGGCTACGTACGCAATACTTGGCTCGATGCGATGTTGGGCTGGGTGCCACAATGCGGGCAGGTATTGTTGCGGCGCACGGCGGTAGCGCAGGCGGGCGGCTGGAAGGACGACTACATCCCCGCTGAGGATCACGACCTTTGGGTGCGTCTCTCGCCGCTGGGCCCGGTTGTGCTAATCCCGCAAATCGTTCTCGGCTATCGCATTCATCCGCAGCAGACGTCGAAGGTCTTCGTGAGGTCGCGCACTATCGCGTTAAGGCGCTCCTGTCTGTCGGAATGTTCGGGCGAGGAACGCGTACGAGGCGAACGCACGGTCCTGGCATGGCGGCACAATTGGATCGCGGCGCGCGCATTTCGGCGAAGACGATTCCGGGACGCTTGTCGCCACTGCTGGCTGGCCGTGCGGCAAGCCCCGTGGCTGCTTGAGTCACCGCTTTGCCGGGGGGAAATCACGGATTTGGGGTTCAAGTCTCTGGTGGGCATGGCCTTCGGTGAGCCGACGATTCGCGGGCTGCGCCGCTGCAAGAGAATTTTGGCAAGTGCTCTACCAAAAGGGCGGCTGCGACGAAGCCTCCTGCGAGCCGAAGCCGGGCGGCCTGAGGCGCCTTGATGGACAAGCTGCTGACCTCTGTCGTCATTCCGACTTACCTGCGGCCCGACGCGCTTGAAGCATGCGTTCGTTCCCTGTTCGAAGGAGCCGCACAACCGGATGAGATCGTCGTTATCGGCCGCGAGAGCGACCAGGCCACGCGGCAACTCCTTGAGTCTTGGGGGTCTGGGTCGCTGGGCGCCGCGGGCCTTCGCTGCGCCTGGGTCAAGGTGGCCGGCCACATTCCGCCGGTCGATGCCGGGTTGCATCTCGCCACGGGAGAGCTGGTTGCGTTCCTCGATGACGATGTAACCGTCACGCATGGTTGGCTTCCGGCGATTCTTCGCCATTTCAGCGATCCGTCCGTCGGGGTGGTCGGGGGGCGGGTCGTGGTTCCCGGCGTGGCTCCCTACAAGCTGCGGGGAAAGCCGGGCCGTGTGACCTGGTTCGGAAAAACGTGGGGTAACGTCGCCGCGATGGACGGTGAACGCGTCGTGGAAGTGGATACGGTGATGGAATGCAACTGGGTCTGGCGCCGGGCTCTGCTTGGTTCGCTCGACATGGATCCGGTTTTGAATTTCGACGACGCGGCGATGTACGGGCTCGACCTGTGCCTGCAAGCCAAGGCCCTGGGCTATCGCGTGCTTTACGATCCGCAGGCCCTGGTCTATCACCACGTCAAGCCTCGCGCGCCGGAACTCGACCGGGCCGAGCGGCCGCCCCGCGCCTTTGCCTACTGCCGGAATTACACCTACATCATGCTGAAGAACCTGCCACGGTGGCGCATACCGGTTTTCCTGGCCTGGTGGTTTGGCGTCGGGGAGCGAGCGGCCGTCGGCCTGGGCGCCTGGCTCGCTAACGCCCTGTCGGATCGAAAACATCAACGCGGTGAAACGCGGCGCTCTCTGGCCGGTAAGATCGAGGGGATTCGCCTTTGGTTGCGGCGCGCCGGCCAGCGCAGCCTGTCGGGCGGCCTCGTTTCATGAATGTCATGAATGTTCAGCAAGCCGGCGAGGCCTGTGCCGTGTCCGAGAAAAAATATCGCGTCTTGTTGGTGGCCACACACCCGACGCAGTACAGCGCGCCGGCCTACCAGCGCCTGGCTCGCGACCCGCGAGTGGAAATTCAGGTGGCCTATTGCAGCTTGCAGGGCGCCAGTGCCGGCTTCGATCCAGGGTTTGGACGGGAAGTGGAGTGGGACATTCCGCTGCTCGAGGGCTATCCGTGGGCCCAATTGCCAAACCGCTCGCCCCGGCCGGGCCTTGAGCGGTTTGGGGGTTTGGTCAACACGGGCTTATGGAAACTCATCCGCCGGGGACAGTTCGACGCGGTGATTTTCTACACGGGTTACCGCTATGCGACGTTCTGGCTCGGTTTGCTGGCGGCCAAGGCGAGCCGAACGGCCGTGCTGTTCGGCACCGACGCCGCCACACTCGACTCCCGGGACGGCCGCGCGTGGAAGCGGCGGGTGAAGCGGCTGCTTTGGCCGCTCCTGTTTCGTTTGGCCGATGTAGCCATAGTGCCTTCAACAACGGGGATGAACTTGATGCGTTCACTCGGGTTTCCCGAGAATCGTGTTGCGCTGACTCCTTACGTCGTGGACAACCAGCGGTGGGAAGAAGCGGCCGCTCGGACGAACCGCACTGCGGTGCGATCTGGATGGGCCATTCCCGCCGACGCTTCAGTGATTGTGTTCTCGGCGAAATTACAGCCGTGGAAACGTCCCCTCGATCTGGTCCGTGCCTTCGCGCGCGCGGCAGTGCCTGGCTCGTATCTCCTGCTTGCCGGAGAGGGGCCGCTGCGGCCCGCAATCGAAAAAGAGGTTGAGCAGCTAGGTTTGAAAGACCGTGTGAAGATGCTGGGGTTCGTCAACCAGTCGGCTCTACCTGAGGTGTACCGAGCGGCGGACGTGCTCGTGCTGCCTTCGGACTACGAACCGTTCGGGGTGGTGGTCAACGAAGCAATGCTCTGCGGTTGCGTTCCCATCGTAAGCGACAAGGTCGGGGCCCGTCTTGACCTGGTTGATGCGGGAAGCACGGGTTTTGTCTTTCCTGTAGGCGACGTGGAGAGACTGGCCTCGCTGCTCAGTGGCCTTCTTGGCGACACCGCGCGTCTCCGCCGAATCAGCGAGGCAGCACGGCAAAGAGTTGCGGACTGGTCCCCACAGCTGGGCGTGGACCGTTTGCTCCAGGCGATCGGCATGGCCAGGAACGTCGCGGCGGGTAATCACCCCGGAAGAAGGGCCGCGGAGCGCTGTTTCAGAGCGCCCTCAGGGGAGTCCTGAGGACTTTATGAACATCCTGATCTACTCGCACTATTTCCCGCCGTCGGTTGGGGGCGTGGAGCGATTCGTCGAAAGGCTGGCGAAGGAATTCGCCGAGCGAGGCCACGGCGTCACCGTTGCCACCGCAACCCCCGCGGGCGAGGCGAGCGATGCCGATTTTGCTTGCCGCGTGGTTCGGCAGCCGGGGCTTGTGCGGCTGGCAGGCCTGATCCGCGGGCATGATGTGACTCATCTGGCCGGGCCCGCCCTTTTGCCGATGATCCTGGCATGGCTGCTGCGCCGGCCCGCGGTCGTTGAACACCATGTGTACCAGGCGATTTGTCCCAACGGCCTGCTGATTTACCAACCGACACAAAAGGTCTGCCCGGGGCATTTCCAGGCGGGCCGGCATCGCGAATGCCTGCGCTGCAACGCCGGCCTGGGAATGTGGAGAAGTTTCCGGATGTGGGCGCTGGGATTCCCCCGGCACTGGTTCTGCAAAAAAGTCGCCTGCAATGTGGCGATCACAAACCACGTCTTGCGCCGGTTGTCTTTGCCCCATACGCAGATGATTTACCACGGTGTGCCGCCGATGAAACCGTTCCCGCTTTCGGAAGCAAGCCAGGACGGGCGGGATGCGATCATTTCCTTTGCCTATGTGGGGCGTTTTGTCCCGGAAAAAGGGATGATCGTGCTCGTCGAAGCGGCGGCGCTTCTCGATCGCGAGGGCCTGCCATTTCGACTGATCTTCGTCGGTGACGGGCCGGAGCGGCCCGGCGTGGAAGCCGCCGTCGAGCGCCTGGGACTCCAGAATCGCGTGACCTTTACCGGGATGCTCGGGACCGAAGATCTACAGCGCGCAACGGCCGAGGCACGGGTGCTGGTTGTGCCCTCGCTGTGGGAAGAATTGTTTGGGCTTGCACCGATGGAACAGATGATGCGAGGCAAGGCGTTGATTGTCTCCTCCATCGGCGGCTTGGCGGAGGTGGTGGGCGATGCCGGGCTACAATTTCCCCCGGGCGATTCAAAAAGTCTGGCCTCTTGCATGCGGCGTCTGGCCCTCGATCCGGAACTGGTGCGGAAACTGGGCGAGTCCGCTCGCCACCGGGCCCTGACCCTGTTTCAGGAGAGCGCGATGATCGATGCTCACCTGAGAGTCTACCGAAACGTTTCTTTCGGGCGCCCGGAACCTTCCCCCGGGCCTGGCCTGGGATAGAGGCTGTCCTCCTTCTAATTTCCGCACTCAACCGTGTGGTCGCCAGGGCAACGATCTACAGTTTGGCGAGGGTCCTACAGGGTGACAGGACGAGGCCTTTGCCCGCTGCTCCGGCCGCAGCGAGTAGGGCTCTAACTCCAAGACGCACGGCGGGTTTGCCGCAGAGCGGGCATTCGCCGGCCTTGGGAGCGCCCGGGAGCCCGCCG
>DATLRW010000233.1:0-17474 GCA_035534495.1 Candidatus Dormiibacterota bacterium | reverse complement strand
CGACGAGGTAACGATGGCGCATATCCACATGGCTGCGGCGGGCAAGAACGGTCCGGTCGCTGTCTGGCTCTATCCCACCAAGAGTTACCCGGTCAAGACGGGGAAATTCAGCGGTCTGCTGGCCCGGGGTACGATCACGGCCGCGCAGCTGGGAGGACCACTGAAGGGGCAAACCATAGCGGACCTCGTGAAGGAGATCCGGGACGGCGACGCCTACGTCAACGTGCACACCAAAGCGCATCCGGGCGGGGAAATTCGCGGTCAGATCCACTAGATAGAAACCGGCAGGACGCGCGGCGGGATTCCCCGGCAAACGCTTCGGCCCCCCGTAGCGGCAGAAGCCAGCAGCGGAAACCCGCCCCGCGAGGGAAAAGCGGAAAGTGGCGGGCGTGGCGCCGGCGCGCGATTACCTGGCAGCGAGCGCGCCTCGCACGCCCGCAATGAGTTTGGCCGGCGAAAGCCACCCGTCGTGCCGCCAGAGAATTTTCCCCGAGCGTGAAGTAAGCACGTACCAGGGCAACTCCTCGACCTGATACCCATCGGCTAACCGGCCACTGGCATCCTCAACAATCGGGGTGTCGAGCGTTGCCGCCATCCCCTCAAAAAGTTTCCGCGCGGCCGCCGCAGAGGTTTCGGTAGCCAATTCATCCACCGCGACCGGAGCCGGCCACCCGTTCCGGCGCGCCCGGACTCCATAGGCGTCAAGCCCGGCCAGTTGGGCCGGCAGGTTCGTGGTTTCTCCAAGCCAACTGGCAAAAAAGCAGAGCAGGTGCGCATGCGCCTTGCCCAGAACCACGCCGGAATGCCCCGCGCCCAAGGCCGGCAGAGTTGCCGTTTCCGCCGGCACCAGCGGCGAGTTCTGCTCCAAAGAGGCCTCGCGAAGCACGGCCGGCCGGCTCGGCAGCAGGCGCGCGATGGCTTTCGCCAGCATCTGCGCCTGCTCGCCAACATCCCCATAGCTCATCGGCGTCGAATAGACCGCGCGTTCGCGGCCCCTCCGGCCGATCAGGTAGACCACCGCCTCGTGGTCGATATGGTTGCCGACGGCGGCGACGTAGACGTGATAGCCGCGCCAGACTTCTTCCAGTTGCGCCCGCGTGCCGGTGAGAAAACGCCAGCGGCCATCCATATCGTGGGCGCGCGTGTAGAAGGCCACGTCGGAAATCCGCGTTTTATCCGGGTTGGCATTGATCCCGAGCAGTTGCACGTTTGCCGCCGCGGCCGGGCCGAGCAGGCGCAGCGCCTGCAGCATGCTTTGCGTCGTCAGGGGGCAGATTTGGGTGCAATACGGGTCGATGAAGGTGAGCACAACGACCTTGCCTCGAAACTGCGAGAGCGAGGTCGGGCGCCCTTGCTGATCGAGGAGCTCAAAGCCGGGCGCCCGGATGGCGGGATTTCCTTTCGGGGCAAAGATCGTCGCGGTGAGCAGCGCCGTGGCCAGCGCCACGACCGTTCCCACAGCAGCGACAACCAGCCACCGATCGCGAAACCAGCCCCAAAATCCGGGAGAATGTGTCTCTGCTTCCATCGCGCCCTGATTCTTCCAGAATAGGCTTCCGCGGAGGTCCGGACAAGTCGGCGGGATTTGCCGATCTCTCCTGAGCGGCCCGCTTCCGCTTCGCCGCGCGGCATCGCGCAGGGCGAATGCGAAACCTGTTTTTTCGATTTTGTCGGCAGCTCCGAGGCGCCCGGGTTGTTCTATGATGGGTATTTCACGCGAAAGGAGAATGCGTGTCCCCAAACCGGTCTTCCCTACCACCCCTTTCTCTTCGGCCTCATCCGCACATGATCGAAATTCCCGCCTGGGCATGGCTCGAAGAGCTTTCGCACCCGCAAGGGAAAAAGCTGACGCTCGGCCAGGTGCCCGACGCCGAGTGGGACCGGTTGCGCGAGATGGGGTTCGATCTGGTCTGGCTAATGGGTATATGGCAAAGAAGCCCGCAGGCGCGCCTGGAGTTCCGCAGCGATGCGAACCGCTTCTCCGAATACGACCGCGCGCTCCCCGGTTGGAAGCTGGAGGACATCGTCGGCTCGCCCTATGCGGTGCAGGATTACCGGCCCGACCCGCGCATCGGCGATTGGCGGCAGATCGACGGCGTGAGGCGAAAGCTGCGCGCGCGCGGAATGGGGCTGATCCTCGATTTCGTCCCCAACCACACGGCGCCGGACCACGGCTGGGTGCAAAGCCATCCTGAATATTACGTCGAAGGCGGCGAATCGGACTTCCGGAGTAACCCTCAGATGTTTTACCTGCGCGAGGAAAAGGACGGCACCCCGCGAGTCCTGGCGCACGGACGAGATCCCTATTCCCCGCCCTGGTTCGACAGCGCGCAGTTGAACCATTTCCATGCCGGCGCGCGGGGGGCGCTCATCGAGGTGATTGGCAAACTGGCGCGTCACGCCGACGGCCTGCGCTGCGACATGGCGATGCTGCCCCTCAATGAGATTTTCGCCCGGACCTGGCAGGGGATCGTTTCCGACCCGGCGCCGGCGACCGAGTTCTGGCAGGAAGCGATCGCCGCCGCGCCGCAACTGGTCTGGCTGGCGGAGGTGTATTGGGACCGCGAGGCGCAACTGCAGCAGCTCGGCTTCCAATTCACCTACGACAAGCGCTTCTACGATTTCCTCCGCGACGGCTCGGCGGGCGAGCTGCGGCGGCATCTGTCGGGCGATGCGGCGATGCAGGACCGCATGGCTCGTTTTCTCGAAAACCACGATGAGCAGCGCGCCGCGGCCGTCTTCGGCCCCGAGCGGATCCAGGCGGCGGCCACCCTGGCGGCGACCGCGCCCGGCCTGCGCTTCTATTATCATGGGCAGATCGACGGCAGAAAGATTCACCAGCCGATCGAAATGTCGCGCGCGGCGGGCGAACCCCGCGACGAGTTCCTGCAAGATCTCTATGGACGGCTGCTCCGGCTCAGCCATGAAGAGGTATTTCATTCCGGCCGCTGGAAGCTGCTCGAAGCGGCCTGGGCGGGAGATCACACGCATAATAGCCTCATTGTCTACCAGTGGCGATCGGACAGCGCCTGGAAGCTGGTCGCGGCCAACCCGACCGGAGGCGCGGTCCAGGGACGCGTCGCGCTGGACGCCAGCCCGGCCGCCACCTACACCCTCTACGATCAATTGAACGAGGCGGAATATTCCCGCTCCGGGCAGGAGATGGCTGCGGGACTTTACATTCGGCTCGAACCCGGCCGGGCGCATCTGTTCGACATTCATCTGTCGAGCTAACGCCGCGCGTGGCCAGCGGCGCGCGCGGAAACCATCAACGGATTTTCACGATTCACGAAAGGAGCCATTTCATGAAGGCAATTACCGTTATTCCCGGACAGAAGCAGAGCACCCATTTCGTTCCGGACGCACCCGATCCCCAGCCGGCGCCCGGCGAGGCGCTGGTGCGCGTGTTGCGCGTGGGCCTGTGCGGCACCGATGCGGAAATCAGCGAAGGACTGTATGGCGAAGCGCCCGGCGGCAGCAACTATTTGATTCTGGGTCACGAAAATTTCGGCGTCGTGGAATCGGTCAGCGGCGAGATCAAGGGCATCCAGCCGGGCGACCATGTCGTCGCTTCGGTGCGCCGTCCGTGCACCGTATGTTTCAACTGCCTGCACGGCCGCGCCGACCTGTGCAGCAGCGGCCAGTACACCGAGCGCGGCATCAAAGGCCGTCACGGCTACATGGCCGAACGGTACTGCGAATCGGGCGAATTCCTGTTCAAGATCGACCGCGCGATCCGCGAAATCGGGGTGCTGCTCGAGCCGATGACCATCGTCGAAAAGGGCGTTGCCGAAGCACTGGAAATGCAGAAGCGGCTGCCCTCCAAACCCAAGACCGCGCTCGTGCTGGGAGCGGGGCCCGTAGGGTTGCTCGGTGCGGCTGCTCTGCGAGTGCGCGATTTGGACACCATGGTCGTAAGCCGCGAATCCGATAGCGACGAGCGGGCGCAGATCGCCAAGGCTCTGGGGTGCAACTATCATTCTGTCGAGAACACCCCGCTCGACCAGCTCAGCAAACAGATTCCCGCGCCCGACATCATCCTCGAATGCACGGGAAGCACGACGGCGGGATTTGCGGCCATGCAGATGCTCGCGGCCGACGGCATCCTGTGCCTTTTGAGCGTGACCGGCGGCGACAAGACGGAACTGGTGCATGCGGCGGAAATCAATCGCGAACTGGTGCTGCGCAACAACGTCGTTTTCGGCAGCGTGAATGCCAGCCCTACTCACTACCGTCTGGCCATCCGGGCGCTGAAATCCGCTGAAAAGAAATGGCCCGGCACGCTCGCCCGGCTGCTCACCACCCGGCTACCCTGGACGGACTTTGCCAAGTGGTTTAACCGCGAGGTTCAGGGAATCAAATCGACGCTGGAAATCTCCAGCTAGGCGCGATTCTCGCGACGCGCGCTCGTAATCCCGCCACAGGAAGACGTGTCTCCGTGTATCATCCGGGCGTGTGGACCCAAGATCAAGAACTCGGCTACCCGCCATAGCCTATTCAGCCGTAAATTTCTTGTTCCCGACCAGGGGCGCGTTGGTGTCATTCCCGCCCCGGATCCAGCCGACTAGAGGACTGGTCGCCCAGGAATTCCTCGAAGAGGCCTCTCTTGAATTGTTCTACCTCTACGAATCCGCGAGACTTGAATTCTCCGTGAAGAAGGGCGTTCTTGTCTCCGCACACAAGTGTGATCTTTGCTTGCCTGTTCGACTTCTCAAGCAGGAGTCTACGCGCTTTCTGGTCGGCAGGAGACATGCCATAGCCGATGACGACGATTCTATCCGAGGCTTCGAGAGACTGGCCGGCCTGCAACCAGATGTGATCCCAAAAACCCTCCCACTCGCGTCCTGCGGAAGTCTGGGTGTAGAAACGCTTATGGCGGGTGGGCACGATGAGCGCCGGAAGCGCGGCGAGCTTCGAGTTCCCCGATGGGCACAACGGATCCGAAAAACCCCGCGGATAACACAAAAATTCGAAGTCGTCCGGAAAGAGAATGACCGGCCTGAACGGGAACGCATTTGGCCCACCCTGGAAGAAACCCGTCATGCCGTTAAAGATGGTCCCCCACCAGTTTATGCTGCCATGCAACTTCAGCACCCTGACAACCGAATGAGGTATAGAGTTTAGGCCCAACCGGAAGCCATACCCGTCATCGATCTCCCAGAGACCAGCGTTCCTCAGCGCACGTTCGCAGGCGAGGTCGTAGTTGAAAGAGACGATAACGTCCCCCGCGCGAACTCGCTCGTAGGCAAATCGGTCATATAGTGGAGATGGGCTCTGCCTAAGAGCCCTGAAGAATTCCGATATGGAAACCAGTAAAGACTGCCTTATGTTTCCCCTCTGCGAGGCGCTCAGTATTGCCCCTGGTGAACCCGGTGGGCAGTCGTCCAGGTCCGTCAAAATACGCTCAAGGTCCCCGAGTCCCCGGTACGTCTCATGCGCTAATTCAATACAGTCTCGATACCAGTCGCCTGGGGGCTTCTTATGTACCGCCCAATCAAACAGCGCACTACCAAGCTGGCTTGCAAGAGGGTAGCCAGCATGAAGCGAGGCGCCGGCCCCCAGCACATATGTAGTCATTAAGACCGTCTCCCCATACCGGCAATATTAGCGTCTGCCTGTACAGTGCGGGCCCCTATCTTTCGGTACGTAAGACGTGAGGCGGCGTTTCTACCGTGACCGAGGCACGCAGCTACAGAGAGATTCCTCGTCGCCCACCTCCGGTGGACTCCTCGGAATGACAGGCAAATATGGGGCGGGATTATCGTGGGTAGCGTCTCGGAGCTTTGTGTCATTCCGAGGGCCGATGGCATCGGCCCGAGGAATCTCTCCGGCACACTCTCGCCGTAGGGCAAGCCGCCGGCGCTCCATTCAAATTGGAGGCGGGGTCTTCTCTAATATTCGCGCTAGGGGAGCGAATCGAAGGTTTCCTCGGCGGAATCGAAACCATCCTGGCCGCGATCGAGAACCTGCTTTTCCAGTCCCTGGAACAGCGGCTCGGCGCCAAGCCGATCGACCCATTGCTGATAGGAAAGTTTTTCATGGCCCGAAAAATCCAGGCGCACCATCAGGCGCAGGCGGTCGGCCGCGGTTTCCTTGGCTTTTTCGGCCCCGGATGCCTTTTTCTTTCCCTTGGGCTTTCCCTTTTTCGTGCCCGCCGAATCTTCGACGGAAGAATCGGGGCTGGAAGAGTCCGGGGCAGGCTCCGCCGCCTGCCGCTCGAATTTGAATTTCAGGCGATCGCCCAGGTGAAACGCCTGACGCCAGCCCTCCAAACGGTGACGGGCCTGCCGGGCGGCGTCTTCGTCCACGCCAAAATCGAAAATGAGAAGCGTTTGTGGCATCGATTCCTCTCGGCCGACCCCGGTCCTCGTGACAAGACAGTCCGCGTGACCAAACGGCCCGCGTAACCGAACGCGGTTCTCGCGTTGCCCGCATCGGGCGGGCAACTGGCCGGCAGCACATCAGTCTAGCATTGCCATCGGCCCCGCAGGGGGTCAGGACCCCTCACCGTGCAGATGCCGCCAGACGATCCCGGCCCGCGCGCGCGGCACCACCTGAGCAATCTCCTCGAGCGTCGCCCGCCGAAGATTGGCCACGCTGCCAAAATGCGTGAGCAGTTTTCTGGCGGTCGTGGCCCCGACGCCGGGGATCTCCTCGATCTCGCTTCGCAGCGTGCGCCTGCTGCGCCGGGCGCGATGGAAACTCACCGCGAAACGGTGCGTTTCATCGCGAATCTGCTGGATCAGATGAAGGATGGGCGAATGGTGATCGAGGACGACCGGCTCGCCCTCCCGGCCGTAGACGTAAACGATCTCTTCCCGCTTCGCAATGCTGGCGAGGGGAGGCGGCAGGATGCCGAGCGCGTCGAGCGCCTCGGCGGCCGCGTGCAATTGCCCGATCCCGCCGTCGATCAGGATCAGGTCGGGCATCGGTTTGCCCTCGGCGGCCACGCGCCGGTAGCGGCGCTCGACCGCCTCGCGCATCGAGGCGAAATCGTCGTTGCCGACCTCGCCGCGGATGATGAATTTCCGGTATTCCGACTTCTGCATCCGGCCGCCCGCCCAAACCACCATGGAGGCCACGGTGTCCGAGCCCTGGATGTGCGAAACATCGAAACATTCGACGCGCCGCGGCGGCGTGTCGAGGCCGAGCGCGGATTCGAGGGCCTCGACAATCGCCTCGGAATCGGGCCGCAGCACGCGGAAGCGTTGCTCGAAAGAGTGCCGCGCGTTCCGCTCCACCAGTTCGAGGAACTGGTGCTTGGTTCCCCGCTGCGGGACGTGGATTTCCACTCGCCGGCCCGCCCGTTCGCTCAGCATATCTTCGAGCAACCCGCGATCCTCGATTTCGAGCGGGATATGGATGAAGTGCGGCAGGTAGCGGGAGTCCAGATAGAGCTGTTTGAGCAGCGACGTGACGAACTCAACTGGCTCGAATTCATCGAGGTTTTCCCAGTAGAAATCCCGGCGGTCGACCACCTGCCCGCCGCGAATATGGAACACGTTCACCGCCGCCTGCGGGGGTTCCGCGTAGAAGCCGAGCACGTCCGTGTCGTCCCCGCGCGCGGCGGCGATTTTCTGCTTTTCTTCCATCTCTTCGAGGGTGCGCAGCAGGTCGCGGTAGCCGGCCGCCCGCTCGAACCGCTCTTCCGCCGAGGCCTGCGCCATCCGCTCGCGCAAACCGCGCCCCAGATCGTGACGCCTCCCTTCGAGGAATAGACGCGCGTCGCGAGCGGCCTCCGCATAACGCTCGTCGGTGACCGGGTTCGGCATGCAGGGACCGAGGCACCGCTGGATGGGAAAGCCGGGACAGGGCCGCTGGTGGGGCTTCGACAGGTCGCAGTGGCAGGAGGGGATCTGGAAATATTTATTGATGAACTTCGCGACCCGGTAGGCGAGGTTGTGGGGAAAATAGGGGCCGAAATAGAGCGATCCATCGTCGGTGAGCCGGCGTGTGACGTAGACGCGGGGATATTTTTCAAACGCCGTGTAGCGAATGTAGGGATACGTCTTGTCGTCGCGCAGGAGGATATTGAATTTCGGCCGGTTCTGCTTGATAAGGCTGTTTTCGAGGGCGAGCGCTTCCTTTTCGTTGTCGACCACGATCGTTTCGACATCGGCGGCTTCCCGCACCAGCGATCCGGTCTTGGCGTCCAGGCCGCGAGAGCCCGTGAAATAGGACCGCACCCGCTGACGCAGCGACCGCGCCTTGCCGACGTAGAGGATTGTGCCGCCGGCGTCCCGGAACAGGTAGACGCCGGGAGCGAACGGCAACGAGGAGACTTTTTCGTCGAGATCCATGGGATCGCCCGCCTGGCCTACACCTGTCTGGCCTACAATGGAGGCGATGGAACGCGCCTCCCCTCATCATAACAAGCATGATAACAAGGCGGTTTCGCGGCCAGCCAGGCGCGGGCCGGTTTGCCTGGCGGCGCAGGTCTTGCTGGCGCTCGGGATATTCGGTTTTAGCGCCGCCGCTTTCCCCTCGCCGGTCCATTGGCAGCACCCTTCCGGCCAGGCCCCCGCACACAACAACAAATTGAAATTGGCCGAAAAGGACGTTCAGATCGGCCAGTTCTATCTGAAGATCGGGAAATACGACGCTTCCATCAGCCGTTTTCAAGAGGCCCTCGCGCACGATCCCTCCTGGGCCGTGCCGCACGAATGGCTGGGAGAAGCTTTCGAGAAGAAAAACGATCCCGAGCGCGCCCTCGCCGAGTATCGCGAATACCTGAAAAAAGATCCCCACGCGAAAGACGCCAGGAAGATCAGACAGCGGATGGAAAAGCTGGCCCGCGACCTGCGCGACAGGAAGCAACAGCCGGCCGGCGGCAATCGAAGCCGGCTTGCCGGCGCGCGAACCCCTCCGGCAATCGGCTAACGAACCTGCTCGAGCCAGCGCCGCGCCTCGGCGTAGTGGGCAAATCGCTTCTCCTCGACTCGAAACGCCGCCGAATGCACGCGAAGTCCGCACCGGGCCAGTTGCCCGGGGTGCTTCACATGAAGCATCTCGTGATAGAGGACGTATTCGACGACAAAGCGGGGAACGTCCGGCCGGTCCAGCCGGCGGTTCAGCACAATTCGTCCGATCGCCGGATCGAAGGAACCCATCTGCGAACGCCACGAGCGTGTGCTCCAGCCCAGGCGCGGACGGCGCAACCCGCCGTCAAAATAGCGGCGGTTGAGCGCCTCGAAGATGGGCGCGATGTCGTAGTGATCGGCATAGCGAAAAACCGGCTGGCAGCGCCGGCGGCGAACTTTCGCCAGACGGCGGCGCAAGCCGGCCGATTGCGAGTAGCGGCGGTAGAGCCCGACCAGTTCC
Source organism: Candidatus Dormiibacterota bacterium (assembly GCA_035534495.1). Lineage (GTDB taxonomy): Bacteria > Acidobacteriota > Terriglobia > Acidiferrales > UBA7541 > JAKASX01. The sequence goes on along the minus strand of DATLRW010000233.1, from coordinate 8,153 downwards.
GACGGCGGCTGCAACCGATAGGCCCGCGACAGCAGCAGCGCCGACACCGCTTCCAGCACGCCGAGCGGCGCCCCGCGCAGCAGGTCCGACAATCGCACGCGCGCGATGCCCTTGCGGAACCGCAGCGTGTGGGTCAGGTTCGCATAGGGATAAAACTCGGCGGCGAAATGGGGCGGGCGCCCCTGACATCCCAACCGGGTGAACATGCGCTGCAACAGCCGTTCCCCTCCCGGTATCGCCGCGCCGGATCGGACAGGCCGGCTCAATCTTTCCCCGCCCCGCGCGGCTTCGGGCCGGGCGAATTGAATTGAAGCCGCTTCCGGGCCTTTTCGGCGTCGCGCAGATCGTCCCGCAGGTCGGAGTCGGCGTCCCTCCAGGAGTCCTCGTAGAGCTTCCAGTCGGTTCCTTTCGCCTTGATTTTCTTCAATTCGTCGAGGAACCGGGGCACGCGCTTGCGAATATCCCGAATCCCGCCGCGCACGTCCATGCCGTTGCCGATCCCGTCGTCGACCCGGCTGGAGGCTTCATCGACGCACGCGGAAAATGAGTCGAGCAGATCTCTCAGAAAATCCGCCCGCAACGGACCCGTACTCTTCACCTGCAGTTCATGCTCGAACCGCCGCAGCCGGTCGGCGGCGAAATCGAGGAGCAGACCGATGCGGGCGTTTGCCGAGTCGGCGTTTCGAATCCGATCGGCTTCGGTTTCGGTCAGGAAATCCTGCCGTTGCGGCGCCGGCCGGGCAAGCGCCGCCCCGGGCGCGACGAGCGCCGCGGCCAGGAGCCAGGCCATGCAAGGTTTTCCGAACACGTTTTTCCTCACTTTATTTCGGTTTCCCCTTCTGCGGCGGCGACGCGGGAGGCGGAGGAAACAGCTCCTGCAACAGCTGGCTATTGATCCGGGAGAGGTGCGCCTGCACGGTTTCCGCGGAGTGACGGCGCCCGAGCGGAAGGTAAAAGACGATGTTCCGCAGCCCGCGAAGGCTCTCCCGGAGGGCCACCTGCAATTCGGTAAAACCGTCGGGTTTTTTCACGGCGTTGCGGCCCGTGGCGATCAAAGCATCGTGCGCCTGCTGCGCCTCGGCGCTCCAGTGCTCCAGGCGCGCAACGCCCTGGTCGAATTCCCCCTCCTGAATCTCCTCGGCCGCCACACGGACCTCTTCGGGCAGGAGTTTCGCCAGCGTCTTGGCCCGCTTCACCGCGCCCTTTTGATCCTGGAACTTCGCTTCGAGCTTGAGCAGCTTCCTGGTCGGCTGCTGGCCGTGAAGCGCCAGGGAGAACAGCAACATGACGCCCGCGAACTGTGTACGGCCGATCATCGCGCTATCTCTTCTGTTGATGCTGCAGAAGGTCCTCGACGACAGGCAATCGTTCCCGGGCCAGATCTTCGTCGGTGGCGAGCTTGCCGTTGTCCACATCCAGAAACGTCTTGTAGGCGGCGATGGCCTGCGCCAGCAGGCCCAGATGATCGTAGCAGGTGGCGCGCACGAACCAGGCGACCGCAGTCAATGGCTCGGCCTGCTCCACGTGGTTCAAAGCGCCGAGCGTCCCCGCCCACTGGCCGGTCTGATACAGCGCAATCGTCAAATCGCTCCACGCGGGAGTCAGGTTCGGATCGAGCGTTACGGCGAGGGCCAGTTCCTGCGAAGCCGCCTTAAAGTCCTTTTGCTTCATCAACGCGTGGCCCAGATCGGCGCGGAGCATGGAGTCGCTCGGGACCAGCGCCAGGGCGGCCCGGAGCGGCCGCACCGCTTCGGCGTATTTCTTTTGCTGGAGAAGAATTTGGGCGCTCCGACGGTCGGCCTCCAGCGCGTTCGGCCCCGGCGAGTGGATTTGGGCGAGTTGAGCGAGCGCATCATCCAGGCGGCCTGCGCCCTCCAGCAAACCGGCCAGTTGCAACCGGGCCGTTTCATCGCCCGGGCGCTGCTTCAGATATGTTTCGAGTTCCGCCATCCCCTCGGCGGTCTTCCCCTCTTCCAACAGGGCGCCGGCAAGACCGGCCTGGGCGTCGGCGGAATTGGCCTGAAGGGCCAGGGCCCGGCGGAATTCCGGTTCGGCCTCGGCCGCCCGGTGGATGGCGAGAAGCGCGTGCGCCAGCTCGAAGTGCGCCTGGAAACTGTTGTCGTCGAGCTTCACCGCGGCCTGGTATTGCGCGACGGCATCGGCCGGCTTGCCCGAACGAACCAGCGCCAGGCCCAGAAGAAGATGGGTCTGCGCCTGATTCGGATCGAGAGTCACGGCCTGCCGCAGCGGTTCCACGGCGGCGGCGGGATCGTGCTGGAGCAAAATCAGGCCCAGGTCCAATTGCGCCGGGGCCAGCTTCGGGTTGAGCTCGACGGCCTTGCGGTACTCGGCTTCCGCGTCGTCCCAGCGACGGAGCGCCGTGTAGGCGTAGCCGAGCTGAAAATGGGCGATGGCGTCGCCTGGCTCATCTTTCAAATAGCTCGTCAACAATGGCACGGCCGACGCGTAGTCCTTCTGGTCGAGCGCCGCCTGGGCTTGGGCTTGCAGGTGGGCGGCGGGATTGGGAATTGTCTCGACCGTCTGGTGAACCCTCTGTCCGCGCCGGACGGCCTGCGCGGCCCGGGCGACACCGCCGGCCACCGCCAAAGACGCCGCAGCCACAAGGACCGCCATGGCCACCGCGATGTTCGCTTCGCGTTTCACTCCGCCGCCTCGACCTTCGTGGAACCGGCCAGGAGCGGAGCCAGATAATGGCCCGTATGCGACTGGCGGCTTTGCGCGATAACCTCGGGCGGACCGGCGGCGACGATATGTCCGCCGTTTTCTCCGCCCTCGGGACCGAGGTCGATCACCCAATCGGCCGATTTGACCACATCCAGATTATGCTCGATGACGATCACCGACGCACCGGCGTCGAGCAGCCGGTGGAAAGCGGCCAGCAGCTTTTGGATGTCGTCGAAATGTAGCCCCGTGGTTGGCTCGTCCAGAATGTAGAGCACGCCTTCGTTCACCGGCCGCGTCAGATGCGCGCCCAGTTTGAGCCGCTGGGCCTCGCCGCCGGAAAGGGTCGTTGCCGACTGCCCCAGCCGCAGATAGCCGAGGCCGACCTCTTCGAGAATCCTCAGCCGCTGGACGACTTTGGGCGCGGCGGCGAAGAAGGAGCGCGCTTCACGAGCGGTCATCTGGAGCACGTCGTGAATGTTCTTGCCACGATAGGTGACTTCGAGTACTTCCGGCTTGTACCGCGTGCCTTTGCATTCCTCGCAGACCAGCTCCACGTCGGCCAGGAACTGCATTTCCACCGTGACCGTCCCGTCTCCCTGGCAGGCCTCGCAACGGCCGCCGGGGATGTTGAAGGAAAACGTTCCGGGCGAATAGCCGCGCAGGCGCGCCTGGGGAGTCCTGGCAAAGACATCCCGAATCGCATCGAAAGCCTTCAGATAGGTCGCCGGGTTCGAGCGCGGCGTGCGCCCGATGGGGGATTGATCGACCAGAACGACGTCCTGCACGAAATGGTCCCCTTCGATGCGGTCGCAGGCGTCTCCCGCCGCGCCAGCCAGGCGCTGGGCCTTGAGCCCGTCGTAGAGCACATTGTGAACCAGGGTCGATTTCCCCGAACCGCTGACGCCGGTGATGGCCAGCATCAATCCCAGCGGCAGCCGGACATCGATGTTCTTCAGGTTGTGCGCGCGCGCCCCCTTTACCATCAGCGACCGGCGCCCCGGCTGGCGGCGATGGGGAGGCACCTGAATTTGCAGTTCTCCGGACAGGTAGCGGCCGGTCAGCGAGCGTTTTTCGCTCCCGATCCCGTCGAGCGGGCCGGCGTAGAGCAAGTGGCCTCCCTGCTCGCCGGCGCCCGGGCCGAGGTCGAGGATATGGTCGGCGGCGGCGATGGTGTCCCGGTCATGCTCGACCACCAGAATTGTGTTTCCCAGGTCTCGCAGGCTTTTCAGGATGCCGACCAGGCGCTGGGTATCGCGCGGGTGCAGGCCGACCGAAGGCTCATCGAGGACATAGAGCGCGCCCACCAGTTGCGAGCCCAGCGAAGTGGCCAGCTGAATCCGCTGTGCTTCCCCGCCCGAAAGGGTCGAAGTCAGCCGGTCGAGAGTGAGATATTCCAGCCCGACCTCGCCGAGAAAGCCGAGCCGCTGGCGGATCTCCTCGAGCACGCGTTGGGCGATTTCCGCCTGGGTTCGCGTGAGAGCCAGCGAGGCAAAGTACTCCCGAGCCCGTTCGACGCTCATCCGGCAAACGTCGGCGATCGAAAGGCCGCCGATTTTCACGGCCCGCGCTTCGGGCCGCAGACGGGTTCCCTGGCACTCGGAACAGACCGCGTAGCCGCGGTAGCGGCTCAGGAACACGCGCACGTGCAGCTTGTACTTTTTCCGTTCGAGCCACCCGAAAAAGCCTTGCACGCCGTGGAATCCCTGGGCGCGGTCGCCGCGAAAAACCGCCTCGCGGTCTTTGGCGGAGAGCTGGTGAAAAGGGACGTCGAGCGGAATGCCGTTCGCCTTCGCGAAGCGCCGGAGTTCGGCGGCGAGAAACCGGTAACGCGGCTTCGTCCACGGCTCGATCGCCCCGTCGCCGAGCGAGAGAGCCTTGTCCGGCACAACCAGATCGGGATCGTAGTCGACCGTATTGCCGAAGCCCTGGCAGCGCGGGCAGGCCCCATAGGGGCTGTTGAAGCTGAACAGGATGGGTTCGGGCTCCTGATAGACCAGGCCGCAGCGCCGGCATTCAAAGCGCTCGCTGAAGAGAAGTTTCTCCTGGTCGCCGTCGACGAACTGCACAACGGCTTCCCCGCGGCCTTCCCGGTAGGCCAGTTCCATCGAGTCCACCAGCCGCGACCGGGATTCCGGCGCCACAACCAGGCGGTCGACGAGGGCATACACCGGCTCGTCGAAGTTCATCGCCAGAAGGGTCTCGGGCTCACCCAACTCGAAGACGCGGCCCGACTGCCAGAGCCGCGTGAAACCGCGCTTTTGCAGCTCGAGGAGCGCGCGGCGAACGGCTTCGCCGACTTGCCGGCGTTTCGGACGCCCCTTCCGGCGCGGCGCCGGTTCGGCAGGGAAATGGAGGCGATAGAGAACCAGGAAACGCCGCCCCGGCGAACCATCGAGCACGCGGTCGGCAATCTGGTCGATGCTGTCCCGCATCACCGGTTCGCCGCACTGGTAGCAATAGGTCCGGCCGGCCCGCGCAAAGAGCAGGCGCAGATAATCGTAGATTTCCGTTGCCGTGGCGATTGTCGATCGCGGGTTTCGGGTGGTGTTCTTCTGCCGGATGGCAATCGCCGGCGCGATACCGCTGATTTCGTCGATATCGGGCCGCTCGATTCGCTCGAGAAACTGGCGGGCATAGGCGGAAAGCGATTCGATGTAGCGGCGTTGCCCTTCCGCATACAAGGTGTCGAACGCCAAGCTCGACTTCCCCGATCCGCTGACGCCGGTGACCACCGTGATCGCGTTGGCGGGGATATCAAAACTGATGTTCTTCAGGTTGTGGACGCGGGCGCCGCGAACGGAAATGGCATCGCTCGCCTGCGAAACGCCGGCAGACGAGGACGCGATCAGGGTAGCCATTTATGGTGAACCTTTGCCGACCGAGAAGACCGTCAACCTATTATAAGCGTCGGACGAAGGGAGCTTCCACCCCTGCCCATGTCCATGGCCTGCCCCCAACAGACCGGCGCGCGACGGCCGCTCGTCCCCCGCCGAGGAAGAAAGGGTGAGTTTGTGATACCGTTTTCGGTGAAAACGCGATGACTGGATTCGACAGGATTCTTTGGATTGTTCTCGACAGCGTCGGGATTGGCCCGATGCCCGACGCCGGCGCCTACGGCGACGCCGGCCGCGACACCCTGGGCCATATCGCCGGCTCCCGGCCCCTCGCCGTGCCCCATCTGGTTCGCCTGGGACTCGCCAATATCAGGCCGCTGGCCCATCTGAACCCGGCTGCCGAACCGCTGGGCGCCTTCGGCAAGGCCGCCACCCGCTCGCCCGGCAAGGACACCACCGTCGGCCACTGGGAAATGGCGGGCATCTGGCTCGAGCGCGCCTTCCCCGTCTATCCCCACGGATTTCCGCCCGAGATCATCGAGCCCTTCGAGCGCGCCATCGGCCGGAAAACGATCGGCAACAGGTCGGCTTCCGGCACGGAAATCCTCAAGGAACTCGGCGAAGAGCACCTGCGCACCGGCCGCCCGATCGTCTACACCTCCGGCGACAGCGTTTTTCAACTCGCGGCCCATGAAGAGGTGATCCCGGTACCGGAACTCTACCGGATGTGCGAGATCGCCCGGTCCCTGCTGGCCGGGCCGCATCAGGTGGGTCGCGTGATCGCGCGCCCCTTTTTGGGCACGAGCCGGGAAAATTTTCGCCGCACCGAGCGCCGCCACGACTATGCCGTCGCGCCGCCGCGCCCGATGCTGCTCGATGTGCTCGGCGAACGGAACGTGCCCGTCCTGGGCATCGGCAAGATTTTCGACATTTACGACGGCCGCGGGGTGCCCGAGTCTGTCCGGACCAGGAGCAACGCGGACGGAATGAAAAAAATCGAGGAAGCGATGGGCAATCGTCCGGCGGGATTGATCTTCGCGAATCTGGTCGATTTCGACATGCTCTACGGGCACCGGAAAGACGTGGAGGGTTTTGCCCGTTCCATCGAGGAATTCGATGCCGAGCTCGGTCCGCTTCTCGAACGCCTCGGGCCCGCCGATCTTCTGGTCATCACCGCCGACCACGGCTGCGATCCCGACCACTGCTCCCCTTCGACGGACCACTCCCGCGAATATGTGCCTCTGCTGGTCTATGGACCCCGCATCGGCCACGGGCGCCACGGAATCGACCTCGGCACCCGCGAAACCCAGTCAGATCTGGGCCAGACCGTTGCGGAGAACTTTGGCGGGCGGATTCCTCACGGCACGAGCTTCCTCGACCGCCTCATCGCCCCGTAATCGCCCGCGCAATCGCCCTCTCAATGGCCCGCAGCGCCGGACGCGGTCGGCGCGTTTTGCGGGTAGTAGCCGGTGCGGGTGCGAACATAGAGCTTGCCGAGAGCGTGGGGCACGTCGACCAGCTTTACTTCGACGTGTCGGAATCCACCGGTGGATTGGGGATTGGTCGGATAGTAGCCGAGCAGATACTGGTTGCGGATATCCTGGGCCACCTGCAGGCAGATCTGATGGACCTGGTCCACCGTCTTCGGGAAAAACGCCAGGCCGCCCGTCGCTTCCGACAGCGCACGCAGAGCGCGCTTGGCGTGCCGGGCTTCGCTCCGGTCGTCCTGGCTGAGCAGGCCGATCGTATAGATCATCGCGTTCGATTTCTCCGCCTCCTCCACCGTATATTCCAGGTCGTGCCGGCTGGCATTGTCTTCCCCGTCGGTGATGATGAGCAGCACCTTCTTTTCGCGGGTTCCCAGCCGCAGGTGGTGGAGGGAGGCCAGAACGGCGTCGTACAGGGCCGTCGAGCCGCGCGAGTCGATGCGATCGATCGCCTGCTTCAAAATGGCGATATTGTTCGTAAAATCGGAAGGCTGGTCGAGATAGTAATCCTCGTTGAAATTGACGACGAAAACCTGGTCGTCGGGATTCGAGCTTTGGATCATGGTGAGCGCGGCTTCGTTCACGCGGGGCCGCTTGTCGCGCATGCTGCCGCTGTTGTCGATGACCAGTCCCATCGTGACGGGAATATCCTCGCGCTTGAAGACGGACAGGCTCTGTTCGACCTTATCCTCGTAGACTCGGAAATTCTGCGCTTTCAGGCTGCCGACAAACTTACCCTGCTTGTCGACCACTGAAACCGGCAAAACGACCAGATTGACGCTGCGGCGGATTTGCGCCCCCGGCGGCGGGGGTGGGGGCGGGGGCTGCTGCGCCAGCGCGGGCGCAACGAAGGCGGCCAGGGCCAGGAGCAAGGCCCAGGCGATGAAGCGGGGAGGCCTATGGGCCCGGTGCGTAATAGCCGCGCTTGTAATAGGGGCGCAGGGGAGGGAGTCCCGGCGGTGGTTGCAACTCAACTTTGATTTTTCTCCACTTGCCATTGTTGTCATGATCGCTCGGTTTGTAGCCCAAGACATATTGGTTGCGCAGCTCCATGCTGATCTTGCTGGCGATGTCCGGCAACTCGTTGATATTGCTGACGGGGAACACACGGCCCCCGGACATCTCCGCGAGCTCTTGCAGAAGCTCG
>DATLRW010000232.1:0-3573 GCA_035534495.1 Candidatus Dormiibacterota bacterium | reverse complement strand
GGCCGCGAGATGGCGCACCAGGAAATCGGCGCCAAGGTGCTGGAACGCATCCGCACCGAGATGGACCCGGTGACCAAGGTGGAGCAGTTCCCGCGGATGGAAAACCGGCAGATGATCATGGTGCTGTCGCCGCGCTAGGGGGGGCTGGCCTCTCCCTCCTTTCCGGCGGGCGGGGGACGCACGCGTGTCCCCCGCCGGGCTTTCGTGGGTTCGGATCGGGACCGTTCGGCGCGGTCCTTTGCTGCGCTAGCCGGGTCGGACGCTCCGGCATGCCGGCAAAGCCTTACCAGACCGGTCGGCGTGAACCGGCGCTTCGGGACCGATCCCGATCCCCGCGCCCCGGGCCGCTGTGGTCGCGCCGATTTCCCTGTCGTTCCAGGTTGCGCCGCCCGCCTCGCCGCCGCTCGACCGGTGGTTGCAACGATGCTCTTGACACTCGCTCCGGATGCGGGGATTTTCGCGCGCACGGTTCACAGGACGTCAGCGGCAGCGGCGGAGGGGACGTGGGCGACACCACTGCGTTGCGGGCGGAATGGGTGCGTCGGGTGCTCGGCGTCTCGCTCCAGGGCACGTCGCCGACCAGCGCAGCCAACCCGGTTGTGCAGGCCGCCGCGCTTTGGCGCGAGGCCAAGGAAAAGGTGGATATCGGGATCTCGGCGCTGGCCCGAACGATGCGCGGCACGCCGCAACCGGCGTTCCATCGCGTCGCCGATGAGGGGCTGTTCGGCCTGACGAGCGGCGGTTTGACCGTCCCGCTCACCGCGGCGATCTTCGATTTCGATGCCGCAGTCGGCCCGGCGCGCGCCACCGCAGCCCAGGCGCTCAAGAAGCAGATTGCCGCCTATCGCAGCGGCCTTGGTGCCAGCCAGATTGCGCGCCTGGTGGACGAGAATCCGTTCGGCATCGAGGTCGGGTTGCGCAAGACCGTGCTGGACGCTCTGGCAACGATTGAGCGCGACCTGACCGAACGGCCATGACCGGAAAAAATCAAGGGGACATAGCATGACGGATACCGCGACCAGCCACTCGGCGGCGGATGCCATCACCGTGGCGCTGCGCGAGGTCACCGGCGATGCAACCCTTGCCCCCACCGCGGACGGCCGCTGGGTGGTCGAGGCCGAGGGCGGGCCTGAAATCCTTCTTATCCTCTCCGAAGACCAGACGACCCTGAGCCTTTACACCTCGCTGCGCGAAGTCGAGGTTGTGCCGGAAAATGAGGGGGTCATTCTGCGCCGTGCTCTGGCGCTCAATGTGGACGACACGTTTCTGCGCGGCGCCGCGATCGGCATGGATACGGCCAGCGGCAGGTTGCTTCTCCGGCACAGCCTGAACCCGGCCATTTTTTCGGGCAGCGCACTCGGCAACGTGCTGACCCATTTCGTGGCCGCCACCGCGATTGCGGTCATGGCCATGACCGAACCCGCCGTGGCCTGACAGGGGACGGCGCAAGATGCTCCATTTCACCAAGATCGTTTTCAGATTCAAGAAAACCCCGACGGCCGAAGACTTCAATATTGTCAAGCAGATAATAAGGCTCTCTTCCAGCGACTCTGGTCAAGAGGGGCCGCCGACGATCAAACCCTTCGAGCCGCCGGAAAAGGACTGGATGACGCAGCTCCTTGAAACGCAGAAGATATTGAAGAAGCAGGAGAAAGCATCCATCAAACGCCTGGCCGATGCCGCCAAATACGCGAAGGAACTGGATCCGAAGCCGATCGAGGTAACCAGCAAGAAAGCAAGCGCTAAGGTCCAGTTCAATTCGTTCGACTGGAAACCAACTGTGGAAGGCATCAACATCGACCAGGCGGCTTTCCGTCGCCTGGGCACCATGACTGCCGGCAACGTCAAATTCACCGGCAAGATAGGGACTGACGGGATATTCCAGATCACCACCAACGTGGAGATGAACGCTTTCAAGCACATCGTCGACTACGGCACTGTGCCCAAGATACAATTTTTCAACTTTACCGGCGATCTCTCGGTCAAGAAGATCGGCCAGCAGCCGGGTCAAAAGACGCGGAGCTTCGGCCTCGGCATCGGAATGCCCCCCCAGACGGACGAGGGCGACGACCGTGTAGCCAAGAAAATATTTGCAAATGTAGAACAAACGGACCCCCGCACCGGTGAAGGCAGCGCGCGGAAGCTGGTCATCGAGGATCTCCGTTCGCTCGGTGACCTCGATAAAACCACTGCCGAAATCATCGAAGGCTTCCTGAACGGCACTGTCGTGCCCAGCTTCTCCGACGTCAAATACGTTCTGAAGTCGCTGCTGTCCTATGAGGCAACCAGCATTCCGCGGGCCAAAGCCTTCGTCAACCTGCTCGAAGCCGCGCGCAAGGAGCTTCAACGCTTCCTCAAGGAGAACGAGCAGGCCCATCAGGAGTTTCTGGTCGAAAACGGCGTCTCCTCCATTACCGGAGAGGGCACCGACGAGGTCGTCCTGTTCGACGACATAATGAAGGACTTCCTCTCCGGCCTGAACATGCGCATTGCGACCTTGCGCAAGACCCAGAAGCCGGAGACCGAGTTCGACAATTTCGGGATGGCGTGGCTCAAGGAATTCTACCAGTACATGGGCTGGGCGCTAAAGATCGAGGATCTTGATCCCGTGCGCCGTGAGTGACGCCTGATCCCGGATGACACCAAGACGGATCGATATCCGGCTGCGAAGTCGGATGCGTCCGGTGCAGCACGACAGGCGGCCTTCTCCCTGGCCGAACGCCCTGGACCGAACGTCCTTGGCCGGTGCCGGCCCACTCCCGTTGCCCTTGTGCCCATCCCGGGCCTCGCCCCAGGATCGCCCCCCCGGGGGAAACGGGATGGATCGTCCGCTTCGTCGGGCTGATGAGCTCGTTGTGACCGCTGGAGGTGCTGCGGGGCATCGCCTGTCCCAACCTTGCTGGTGGTGCCGGGGGCGAAGACGGTGGGCAGCCGCGCCACCTACCTCGCGATGGCCGCGCGCACCCCGGATTGCGACCTGGTTTCATATGACGACTTGCCCACAACATCCGCGATATTGCCCCGGGCCGTTGCGCTGCCGAGCCTGCTTGGCTTTTCCATGGGCATCACCACGCACGTGGCGAAGATCATCGAATGCGCCTCGCTCTGCTGCGTGCCCGGCGGACGGGACTGCATCCTGGCGACGCTCGACGACGAGGGTTTCGAGATGGACCTGGTGACCAAGGCGGAGCAGTTCCCCCGGATGGAAAACCGGCAGATGATCATCGTGCTGTCACCGCGCTAAGAGCTCACGACCCGAGTTTCTTCCCCTCCGCGGGGGAGGGTGGGGCGGCGGCGCGGCCCGCGTCGTGGGTTGGCGCCATGCCGGCCGCCCTACCCAGGGCGGCCGGCATGGCGCGGCTGCGTCAGCCCGCGGACTGGGCCTTGCCCTGGCGGTCGAGCGCCGCGAATTCCTCATCCGTCAGCGCGATATCGACCGCGGCGACGTTCTGCTCGAGATGCGCGACCTTCGACGTGCCCGGAATCGGCAGCATGACCGGGCTGCGCTTGAGAACCCAGGCGAGGGCGACCTGGCTCGGCGCGGCGTCGTGGCGCCTGGCGATGGTGTCGAGC
>DATLRW010000231.1:0-3556 GCA_035534495.1 Candidatus Dormiibacterota bacterium | reverse complement strand
CTGGCCGTTGAAGGAGAAGGAGTACATGGGATTGTTGCCGTAGGCGTGCACCATGACCGCGTTGAAGCGCATGCGCGAGGCCTGCGTGATCCAACTCTCCCAGTCGGGCAGGTTCCAGGTGGAGCAACTGGTGAGGAAGTTATGCCAGTCGAAGATGACGCGCTCTTTGGCGATGGGTGTATCGTGCAGATCCCAACCGCTGAAGGAAAAGGGCGCGGTGCGGGGCGCGGGGGCGGTCGAGTAGGAGATGTAAAAGCCGAAGCCGAGTTTTTCGAGCAGCGCATCGACGGCGAAGAGGGTGGCGCGGGGGCTGGAGCCGGCGATGACGGCTTCGCCGCTGCCGGCGGTCCTGACGGCGTAGCTCTCCGGGCCGGCCAGCTCGCCTTTCACCTGGTCGGCGTAGCGGGCGGGCAGGTCCTGCGCGGTGCCGAGGTAGATGATCTGGGCATTACCGGCGGGCGCGCCGATGCTAAACGCGGCGGAGGGATAGAGCGCGTGGAGGTGGGTGGCCAGCTCGTTGGCGGCGACGTGTTCCACAGGGCTGGCGTTGGGTGCGAGGGCGATGGCGACCGTGGTCTGAGCCGGGCACGCGGCGGCTGCAAGGAAAGCGACGAGGATGACATTAAGAAAAATCAATCTGTGGCCGGGGTTGGAAGGCGGCCGTTGGAAAAATCTCATGGATATCGATTTCCTTTTCCAGTGCAATCTGGGGTGCTGGTTCGGATGCGCTCGCATTGTATCGCCCGGCGGGGAGGTTTGAAAAAGGCGATGGTGGGTTGGGTTATGAGGAGGCGACGATTCGTCCAGAATGACGTGCACGATGCTATATACTCCTCTTTTCGGGACGACTTGGGACGAGTAATGACACTCGGTCGATACCATCCCTGTTCTGCGAAACGTTGAATCAAGGGAACTCGCTTGGGCACACTCAAAAAAATAGTCAAAGGTGCGTTCCTCACGCTAGGACTTGATATCAAGCGTGTCCCCGCCCCCCCCCCCATACCTGACGGCGAGTTCTACACGCCACTTTTCAGCCCATGGAATGGTTATGGGGATTTCGCGAAATATCGGGTTCTGGCCGCGCAATACACCTTGGTCAGCCCCGAACGGCTTCATGTCCTTTATACTTTGGCGCTTAATGCGATCCATCTTCGCGGCGACTTTTGGGAATGCGGCGTTTACAAGGGCGGAACGGCAAGGATGTTCGCCGAATTTCTCGCTTTGCATGGCCGCCCTGGATTGAAGCTCCACCTGTTCGATACTTTTAGCGGAATGCCGAAAACCGATGAAAAGCTCGACCTTCACCGGAAAGGCGATTTCTCGGATACGAACCTGGAGGAGGTTCGTCGAGTTGTCGGAAATCCAGAGCGGGTGGAGTTTCATCCAGGTTGGATTCCGGAGACCTTCCGCGATATGTCAAACTCTCAGGTCGCCTTGGCCCACGTGGACGTGGACATCTATCGATCCGTACGGGATTGCTGCGAATTCATCTATCCGCGTCTCAAGGCCGGTGGTGTGATGGTCTTCGATGACTATGGCTTTCCGACCTGTCCTGGCGCCCGCAAGGCCGTTGACGAGTTTTTCGCCGACAAGCCGGAAACGCCAATCATATTGCAGACCGGCCAAGCAATCGCGATTCGGAGTGCTCCTTCTTAGCGTGGCGTTGCAGAGCATGCGTGTTCTCTCCTGCAGTTCAGACTGGGCAATACAACGCAGGGTCGACGTGATTTCCGAATGACTGCTACCCGGAAGTTTGGTCAATTTGGCTGACGAGCCTCTTGGAGCGAAAGACAACCACAGATCTTTCGACTCCGTCCGCCGCGGCGGACTCCTCTCAAGATGACAGAGGTCTTGGGGTGTATTTCCGGCGAGCCGGAAATTGACCCATCACCAAAAAGCCGGTTGGTGTTGGCCTCAGCCCTCAGGGGTTAAAACCCTCGTTCTTCTGGTCCTCTTCGGCACGACTGAAGTCGTGCCCTGATACAAAGCGGTTTATGAAAGACGTTCTAAACAGATTCTTGGCGATCTCTAATGAGAAAGCGCCGATGTTGGCCGTGCAACTGCCGGGAACCTCCTGTCTGGAGGGCTTCCGGTGTTGGTTTCGGTTTGCGCGCGGCGACGCTTTGCGGGGTCTTACGGTTTTGGCGTCTCTTGTCTCGCCCTGGCGCTGCTGGCGCTGGCGCCCGGTGTAGCGCTGGCTGGCGGACCGAAGTACGTGGCGGGGGTGAGCTACTTTAATCCCGCGGTGCTGGGCCAGCCGGTGCACTGGGCCGGCGGGCAGGTGAACTACTACGTCGATCAGGGACCGCTGAACGCCTCGGTGACCAACCAGCAGGCTACGGCGATGGTGGACGCGGCGGCGGCTTTGTGGAGCGCGATTCCCACGGCGGGCGTGACGCTGACCGACAAGGGTTCGCTGAACGAGGATGTGAGCGCGGGCAACATTGTGGCGGCAACCAACGGAGAGATCGCGCAGCCAGCCGACGTGACGCCTTCCGCGATCAACTATCCGGTGGGCGTGATTTACGACGCGGACGGCTCGGTGATCGACACTCTCTTTGGCACGAGCGCCAGCCAGCCCGACAGTTGCCAGAATAACGGCGTGATGGTGTGGATGGACAACATCAATCCCGACGCCACCTTTGCCCACGGCATCATCGTGCTGAACGGGCGCTGCGCCACCAACTCGAACCTGCTGGAGATGATGAGCTACGAGTTGGAGCGGGCCTTCGGGCGCATTCTGGGGCTGGATTATTCCCAGGTGAACCCCGGCGCGCTCCAGAACGGCGAGGCCGGCGGAACCGAGGGCTGGCCGGTGATGCAGCCGTTGAGCGGCGTCTGCTCGGCCAGCGGCGGCACCTGCATTCCCGACCCCACGGTGCTGCGCTATGACGACATCGCCGCGCTGAACCGCATTTATCCGATCACCACCGCGAATCAGGCCAGCTTTCCCGGCAAGCAGATCACGGCGGCCAACACGGTTTCGATTCAGGGGACCGTCACCTTCCGCACCGGCTATGGGATGCAGGGCGTGAACGTGGTGGCGCGCCCGCTGGACGCCAACGGCAATCCGCTCTACCAGTACACGGTGAGCTTTGTCTCCGGCGCGTACTTCAACGGCAAGCACGGCAACGCCATCACGGGCTGGACAGATGCGAACAACAATCGATTTGATATGTGGGGATCGAACGATCCGGCGATGCAGGGATACTTCAATCTGAGCGGCATTCCGCTGCCGCCGGGCGTGACCACGGCCGACTATCAAATCACCTTTGAGGTCATCAATCCGTTGTACATCCTGACCGACTCGGTCGGGCCTTACAGCGATGGGCAGGTAACGCCGTCGGGCACGTTGCAGGCGATTACGGTTGCGGGGATGCAGGCGGGCAGCACGAAGACGCTCACCGTCAACGCGGCCGATTCGGCGGCGGGCGGCTACCGGGACGCCATCGGCACCGAGGCCGCGCCGCGCATGCTGCCCGCGAGCGGCTACTGGTGCGGGCGGCTGAGCCAGGTGGGGCAGAGCGACTGGTTCAGCTTTCCGGTGCGCGGCGGG
>DATLRW010000230.1:0-5145 GCA_035534495.1 Candidatus Dormiibacterota bacterium | reverse complement strand
CGGCGGCATGATCGGCGTCCCGCTCGGCTTCGTCAAGACGACCGCCGTGCCGCAGCGGACCGCCCTCAGCCACGCCTTCGGCGCGCTATCGGCCGCGCTGATCGGCATCTCCGAGTATTACGTCCAAACGCCGCACATCACGAAATTCGGGATGATCGAGATCGCGCTCGAAGTGATCATCGGCTCGCTGACCGTTACCGGGAGCCTGATCGCGGCGGGCAAGCTGCAGGAGATCCTGCCGCAGCGCCCGATCACCTACAGGGGCCAGAACATCGTCAGCCTGTCGGCGCTCGGTTCGGCGATTGGGTTGGGTGTTGTTTTGATGTTCCGGCCGGGCTTCTCCGGATTGTTTCCGGTCATGGTGATCGTCTCGCTGCTCTTCGGCGTGTTGCTGGTGACGCCGATCGGCGGGGCCGACATGCCGACGGTCATCTCCCTGCTGAACTCCTACGCCGGCCTGGCCGACGCCCTGCTCGGCTTCGTCCTGAACAGCCGGGTGCTGATCGTCGCCGGCGCGCTCGACGGCGCCAGCGGCCTCATCCTGTCGGTCATCATGTGCAAGGCGATGAACCGCTCGTTCACCAACGTCCTCTTCGGCGCCTTCGGGCAAGTGCAGGCCGGCAAGGCGGGCGCCGCCGAGGAGCGCACGGTCCGTTCGGCGACGCCCGAGGATGCCGCCGAGATTCTCACGGCGTCGAGCAAAGTCGTCATTGTGCCGGGCTACGGCATGGCCGTCGCGCAGGCGCAGCACAAGGTCCGCGAGCTGTACGACATCCTCACCCATCGCGGCATCAACGTCACCTTCGGCGTCCATCCCGTCGCGGGGCGCATGCCCGGCCACATGAACGTGCTGCTGGCCGAGGCCGATATTCCCTACGACAAGCTGCTCGAAATGGACGACGTGAACTCCGACATGCCGCAGGTCGACGTGGCCCTGATCATCGGCGCCAACGACGTGACCAATCCCGCCGCGCGCACCGACCCGTCCAGTCCGATCTACGGCATGCCGATCATCGACGTGGACAAGGCGCGCACGGTAATGGTGATCAAGCGCAGCCTGAATCCCGGCTTTGCCGGCATCGACAACCCGCTCTACTACATGGACAAAACGCTCATGCTGTTCGGCGACGCGAAAAATTTCGTCGGCGAAATCGTTCGCGAGCTTGGCCAGGGCCAGGGGCAGCACTGAGCGCGGGACAAAACAGAGGGTAATCGCCGGCCGGCGGGGAGGCGGTGATGGGCTCGGCGCTGACGATCGATCGCCTGCAATTCGCGTTCACCGTCACCTTCCACTACATCTTTCCCCAGATCACGATGGGCCTGGCCCTGCTCATCCTGATCCTGAAAACGCGGGTCCTGCGCGCGGGCCAGGATCGCTATAACCGCGCCGCCCGCTTCTGGCTGCGCGTATTCGGCATCAGCTTCGCCCTCGGCGTCGTCACCGGCATCCCGATGGAATTCCAGTTCGGCACGAATTGGGCCGAATTTTCGCGGGCGGCGGGCGGCGTGATCGGCCAGACGCTCGCCATGGAGGGCGTATTCGCCTTCTTCCTCGAATCGGGATCCCTGGGCCTGCTGCTCTTTGGCGAAAAGCGCCTGAGCCCGCGCGCGCATTGGGCCTCGTCACTGGCCCTCTTTTTCGGCTCCTGGCTTTCGGGCTATTTCATCATTGCCACGAACGCCTGGATGCAGCACCCGGTCGCCTATCGGATGGCCGCCGGCGGCCAGTTTGGCCTCGCCAGCATTTTCGGACTTCTCGGCAACCCGTGGGTCTGGTGGGAATACGCGCACAACATGATCGGGGCCGTCATCACGGCCTCGGTGTTGATGGCCGCGGTCGGCGCGTTTTACCTGCTCTCGTCGCGCGAACAGGAGCAAGCGAAACTGTTCGTGCGCGTCGGCGTCACCGCCGGCTTGATTGCGGCGCTCCTGATGGCGTTTCCCACCGGCGACGGGCAAAGCAAAATGGTTGCCGCGAACCAACCCGCCACGTTCGCCGCGATGGAGGGCCTGTTCCACTCGCAGGCCGGGGCCCCGATCGCCATTCTCGGACAGCCCGATATGTCCAGGCGGCGCCTGGATAATCCGCTGACGATTCCGCGCGTTTTGAGCTTTCTGACCTATCGCCGCTGGGCGGCCCAGGTGAACGGCCTCGACAAAATCCCCGAAGCCCGTTGGCCCGACGATGTCCCGCTCGTCTATTACAGCTACCACGTCATGGTCGGCCTCGGTACGATCTTCATCGCGGTGCTGGCCGTGGCCGGTTTCCTGCTCTGGCGCGGGCGCCTGTTCGATTCGCGCCCGATGCTCTGGACGCTGATGCTCGCCCTGCCGTTTCCCTTCATCGCCAATACCGCCGGCTGGGTGACGGCCGAAGCGGGCCGGCAGCCGTGGCTGATCTATTCCCTGATGCGCACCGGAGCGGGCTACTCGACACAGGTGTCCTCGGGCAACGCCGTGTTCACCTTCGTCGGATTCCTGGGGCTCTATGCGTTGCTCAGCTTGCTTTTCCTTTTTCTGATGTGGCGGGAAATCGAGCGCGGTCCGGAGGCGCCCTAGCCATGGCGACGATCTGGTTCTGCCTGGTCAGCCTGATGCTTGCCGTTTACGTCGTTTTGGACGGCTTCGATCTGGGCGCCGGCATCCTGCACCTGCTGGTGGCCAGGACCCCCGAAGAACGCCGCAGCGTGATCGCCTCGATCGGGCCGGTCTGGGATGGGAACGAGGTCTGGCTGCTGGCGGCCGGCGGAACGCTCTATCTGGCTTTTCCCGTTCTCTACGCTTCGAGCTTTAGTGGATTTTATCTGCCGCTCATCATCGTTCTCTGGCTTCTGGTTTTGCGCGGCACCTCCATCGAATTCCGCGGCGCGATCGAAAGCCCCGTCTGGATTCCTTTTTGGGATGTCATTTTCGGCCTGTCCAGCTTTCTGCTGGCGTTGTTTTTCGGAGCGGCGCTCGGCAACGTCGTGCGCGGCGTTCCGCTCGACGCGGGCCATCGCTTTTTCGAGCCGCTCTGGACGAATTTCCGCGTCGGCGCGGTGACGGGCATCCTCGATTGGTACACTGTTCTGGTTGGCCTCGCCGCCGTGGCCGCCCTGGCGCTGCACGGCTCGTTTTGGGTCGCGCTGAAAACCGAAGGCGCGATCGAGCAGAGGGCGCTGGCGCTGGCGCGGCCGCTCTGGGGCGTGGTTGTTTTACTGACGGCGACAATCACGGTCGCGACGCTCGAAATTCAGCCGCAGGTCGGCGCGAATCTTGGAAACCACCCCTGGGGCTACGTTTTCCCTGCCGTCGCCGTTCTGGGGCTCATGCTGGAGATGGTTTTTCTCGGCCGCAGCCGGATGAAGGCCTTTCTGGCTTCCTGCGCCTACCTGGGCGGCATGCTCACGAGCGCCGCTTTCGGCCTCTATCCCTACGTGCTTCCTTCACGCACCAGCCCGGCTTTCGCCCTCACGATCGAAAACGCCGAAGCCCCGGCCTATGGCCTGCACGTGGCGCTCGCGTGGTGGATTGTCGGCATGATTCTGGTTGCCGCGTACTTCACCTACAGCTACCGCCAATTTGCCGGCAAGGTTCGCTCCGGCGAGGGCTACGGGCACGACTGAGTTTTTTTCGGAATGCCGGGCGGCTTCGGGCGGCTATCCCATGCGGCCCGGAGCTTATGGAGGTCCGTCATTCCGGGGAGTCCCGGTCTCACCGGGTCGACGAGGAATCTCTCCGGGCTTGTGCGATCCTGGCGCCGCCGTGGAGACGCGCTTCGCGGAGATCCCTTTCGCCCCGTATTCGGGAAGGCATCGGGGGCATGATAGGGGGCAATTGGGATACAATGGCCGTTTATATTCTGGCGAAAGAAGGAGACCGACCGATGGGAACGGCAACAGACGCGGGGCGTGGCGAGTTTCACAATGAGCCGATCGCGGACTTTTCCAAGCCGGACAATCGCAAGGCGATGGAGCAGGCTCTGGAAAAAGTGGCGACCGAGCTGGGTCGCGAATACGCGCTCATCATCGGCGGAGAGGAAGTCCGGGTCGCCGAGAAGATCAAATCCATCAATCCCTCGCACCCCGAGCAGGTGGTCGGCATTTTCCAGAAGGGAACGCCGGAGCTGGCCCATCGCGCCGTCGAAGCGGCCGCCCGCGCCTTCGAGAGCTGGAAGCGGGTGCCTGCCGAAGAGCGCGCCCAGTGCCTGTTCCGCGCGGCCGATAACATTCGCAAGCGCCGGTTCGAGATCGACGCGTGGATGGTCTACGAGGTCGGCAAAACGTGGATCGAAGCCGACGCGGATTTGTGCGAAGCCATCGACTTCTGCGAATTCTACGGGCGCGAGATGCTGCGCCTGGCCGGGCCGCAACCGGTGGTTCCGGTCGCCGGCGAAAAGGACTATCTGTTCTACATTCCGCTGGGCGTAGGCGCCATCATTCCGCCGTGGAATTTCCCCGCCGCCATCGCCCTGGGGATGACGACCGCGGCCGTCGTCACCGGCAATACGGTCGTGCTGAAGCCTTCGGGCGATTCGCCCGCGATTGCCTGGCAGTTGGCGAAAACGCTGTACGAGTCGGGCGTGCCGAAGGATGTCGTGAGTTTTTTCACCGGCCCGGGCTCGAGCGCCGGCGAAGCGCTTGTCACCGATCCGAAGACGCGCTTTATCTCGTTCACCGGCTCGAAAGAGGCCGGCCTGCGCATCAGCGAGTTGGGAGCGAAAGCGCCCAAGGGCCAGGTCTGGATCAAGAGAACGGTTCTGGAGATGGGCGGCAAGGACGCCATTATTGTGGACGAGGAAGCCGATATCGATTCGGCGGTCGATGGGGTTCTGGTTTCCGCGTTCGGCTTTCAGGGGCAGAAATGCTCGGCCTGCTCGCGCGCGATCGTGAGCGAAAAGATTTACCCGGAGTTCGTCGATAAACTCGCCCGGCGCGTCGGGACTCTCAAGGTGGGCCCGTCGGAGAATTTCGACAACTACATGGGCCCGGTCGTGAACGAGAAGGCGATGAAGGGAATTCTGGATTACATCGAGGTCGGCAAGAAAGAGGGTCGGCTGGTGGCGGGCGGAAAGCGCGCCGCGGGCGACGGCTATTTCATCGAGCCGACCGTCATCGCCGACGTGAAACCCGATGCGCGCATTGCGCAGGAAGAGATTTTCGGCCC
>DATLRW010000229.1:0-6244 GCA_035534495.1 Candidatus Dormiibacterota bacterium | reverse complement strand
AGCCAGGCGACCCTTGCTCAAGCTTCGCAAAATCGAGCTGACCGGCTTTAAATCGTTCTCCGACCATACGGTGCTGTCGCTCGGTGGCCAGGGGATTACCTGCATCGTCGGCCCCAATGGCTGCGGAAAATCGAATATCGTCGACGCCATCACCTGGGTGCTTGGAGAGCAGAGCCACAAGTCGCTGCGCGCCGAGCGCATGGCCGATTGCATCTCGAACGGCTCGGCCAGCCGCGCGCCGGTTGGCATGGCGGAGGTGTCGCTGACGCTCGCCGATCCCGAACTGGCCGAGGCCGCCGAACGAATTCTCGGCCGGGACGAAGAACCGCCCGCCGCCGAGCCGGCCAGCGCCGAAGCCGGCCTTCCTCAAAACCAGGATCAAAACCAGGCGCCGGCTCCGGGTTCTGCGGAAGAAGCCGCTCCGGCCGACGCGCCGGCCCGGAACGATGGCCGCCGGAAAAGGAAAACGCCGGAGGTCAAGCTGAACCCGGGAGAGGTTGTCGTCACCCGGCGGCTTTACCGCTCCGGCCAAAGCGAATATCTGATCAACGGCCGCGCGGCGAGGCTGAGAGACATCCAGGATCTATTCATGGAGATGGGCCTCGGTCCCCACTCCTACGCCATCATCGAACAGGGCCGGATTGGCCTGATTCTCTCTTCGCGGCCCGCCGAGCGCCGGGCCATCCTCGAAGAGGCGGCCGGCGTGAGCAAGTACAAGACGAAGAAGCGCCTGGCGGAGGCGAAACTGGAATCCTCCAAAGGCAATCTTTCGCGTGTCAACGACATCCTGACCGAGGTCACCAAGCAACTCGGGTCCCTGAAACGGCAGGCGGCCCGCGCCCGCCGCTACGGCGAGCTGCGCGACGAATTGCGCCGCGCTCTGGCATCGGTCCTGGCGGCCAAGTGGGGCCGGATGCACGCCGATGCCGAGGCGATTTCCCTGCAACTTGGCGGGTTGCGGGAAGACGAATCCCGCCAGGCCGCCGAGCTGGCCCGGCTCGACGCGGAGCAACAACGGGTGGAGGCCCGCGTTTTCGAACTCGAAAGCGAGCTGCGGGACAACCAGAACCGGCAAAATCAGGCCATGCTCGAAACCGACCGGACCCGCAATCGCCTCAGTTACAACCGCCAGCAGGATCAGCAGCTGGAATTTCAGATGAGCCAGCTCGAGCTGCAATCGACCGAAGCCTCCGAGAACGCCCGGGCCGCCAGCCAGCGCTTGAACTCCCAGAGGGAAACACTCGACGCCCTCCGGCAACAGAAGGGCGCACTCGAAGCCGCGGCAAATGCCCTGGTGGAGCGGGTCCGCGCCATCGAGAACGATGAGCGCCTCCTGTCCCGCCGCCACCAGGAAGCGGTCGCCGCCGCCAAGCGCCTGTCCGAAGAGATCTCCGCCATCCAGGTGGAAAGCGCGCAGGCCGCCGAAGCGTTGCGACATCATACCGAGGCGCTCACGCAGCAGGAGCAGGCCTTGGCGCTCCTGAGCGCCGCTTTGGAAAATAAATCCGGCTCGCTTTCCGCCGTCGAAGAACGCTGGACCGACAGCCAGAACCGCGCCCGGCAAGCCGGCAGCCGTTTGGCCGAGCTGCAGAGCAGTCTGGCCGAGCGGCGCCGCGAGCAGGTCCCCGCGACAGCCGAAGCCACCCGGACGCGGGAGCAACTGGCCGCGGCGCGCGCCCGCCACGCTTCGCTCGAAGAAATCCTCCGCGAGCGCGCCTACACGGGCACCACGATTCAGAAACTGCTGGGACTCGACGGGGATGGCGAGCGATCCGGTTTCCGCGCCGCCGGCCTGCTCTCCGATTATGTCGAGGTCGAACCCCAATTCGAGGCGGCCGTCGAGCAGTTCCTCGTGGACGAATTCGATTACGTCGTCGTCGAAAGCTTCGATTCGGCCCGCGCGGGCATCGGGTTGCTCCGCAACGAGCTGGGCGGTCGAGCCACGTTTTTCGTGGATTCGTTTGGCTCGCTGGCGACGGCGGCCGAGCCGGAATCGCCCGTCGCCGGCGCCGAGGGCGTCGTCGCGCCGATGGACCGGCTGGTCAGTTTCCGGCTTCCCCTGGGTGAAGCGGCCAAAATATTCCTGCCGCGCCTGCGCTCGGCCTTTCTGGTCGAGAGTCCCGCCGCCGCCGAACGCCTGGCGCAAGCCCATCCACACAAGCATTTCGTCACCACCGATGGCACCTGGTATCACGGCCGGACGGTCGGCGGCGGCAAGCCCGGCGACACCGGGCCGCTCTCGCTGAAACGGGAATTGCGGGAAATCGAGGCGGAAACGGTGAGCGGCAAAGCCGATCTCGCCCGGTGCGAGGCCCGGCTGGAATCGATCGCCGCGGAGATTGCCGGGCTATCCTCGGCCGTTGAGACGGCGCAGACCGAGGCGCTCGCCGCCGAGAAATCCGCTTCGGCCGCCGCGCAGGAGCGCGAGCACGCCCGCACGGAACACGAACGCGCCATCGCCGAATTGCGCGATGGCCAAGCCCGGATGGCGCGCTCGCAGAACGAGCGAGACGCAGCCACGGCCCGCCTGGAGGCATCCCGGCAGCGCATGGACGGGGCCGCCGGCGCCCGCGGGGCCGCCGAGACGGAAGCCGACGCCTGCGCCGCCCAACTCGTCCAGCTCCGCGAGAACCTCGCCGCCGAGCGCGACCGCCTCTCCACCGGCCGGGCCGATCTGGCCGGCATCACCGAGCGAACCGCCGCGGCCCAAGCCGTCGTTCAGGCGTTGACCACCGAACAGGCGGGATTCTCTTCCCGGTTCGATCAAATCGGCCGCGAGCGCACGGCGCTGGCCGGCCGCCGTTCCCTGCTCGCCCAGGACACCATCACCGCCCAGGCCGAACTCGAACAGCTCGGCCGGAGCGCCGCCGAGGCCGAAGAGCGCGGACGGCAACTCGATGAGGAATTCCGCCGGTCGCGCGAACGCTCGCTGGAAATCGCGGAAACGCTGCGGTCGGCGCGCCAGCAACTCGACCAGTCGCGCGACCAGCGCAGCCGCATGGAAGTGGAAAGCGCGCGCATGGAGACCGAAATCGAGCATCTTCGCCAGGCCAGCCAGTCCGAACTCGGCGTCGCGCCCGAACAGATCGCCTCCGAGCCCGTTTCCCTCTCGCCGGAAGAGCTGGCCGCCGCTGAAGCCAGCTATCGCGAGATGAAGGAGCGGCTGGAATCGATGGGCCCGATCAACATGATGGCGCTCGAGGAATACAAGGAGTGCGAGGGGCGGTCCTCGTTCCTGACCCGCGAGCGCGACGACCTGCTTTGCTCGATCAGCGACACCGAACAGGCCATCGCCGAACTCGATCGGGTATCCCGCGAACGGTTCGAGCAGGCCTTTGCCCAGATCAACGCGAATTTCACCGAGGCCTTCACCGCCCTGTTCGGCGGCGGCAGCGCCGAAATGCGGCAGGACGAACCCGACAGCTCCGGCGAACAGGGACTGGTCATCGTCGCCCAGCCGCCCGGCAAGCGCCTGCAGAACGTGATGCTGCTCTCGGGCGGCGAGAAGGCGCTCACCGCGCTGGCGCTGCTGATCGCGATTTTCCGCTACCAGCCGAGCCCGTTCTGCGTGCTCGACGAGGTGGACGCCCCGCTGGACGAATCGAACGTCGTCCGGTTCAACCGGATGCTCACCGAGATGAGCGAGCACACGCAGTTCCTGGTGGTGACGCACAACCGGCGCACGATGGAGACGGGGACCGCGCTCTATGGCGTCACGATGCAGCAACCGGGCGTTTCGCGAATCGTTTCCGTTCGGTGGGAAGAGCCGCAGAGCGACGCCGCCTGAACCGAATGGCCGCCGGAGGGTTGACAAGCACGACCAGTCGGCTACAATACCGCCTTCATTACTTCCATGACGACTCCAATGCGTCATCCCGTTATTCGGGAAACAAATTTCCCTGGCATGAAACTCCTGGCCCGCGGCAAGGTTCGCGACATCTATGACTTCGGCGACCGCCTGCTGCTGGTCGCCACCGACCGCCTGTCCGCCTTCGACGTTATCTTGCCGACTCCGATTCCCGATAAGGGACGCGTTCTGACGCAGCTTTCCCTCTTCTGGTTCGACCGGTTGTCCGACGCCGTCCCCAATCACGTCATCAGCGCCACGGACTTCCCCAAGGAGCTGAAGCCCTATCACGACCAGTTGCGCGGCCGCTCCATGCTGGTACGGCACACCGAGCCCATACGCGTCGAGTGCGTCGTGCGCGGCTACCTGGCCGGTTCGGGATGGAAGGAATACCAGCAACGCTCGAGCGTATGCGGCATCGGGCTGCCCCCGGGACTGGTCGATTCGGCCCGCCTGCCCGAGCCGATTTTCACCCCGGCAACCAAGGCCGATTCCGGTCACGACGAGAATATCTCGTTCGACCAGATGGTGGAGATACTGGGCCGCGAACGCTCCGAGCATCTCCGCGAACTCAGCCTGGACCTCTATCGCCGGGCTGCGGAATACGCCGAGCAGAGGAGCATCATCATCGCCGACACAAAATTCGAGTTCGGCGTGCTGGACGGGGAACTCATTTGGATCGACGAGGCGTTGACGCCGGATTCTTCGCGCTTCTGGCCGGCCGATCAATACGCTCCCGGCTCCTCGCAACCCTCATTCGACAAACAGTTCGTGCGCGATTACCTGGAGCGGATCCAATGGCCGAAGCAGCCGCCGGCCCCGGAGCTTCCCGCCGACGTCGTTGCGGCCACCACGGCGAAATATCGCGACGTCTACCAGCGATTGACCGGAAAAGCGCTGGACTGACCTTCTACACAGCAACCTGACCGAACTCGAGGGAGAAACCGGCTTTGAAAGACCGACTCGAAGCGTTGGTGTCGGAGATGGTCGATCGTGGGATTCTGCTCGAGGAAGCGATTGAGGAATTCGAGAAGAGATTCATCAAGGCGGCCATGGAAGGCAGCCGTGGCAATCAATCGCGCGCCGCACGCCTGCTGGGCATCCACCGCAACACCCTGAGCCGGAAGCTCGGAAAATTCCGGCTCGACCACGCCGCCTCCCGGCAGCGATAACCGCAGTTTACTTTTCCCTGCGATTCCACCCTGCGCTTTTCCCGGCGGATACGCCGTGCGGGCTACACCCGCCCGGCGTACCCGCCACGAGAGAAAATCCTATCGTTTGGACCGGCTCGGCCGGCGCGGTTTACTTGCGCCCCGCAGGCCTTTTCCTTCCCGCGGGCTTGGCGGGAGGAATATCGGCGGGATTCACCTGCGCGTTGGTCCAGTGCAGCAGGAAGCTGGGAGGGGGATCGTAGCTGGACAGCGTGCCGGTGAAGCGAACGATATTGTCTTTCTGCAGCCGTTGCGCGTCGGGCTGATTCGGCACCTGGACTTCCATATTGGCGGTTGTCGCCTGCTCGAGGTCCTTCGGGGTCGAACCCGCGTAGACCTGCATATCGACGCCGGTCGCGGACGGGGTGACGCTGATGACCTTGATGGGAACCATCGGGAATTCGTTGCCGCAAACCGCCAGCCAGACGAACTGGGCTCTATCGCCGCCCGCCTGCAAGTCCTCCATGATCGTGAAGAGATTGCTGCCTTGCAGGTAGTCGCCGAGCTGAACACCGCTCGGCAAAGTATATCCGGCGGGCGGGTCGATCGTTTGGGTGGTCTGTGCCGACTGCAGCAGTTGGTTCATCTCGGCGGTCAGCAGAGGCTGGCAGGCGGTCTTCTGATAAGCGAGCATCTGGTTCTGCAGGTAAGATTGCACCTGCTGCTGGGTGCTGCCCTTCAGGGCAATCGAGCGGGCCAGAGCCCAAAAACCCTTGATGAAGTTTTCCTGTCCGGCCGACGGGCCCGGCAAAGGCGCCAGTTGCGCTGGGGCAGCCGCGCCGGCGGCGGCCGGCTGAGCGGCCGTAGAACCCGGAGCGGTGGCGGCCGGCGTTTGCGCCGGGGGCGTTGCCGCCGGTGTCGCCGGAGCCGCGGCCTGTTCCTGCGCGGCCTGTTGCAGGTAGGCGACGCCCAAACGGAAATACGTTACCGAGTTCCCGGGGTTGGTCGGATCGGTGACCAGGGCATCGTGGAAGCCCTTCTCCGCGGCAGGATAGTCCTTCAAAATAAGGGACGCATAGCCCGCGGTGTAACTGAAGAGAGCCGACGGCCCCGTCTTTTGCGCGGCAAACTGCGCGTCGGTCATGCCTTTCGGCTTGACCAGCTCGCCGAGGAGCTTCAGCCCCAAGGTGGCATCGTCACGGGCCGCCTTGGCTTGCTCGGTCGCGTTGGGAGCCTTGGGGTCGAA
>DATLRW010000228.1:0-16587 GCA_035534495.1 Candidatus Dormiibacterota bacterium | reverse complement strand
ACCGGCTCTGGCAAATGGATCTGCTGCGCCGGGCGGCGGCCGGGAACCTGGCTGAAATCTTCGGTCCCGAGGCGCTGGCCGCGGATCGGGAGCGGCGGACGCTTGGGCTCGAGCAGGCGGCAGAGGCGGCCGCGGCGTCGCTCGACCCCGAAGACCGGGCCATCGTCGACGACTACGCCCAAGGGGTCAACCTCTACATTTCCCGGCACCGCTGGAATCTCCCGCTGGAATTCCGCCTGTTGCGCTATCGGCCCCGGCCCTGGACGGCAACCGATACCATGCTCGTCAGCTCCTATATGTACGAGCTGCTCACATCCACCTGGAAAGAGGAGCTCGACCGGGCGCGGGTGACCAAGATTGTCGGGGCGGCGCGGGCGCGCGACATGTATGCTGTCGATTCCCCCTACGACCACATCCTGGTCGGCGCGCTGGCCGGAACCACGGTTCCCGGCTCCCCGCCGCAGGTCGGCAAGCCGGCGGCATGGAGCCCGCCGGCGCAACCGGGACCTGACACAGCCGGACGCGCCACCCGATTTCTCCCGGTCGACCAGGCTACCGCCGACGGGTGGGCAAGCGCGGACGCGCTATTCGGGGCGCTACCGGCGGAAGTCGGAGAGGTGCTGGGAAGCAACAACTTCGTCGTCTCCGGCGCGCATACCGAATCCGGCAAGCCGCTTCTGGCCAACGACACGCACCTGCCCCTGGCCGTGCCGTGCATCTGGTACATCGATCATTTGACCGCGCCGGGCTGGAACGTCGAAGGATTTTCCATCCCCGGCGTGCCGCTGGTGATCATCGGGCATAACAGCCGCATCGCCTGGGGTTTCACCGACAATCTGGCCGACGTGCAGGACCTCTACAAAGAAACGCTCAATCCGGACAATCCGCGCCAGTACCGGGTGAACGGACAATGGGTCGAGGCGAACGTGCGCGAGGAGACCATTCACGTGCGCGGCCGCCCGGATGTTCACCTGCAGGTCGAAACGACGCGCCACGGCCCGATCGTCTACCGCCAGGGCGATGTGGGCTACGCGCTCGCGTGGACGGCGCTCCAGCCCGGCGGCATCGGGTTCAGCTTTCCGCTGATCGGACAGGCGCAGAACTGGCAGCAGTTTCTCGAGGCGATGAGCCGGATTTCCGGTCCGGCGCAAAACGCGGTCTACGCCGACGTCGATGGGAACATCGGATTCGTCGTCGCCGGGCGCATCCCGATTCGCAAGAAGGGCGACGGCAGGGTCCCGGTGCCGGGCGACACCGACGAATATGGCTGGACGGGTTACATACCCTTCGATCAGCTCCCGAGACTTTACAATCCGCCCGGTGGAATCATCGCCACCGCCAATGGGCGCATCACCGGGCCCGGCTACAAGTACTGGCTGACCGACCGCTGGGCCCCTCCCTATCGCACGGCACGGATCTATCAACTGCTCGAAGGGTCCAAGGACCTGCGTCCGGCCGATTTCGACGCCATCCAGGACGATGTGGTCAGCCTGCCCGACCGGTTCCTCGCCAGGCAGTTGCTGGGCGCCAGCCGCCGGTATCCGCCTTCCGACCCCCAGGCGAGGAACCTGGTGAAACGGCTGGACGGATGGGATGGGAGGGCGGTGGCCGATTCGGAGGAAACCTCGTTTTTGTACTATACGCGGGCGGCGCTGCTGAACGATCTGCTGCAACCGTATCTTGGCAACCAGACGGGCAGGTACGATTGGTGGCGAAACGAAGTTTTCCTGGAAAATGTACTGCGGCAAAGACCGGCGCGATGGCTTCCGCCAAAATACGCCAACTACGATCAACTTCTTTCCGAGGCCGCCGATCAGGGCATCGCCAGGCTGCGCGAGATCTGGGGGCCGAGGGAAGACGACTGGCTCTGGGGCCGCGTGAACCGCCTGGAATTACAGCATCCGCTCGGGCGGCGAGGGCCGCTACGCTGGATATTGAACGTCGGCCCGGTGGGACACGACGGGTCCGAGTACACGGTCAATGCGACGCGGGCAGGGTTCGG
Source organism: Candidatus Dormiibacterota bacterium (assembly GCA_035534495.1). Taxonomy (GTDB): domain Bacteria; phylum Acidobacteriota; class Terriglobia; order Acidiferrales; family UBA7541; genus JAKASX01. The sequence continues at coordinate 14,585 of DATLRW010000228.1, read as the reverse complement.
GCCGGCCATGCGCTTTGTCGCCGATCTGGCCGATTTCGACGATTCGCTGATGGAATTGACGCCGGGCGAATCCGGCCAGTTCGCCAGCCCCTACTACCGGAATGAGTTCAGGCGGTGGGTTGCCGGACACGGCATTCGGGCCCCGTTCAGCCGCGGCGCCGAAGCAAACGCGACGGCGCACGAACTGATTCTGGCGGCGCCGCGATAGAATGGCGGAAAGACTCGCTCTTCGCGACAAAGCGGGAGACATTTGGCCGGCGTTGTTGACGCGCCGGGGCGTGCGATACAATCCTGCCGCCCATTTGGGTTCCGGCGGCCAGAGGGAAACGATGAGCCAAGCGCCAAAAAACAACCCCGAAAAAGAGACCCGGCTGGATTTCGAGCGGTCGATGACGCGGCTCGAGCAGGTGGTGAAAAAACTGGAGAGCCCCGACCTGTCTCTGGATGAAGCGATGAAACTGTTCGAGGAGGGAGTGACGCTCTCGCGGGAATGCCAGAAACAACTCGAGGAAGCCGAAGCCCGCATCGAAATCCTCATGAAAAAAGCCGATGGAAAGCTCGCCAGCGAGCCGTTCGAACCGGAGGAGAAATCCTGAACGGCGCAGGCCGGCGGCCGCAGCCATGAAATTACGCTCCTTCCTGGAAGAGAATCGCGCCGAAGTCGATCGGGCCCTCGACCGGCTGCTTCCGGCCGAATCCACGCAGCCTGAATCGATCCATCGCGCCATGCGATACAGCGCGCTGGCGGGAGGCAAGCGCATCCGCCCGTCGCTATGCCTGGAAGCGGCGCGGCTGTTCCATGCGGACCCGCGGGCGGCCATCGATGTCGCCTGCGCACTGGAATTCATTCACGCCTATTCGCTGATCCACGACGACCTGCCGGCCCTCGACAACGACGACCTTCGGCGCGGCAAGCCGACCTGCCATAAACAGTTCGGGGAGGCAATGGCCATCCTGGCCGGCGACGGGTTGCTGACGCTCGCCTTCGAGACGCTCGCCAAAGCTCCCCTGGCCGCCCAGCGCCTGGTGCGCGTGATCCGGGAAATCGCGACAGCCGCCGGAACCGTGGGAGGGATGGTCGGCGGGCAGGTGGCCGACGTCGAAGCCGAGGGAAAGGCAGTCGATCCGGCGGGGCTCGAATATATTCACCGGGCCAAAACGGCCGCGCTCATTCGCGCCTCGGCGGTTTCGGGCGCGCTCACGGGCAGCGCCGGCGACGACGACATTGCCCGCATCGGCCGCTTTGGCGAACAGATCGGCTGGGCGTTTCAGGTGATCGACGACATCCTCGACGTCGAGGAATCGTCGGCGGCGCTCGGCAAGACGGCGGGAAAAGACGCCGAGCAGAAAAAAGCCACCTATCCGGCGCTCTATGGTCTCGAGGAATCGCGCCAAACGGCCGAGCGCCTCGCGAGCGCGGCCCTGCGGGAACTCGACCCGTATGGCGCGCCGGCCTGGCGGCTGCGGGAACTGGCGGAATTTCTGACGCTGCGCCGCGCCTGAATTTCCTCCCGCTTCCGCGTTCCGCAAATTTCGCGATGAAAGCCCCCGCCAAACTCGGCCGGAAACGCCTCGATCAGTTGCTCGTCGAGCGCGGCCTCGCGGCAACGCGCCAGAAAGCCCAGGCCTTGATTTTGGCCGGCGCGGCGCGGGTCGGCGGCCAACGCGTGGACAAGGCGGGAACCCTGGTCAGCGTCGAGGCACGGCTGGAAATCGCGAGCGAAGGGCTGAAATACGTAAGCCGCGGCGGACGGAAGCTCGAAGGGGCGCTCGATGATTTTGGCTTGGACCCTTCGGGCCGCATCGCGCTCGATGTGGGATCTTCGACCGGCGGTTTCACCGATTGCCTGCTCCAGCGCGGGGCCCGGCGCGTCTGGGCAGTGGATGTGAGCCCCGAGCAGCTCGATTGGAAGCTGCGGCAGGACGAGCGGGTCGTTCCGGTGGGAAAAAACGCCCGCGCCCTCACGGCCACAGACGTGACCGAGCCGGCTAGCCTGGTGACGGTCGATCTGGCGTTTATCTCGGTCAGGAAGGTGCTGCCGGCCCTGCTGCCGCTGGCCAAGCCGGGGGCCGATTTCCTGATCCTGGTGAAACCGCAATTCGAACTGGAACGGGGCCAGGTGGGCAAGGGGGGAATTGTACGGGACGCGGCGCTGCACGAGCGCGCTATAGAGCGCGTGCGAGCAGCGGCACAGGAGCTAGGGCTGGAGATTTTAGGCGTGCGGCCCAGCCACATCACCGGGGCCGAAGGCAATCAGGAATTCTTCCTTCATGCCCGCAAAGCGGGATGAGCCAGCGGCCGTCTTCCATCGGAACGACGGGAACTACGCAAGCAGCCACCGGGGCGCCGATCCCGGCCCTTTAATTCCCCGTCATTGCGAGGAGTTCGCCAGAGGCGGACGACGAGGAATCCCGCCGGCCGTTTCGGAGGCTTAGGAAAGCAGATTTTTCAGCAGCTGGTCCGGCGTGAAGCTGTCCGAGGTCTCGACCCGAACCGAAAATAGCCGGCGGGGATCATCGAGGTTGTACTGCAGCGTGTAGGGCTTTTCCGAGAAAAGCTTCCGCAGAAAGATTTGGAATTCCGGATCGAGGGCCTGGCGTGAGGAGTCCTCGTTGGGCGCCAGAAGCCGGTCGTTGACGAAAAACTCCCACTCGCGGCCGCCGAAACGAAGCTTCCCTTCCAGGCGCGGATCGCTTTCCAGACGCTGGCAGGCCAGGAGGGCCGCGCGCACGGCTTGCGTGAGCCGGTCTTCGGCCGTGCCGCCCAGGGGCTCTTTCCGGTTGTAGCGCACGCCGAGGCGATGATCGGTATTGTCGAGGCTGTAGTTGGCCTCGTGGCCGATCAGGACGACGCCGGGTCCGGCGGGCACGTGCCGGTAATCGGCCACGTCGAGCAGGAGTTCCTCGCACGCACGATCCTGAATCCAACTGTGAAAAACGGGAATCGCCGGTCCCAGATCGACCGGCGCGGAGCCATCGACAATCATTTTGACGTTGACGTGCTGGAGTTCCATGGTTCTGCTTCTGTCCGCCTTCCTCAAATGCTCACAAGCGTTCCCTGCCGGTTGTAGCAACCGTGGGAAGCTTCGATGAAGAGCTGCGCTTCCTCGATAAGGTGACGCGCCGTTTCGAGTGTGTGCGGGGCGTTCGCCTCGCGGTGAGCCGCGAAGAAATAGTGAGCGAACTTTCCGCCGGCAAAGGGATCGTAGAATCTCTTCGTGTCGTAAAAACGGGTCCGGAACTCGGCGACGATGATTTCGGGATCGTCGGCCAGGCCGGGCATTCCGGTCATGAGGAGCGATTTGGCGGCTTGCCACATGGCGCGGTAGGCCGTCGCCCACGCCAGAGCGGCGTCGCCGGCCTCCAGAGCCAGTTGCGCTTCGAACACCTGCCGCTCGGCCGCCACCAGCCCGAATTCCACCGGAGAAACCACCTCGCCGGCGCATTCGCCCGTGCCCATGTCTCCGAGCGTGTATTCCCGCGGATCGTTCCAGTCGCGGAAGAAGGAGCGGTCGCCGCTGGCCGGCGGGCGGGTCAGGTCTTCGAGCATCTTCTTGACTTCCATCTTGCCGACGCGCCCGATGAAATCGCGGAACGCTTCGCCGGGGTTGCGGCCGGAAACGTAACGATCGGTCAGGCGCGCGACGGCGTCGGGAACGTTCTTGGACGGAATCGCCATGACCGGCAATCCGTAGGATTCGGCGTTGTTGTCCCACGCCCCGCCCAAAACGAGCTGGAAATGAGGGACCGCGTAGCCGGCCATTTTCCGGCTGACGCCGTAGAAGCCGAGGTCGGCCACATGATGCTGCCCGCAACTATTGAAGCAGCCGCTGACCTTGACGTGAAGATTCTGGACCGCTTCATCGCGCTGGAAATTGCCTTCGGCCAGGCGCTGGCGCAACTCGGCGGCCAGGCCGCGCGAAGAGGAGATCCCCAGCTTACAAGTATCGGTTCCCGGGCAGGTCACGACGTCGATGATCGTTCCCGCGCCCGGAGCGCCCAAGCCCGCACCCTCCAGATCGCGGTAGAGGTCCGGCAGGTCGGCGCCGCTGACCCAACGGATCAGCAGATTCTGCTCGACGGTCGTTCGCAGGCTCTCGCGCGTGTAGCGGCGGACGATGTCGGCCAGCGAACGCAATTGGTTGGCGGTGATGTCGCCCAGGGGAAGCGTCACGGTGACGGTGCGGTAACCCGGCTGGCGTTGCGGGCGCGTGTTGCTGGCCAGCCAGCGCCGGAAGGGTTCCGGACCGGTTTCGGGAACGGGTCCGCCGGGATGCAACGGCCCCTCCATGGCATCCCCGGCCGATGGAATGAATTCGGTCCAACGGGGATCGGGCGCGAGGGTTTTACGCTCTTCGAGAACCAGCTCGCGGAATTTTTCGATTCCCAGGTCCGCGACCAGGAATTTCAAGCGGGCGCGGTTGCGATTCCTCTTCTCGCCGAGGCGCGCATAAACGCGGGCAATCGATTGCGCCAGCGGCAGCAGTTCCTCGGGCGGGATGAAGGAATCGAAAAGCTTCGCCTGATGGGGAACGGCGCCCAGGCCGCCCCCGACGAACAACTGGAATCCCCGCTGGCGCTCTCCGTTTTCCTCGCGCTCGACGCCGACCAGACCGAGGTCGTGCATCCTCGCCAGCCCGCAGGCATGCTGCACGCAGCCGCTGAAGGACGGCTTGAATTTGCGGCCGAAATCCTGGCAATCGGGATGGCCGAGCAGGAATCTGGCCAGGGCGAGCGAATAGGGCGTAACGTCAAAAGCCTCGTCCTGGCAAACGCCCGCATAGGGGCACGCGGTTACGTTGCGAACCCCGTTGCCGCAGGCCTCGCGTGTGGTGATTTCGGCGGCCGCCAGGCGGCGCATCAGCGCGGGGGTATCTTCGATATGAATGTAGTGAAGCTGAACGTCCTGGCGCGTGGTGATGTGGGCGATTCCGTCGGAATATTCCTCGGCCAGTTCGGCGAGCGTCTCGAGCTGGCGGGCGTTCAATCCGCCGGCCGGAAGCTTAATGCGCTGCATCCCCGGGGCGTCCCACATGGTGTTGGGACCCTTGGTCAGGGCGCCGGAGGGGTAGGCGATCTCCTGGACCTGTTTTCCATCGTGCCGCTGGCCGTTATCGTAACGCTGGCCGTAGACGCCCCGCCGAAGGCGGGTTTCCGCAAAGATGCGCTCCTCGATTTTGTCCTGTTTCCGCAGGCTGAGCTCGGTCTCGAAGATTTCGATTTCCCGAGCCAGCCCCTCCGGCATCTCCCCGGAGAGCTTTTCCATCCACTGCGCATTCGAGACTTTCATGATGACTCCACTCTAAAATAAAAAACGCCGTCGGATTCAATCTCGACGGCGGGTTCGGAAGACCGATTCGGTTAGACGAAAAGTGCTAGGTCATCCTCCACACGCCGGCGCAGGGCTACAACAGCACATACACGAGCACGCGCCGCGTTGGAGGTTCAGAGCCATTGCAAACAAGCATGTTAGACGCCAACGGCCCCGAAGTCAAATTTCTCCGCTTCTTCCGTGACAAAAGCCTTTCACCGTAGCGGGCCGCAGGTGCAGTACAATGGCGGCCTTCCCGGGAAGTGTCGCCGGAGGATCGATGATTCATTCGGTGGGAATTTTCGCCAAGCCTCACCGCAAAAAGATCGGACCGAGTCTTCCCGCACTGGTGCAATGGTTCCAGGAGCGAAAGCTCGAGGTGCATTGCAACCGCTTCGCCGCCGAATTCACCGACGCCGCTCCCATGGGACAGGAAGAGCTGATGGCGCGGATCGACCTGCTCGTCGTTTTGGGCGGCGATGGGACGCTGTTGACGGCAGCCCATGCGGCTTCCGAGCGCGATGTGCCGGTGCTGCCGGTCAATTTCGGGAAATTGGGTTTTCTGACCACCGTGACGAACGAGGAACTCTATTCGACGCTGGAACGGGTCCTCGGCGGGGACTACAAAACGCGGAAGCACATGATGATCGAGGCGGAAGTTTCGCGCGACGGCCAGATCATCGAGCGGCGCAGGGCACTGAACGATGCGGTGCTCACCAAGGGATTGCCGGCCCACATGATTGAATTCCGGATGCTGGTTGACGACCAGTTCGTATGCGGCTACCGCGCCGACGGCATCATCTTTGCCACGCCCACCGGATCGACCGGCTATTCGCTTTCGGCCGGCGGCCCGATCGTTTCCCCGGCGATCGAGGCGATGATCGTTACGCCCATCTGCCCTCACACGCTCGCCAACCGCCCGCTCGTCTTGCCGCCGGGCGCGCGGCTGGCCGCGCAATTCATCGCAGGAGACGAACCGGCCTATTTCACCGTCGACGGTCAGATCGGCGCCGAGTTGCGCCATCAGGATACGGTACGCGTGTACAAATCCGAGAAGTATTTGCGGCTGGTGCAGCCGACGCAGCGGACCTATTTCGAGGTGTTGCGCAACAAGCTGGGCTGGGGCGAACGATAGAGCGGATGCCCGGCCGCGGCGACCGGGCGGCTCATTCGCCGCGGACCAGATCGGCGTAGGTTTCGCGCCGCCGGATCACGCGAAAACGGCTGCCTTCGATCAGGACTTCAGCGGGGCGGGGCCGCGCATTGTAACTGGACGAAAGCGAGAAGCCGTAGGCGCCCGCGCCCCAGATGACCAGCAATTCCCCGGCTCCCACATCGGGCATCGGCCAATCGGCGACAAAGGCGTCGCCCGTCTCGCAAACCGGGCCAACGATATCGGCTTGCATCCGGCGCCCGCGCCGAGCCGGCCGGCGGGCGGTGGTCACCGGGTGAACGGCGCCGTATAGCGCCGGGCGCATCAGATCGTTCATTCCCGCATCGACAACCAGGAACGTTTTGCCGCGATTCTCCTTCCGGTAGACAACCCGGGTGAGCAGGATGCCGGCCGGACCCACGATCGAGCGGCCAGGCTCGACGAGCATGCAGCAATTCAGCCGGCGCGCCACGCCGACCAGCAGCTTTCCATAGGACCCGAAGTCGGGTGGATTTTCGTTCGCATAGCGCACGCCGAGTCCGCCGCCGATATCGAGATATTCGATGTTCACCCCTTCCCGGCGAAGTTTTCCCACCAGGACGGCCAGGCGGCCGAGCGCCCGGCGGAACGGATCGAGCGACAGGATCTGGGAACCGATGTGGGAAGTCACCCCGCGCCAGCGAATCGACGGCATGGCCAGCCCGGCGCGGTACACGGCGAGCGCGCGATCCCATTCGACGCCGAATTTGTGAACGCGGCGTCCGGTGGAAATATGCGGGTGGGCTCCGGCGCCGACGTCGGGATTGACGCGCAAGGCGGCGGGAGCGACCTGGCGGCGGCGCGAGGCTTCCTCGGCCAGCACCTCCAGTTCGGCCTCCGATTCCACGTTGAAGAGAAGGATGCCGGCGCGAAGGGCGTCGCGAATCTCCTCCCGCGTCTTGCCGACGCCGGAAAATACGACGCGGTCGCCCGGGACGCCGGCGCGCCGAAGCCGATCGAGTTCGCCGCCCGAAACGATGTCGAATCCGCTGCCGAGCCGGGCCAGCCGTTTCACGATCGAGAGATTCGAATTGGCCTTGAGCGAATAGCAGACCAGATGCGGCGCGGCCGCCAGCGCGCTGTCGAAGCGGCGCCACGCGGTCTCGATGCCGGCGCGGGAATAGACGTAGGCGGGCGTGCCCACGCGGCCGGCGACCCGGTCGAGCGGAACGCCTTCGACGTGGAGGCGGCCCTCGCGGTAATGGAAAAACGGGGTGTAGCGGGTGGGATCGAGTAGGGGCATGGGATTCCCGGCCTGCTTATTTCACCCGGAGGATCAGGATCGTCCGATCGTCGCTCGGCGGCAGGCCACCGGAAAATCGATCGACTTCCTCCAAAATGTGGCCGGCGAGCTGATCCACCGGCATATCGGCGCCCGTTTCGCGCAACAACTTCTCGAATCTCTCGGTACCGAACTCCTGGCCGTCAGCTCGCATCGTTTCTACGATACCGTCGGAGTAGAAGACCACCAAATCGCCGGGCTGCAGTTCGAGAGTGATCTCGTCGTACGGCCCGCCGTCCAGGCCCAGTCCCAGAGGAAAACCGGCTAGGCGGATGCGGTGAACGTGCCCTTCGCGCATCAGCAGCGGCTGGGATTGGCCGGCGTTGGCGATGCGGAGGCGGCGCCGGCTGCGATGCCAGGTGGCGAAGCAGAACGTCATGAAGCGCGCCTCGATATGGTGCTCGTTCAGGATCCGGTTCATCGCGCCGAGCATCGCCGCCGGGGCGGGTTTGGTCGGAACCAGACTGCGAAAAATACCAATGGCCGTAGCGCCGTAAAGGGCCGCCGCCGTGCCCTTGCCGCTCACATCGCCCAGGGCGATTCCCAGTTCCTGAGGACCGTACTTGCGGAAATCGTAGACGTCTCCCCCAAGCTCGCGGGCCGCCACGTAGCGGGTCGCGATTTCGAGGCCATAATCGTCCGAGGGGATCTCGGGCAGCAGGGCGCCCTGGATCTTGCGCGCGGCCCGCAGTTCCCTTTCCATCCGCGCCTCGTGGCTCGAGACGCGCTCATACAGCCGGGCGTTCTCGATGGCCACCGCGAGGTGAGCGGCCAGGATCGAGAGGGCCTGCGCGTGGTCGGCGGTGAAATAATCGGGCTGCGGACTTTCGAGGTTGAGCACGCCAATGACGTCATTTTTCACGATGAGCGGAACGGCCAGGGTCGAGCGCGTTTCCGGGTTCACGCGAATGTAATGCGGGTTTTCGTTGACGTCGGGCACGACAATCGGCACGCGGCGTTCGGCGGCCATGCCGACGATCCCCTCGCCGGCCGGCACGAGCAGATGCTCCTGGACGTTGCGGCCGAATTTGACGGTGATGGTGGCGCGCAAGGCCTTGCGGTCGGGGTCGAATAGCAGGATGTTGAATATCTGATAGTCGATCAGCTGCTTCACCAGCTCGGCCGCCCGCCGCATGACCTCCTGGGTATCGAGCAGCTCGCCGGCCTGGCGGGCAACCTCGTGAAGCAGCAAAAGCGTATCGGCCTGCCGGCGAGTCCGCTCGAACAGGCGCGCGTTTTCGATGGCCAAAGCGATGCGGCTGGCCATCAGGGAGAGCAGGGATTGCTCATCGCGCGTGAAGGCGTTGACTTTCCGGCTCTGGATGTCGAGCACGCCGATGGCCTTGCCTTTGAACAGCAGGGGAACGGCCAGTTCGGAGCGGACGCTTTCGATGGCGCTGATGTAGCGAGTATCTTCGCGAACGTCGGCCACGCGGATGGCTTTGCGGGAAGTAGCGGCCGTGCCGGTGATGCCCTGGCCGAGCGGGATGCGCCAGTTGTTGACCACCTCGGGACGGTGACCGATGTTGAAGCGGAAATAGAGATCGCTGCGCGTCTCGTCGACCAGCAGGATGGCGAAAAATTCGTAGTCGTCGATGACCCGCTTTACGAAGGCGGCGACTTTGGCCAATACTTCATCCAGGTCGAGCGAAGCGTTGATCTCCTGGCCCACTTCCGCGACCAGGGTCAGCGCTTCGTGACCCATCCCATCGCCAGTCTTCGCTTTCAGTTCGTCCATGGTCGCAGAAACGGAACAAAAATAAATACGGGAGGGCCGATCCCCAAACAACAAACCATTATATATAACCGGCCGCGCAATCCGGCTCGGTCGGCAAGCGCCCGGCGTGCGAACTTGCCAAGGATTGCCCGAGCATTCCAGTCTGCCCGAGCATTGCACTGTGGTTGATCAGGCCACTTGGGCCATCAGGAAACCCCCGCCCGGCCGGTGCGACGGCCCGCGCCCGAGCCGGGAAGCAGCGCGCAGATGTCGCGCAGATGGCGGAAGCGGCCAGCCCAGTCCAGGCCGTAGCCCACGACGAACTGGTTGGGAATCTCGAAGCCGAGGTAATCGGGACGGACATCGAGGACGAGACGACGGGAGGGTTTGTCGAGCAAGGCGACGATGCGCAGGGACTTGGGCCGGCGGGCGGCGAGAAGGCGGCGAAGATAATCCACGGTGCGGCCGGTATCGAGAATATCCTCGACGAGGATGACGTTCAGGCCCTCGATGCTCGAATCGAGGTCCTTGACGAGCCGGACTTGGCCCGAGCTGTTTTTTTCGCGCCCGTAGCTGGCCACGGCCATGAAATCGATCGAGACCTCCAGATCGAGCTGGCGGGCCAGATCGGCGAGGAAAATGCAGGCCCCGCTGAGAACCCCGATCAGATGCACGGGCTGGCCGCGAAAATCGCGGTTGATCCGGCGAGCGACCGCGCGAACGCGGCGTCGGATATCGGCGTGAGGGATCAGAACTTTTAAGCGAGGCGCGGCCGGCACGAATGGGAATCTCGAAATCGTAAAGTGCGTTTCACTCTAGCGCGACGATTGCCGGGCCGCAAGGGCGCGCCACAATGCCGCCGCGAAAGCACTGCCGGACAACGAGTGAAACGGGCGATTGGAAGAAATGTGGCGCGGGAGCATTCGGCGCCGGAGTCGCGGATGGGCGTCAGGGATGGGCGTCGGCCAGCCGGCTGCCCGGGCCGAGGGCATCGATGATGACTTGCCGGATGCGGGCGTATGTTCCGTTGTCATACCCCTTTTGCATCAGGCGCAAATGCCCGTGGGCATCGATGACGGCATAGGAGGGAAGGGCTTGGGTGGAGAAGCGGGCGGCCAGTTGCCCCTCGGGATCCCAATCCTCCGGCCAGCGCATGCCCTGCTGGGCGACGAAATTCTCGAACTTGGTCTGGTCCTCATCCTCGCTGACGCCGATCATCACGAAACGCGGGGATTTGAATTCCTTGTAGAGGCGGAACATGTCGGGCAGGGCCTCACGGCATGGCCCGCACCAGGACGCCCAAAAATCGATCAGGACAACTTTGCCGCGCAGGCTCGCCGTGGAAAAGGTTGGGCCATCGACTGAGCGGATCGAGAAATCGGGAGCCATGACAAACCGCCTTTCCCGCGTGGCGCTGGGGCGCTCGCCGCTGAAGACGCGCCAGGTAACCAGGCCCATCGCCATCGTGAGAACGAGCCAGACAACGCCCAGCCGCTTGAGTGGAGCGGCGGCCACGGCGGGACGGAAAACCCAGATTCCCGCGACAATCACCAGCGCCAGGGAAAACGCGACCCAGACCAGATAGAGCGTCATGGGACCGTCGATGAGAACTGCGGCGGGCGAAGGGATCATGGACATTTCATTCTGTCTGCGTCCCATTCTATCAGCGCCGGCCGGCTCGGGGGTCGAAGCAATTGAGGATAAGTTCGAAAAAGCACCCTCGGCGGACGCGGCCGGCCGAACCGGAAGGCCGGCGGCTGGCTTCGAGCGGAAGCCGGGTGCTATTTTGAGGGTAACCGATGACGAAGCGGCATGTTTCGCCTGGCAACTCTCCGCCAGCTTGTGGGGGCGGGCGCCGTTCCCGTCGAATAGAATGAAGGGCATTTTGAACAGGCGCGCATGAAAGCAAGCGGGGAGCCAGCACAAGTGGAGTTTCGCGAAAATGTGCCGCTCGCGGTTTTTTCGAGCTACCGGATTGGCGGGCCGGCGCGGGTATACGCCGAGGCCAGAAGCGCCGAGGAGGTTCGCGCGGCGGTAACCGAGGCGCAACGGCGCGGGTTGCGCCTGTTCGTAATGGGTTCCGGCACCAATCTCCTGATCGACGATAGCGGCTTCGGCGGCCTGGTGCTGCGGCCCAATCTGCGCACGCTCGAGGCCAACGGGACCGAGGTGCGCGTGGGGGCGGGGATTCTGGTCTCCGAGATGCTCGATTTCCTGGTGGCCAAGGGTCTGGCGGGACTCGAATGGGCGGGTGGCCTGCCCGGGACCGTTGGCGGGGCCATGCGGGGGAACGCCGGGGCATTCGGAGGGGAAATCAAGGACGTTGCCGTTGCGGTCGAGAGCTTCGACGCGCCAACGCTCGAGGCCCGCACCCGATCGAACGCCGAGTGCGGCTTCGGCTACCGCAACAGCGTGTTCAAGCAGCGCACGGATGAGATCATCCTGACGGCGACCTTTGCGCTGCGCGCGGGCGACGCCTCGACGATTGCCCGCGTGATCGAGGAAAAGAAGGAATACCGACGCCGGCGGCACCCGCTCGAATACCCGAACGTCGGCAGCGTTTTCAAGAACGTGGATGTGAAGCAGGCGCCCGAGGCGGTGCGGCAGCTTTGCGCCCAGGTGATCAAAAAGGACCCGTTTCCGGTCATACCGACGGCGTTCCTGCTATCCGAGGCAAGTCTCAAGGGACTGCGGGAAGGCGGCGCGATGATCTCGCCCAAACACCCGAATTTCATCGTGAACGTCGATCACGCCCGTTCCGCCGACGTGCGCGGACTCATCGAGCAGGCCAAGGAAACGGTCTGGCAGCGATTCAGCGTAAGGCTGGAAGAGGAGATCCAGTACGTAAACGGCTCCTGAGCCGGCAGCGCCAGAGCCACACCCTCCACGCGCCGATTTGAAATCCGGCGCGGCGCCCGTCAAACTGGTTTTATGCACTACGATCTGATATCGATTGGAGCGGGTCCGACCGGACTCGCCACAACCGTCGAGGCCCGGCGCGCCGGCCTGCGCACGCTCGTCATCGACAAGGGCTGCATCTGCAACTCCCTGTTTTACTACCCGACCAACATGATGTTTTTCACCACGCCGGAACGCATGGAAATCGGCGATCTGCCGATGGTGACCATCTGGCCAAAGCCGACGCGGCAGGAAGCGCTCAAGTATTACCGGCGCGCCGCCGAGCATTACGGGATCGAGATACGGCAGTACGAGCGCGTGGTCGCCGTGGATGGCCAGGACGGCGATTTCACCGTGGTCACCCGGGGCAAGGACAAACGGGAGAACCGCTACCAGACGCGAAAGATCGTCGTGGCGACCGGCTATTACGATCAGCCGAACCGGGTGGGGATTCCCGGCGAGGAGTTGCCGCACGTTTCCCACTACTACACCGAAGCGCATCCCTTCTGGGGCCGGGACGTGGTGGTGATCGGGGCGAAAAATTCAGCCGCGGAAGGCGCGCTGGACCTGTTTCGCGGCGGGGCGCGGGTGACACTGGTGCATCGCGGCGCGGGCCTCGGCGCATCGCTCAAATATTGGGTGCGGCCGGACATCGAAAACCGGATTCATGCGGGAGAAATCCAGGCGCATTTTCTGACGAGCGTGAAGCGCATCGAGCCGGGCGCCGTGATCGTACAGTCAAACGGCGCCGAGCGAACCCTCCCCGCCGATCAGGTTTTCGCCATGACCGGCTACCATCCGGATTTCGATTTTCTCCTTCAGCTTGGCATCGAGCTCGAACCGGAAGCGCGGAGGCCGCGCATCGATCCGGAAACGCTCGAAAGCAACGTCCGGGGAATCTATCTGGCCGGCGTGCTGATCGGCGGCGAACGGACCGGCGAAATCTTCATCGAGAATGGCCGCTTCCACGGCAGGAAAATCGCCGCGGCGCTAATCGGAGCGCGGGTGACGGGGACCGAGCCGCACGCCGCGCCGGGCGAATAGCGGCACAGATTTCCTGCCCGCCCGGACTTCCCTTCCCCACCGATCCCAAATTTCGGCCCGCCTCGCAGCGAAGGCTGGCCAGGCCAGGGCAATCTGGCCGCCCCGGCGGCCGGAGAAAAGGCCCCAAGCGTACTGCTTGGCCGCCTTTTCGAGGTGCGGTCCCGCTTTCATCAGGTCTTCCGGAGTCATCGCCGGCAGCACTTCCACGCTGGCGCTCAAACCGAGAAAAAACGGCTCGGCAATTCTGAGCAGTTCAGAAGGCTCCTTCAGGTCAACCACGAAGATGCCGCCGCGCTGGCCGCGCTCGGAGGTGAAGTAAACGGCCTCCGGTTTCATGTCGTCGATAACGCCCTTGACCAGCTTTTGCAGCTTGCCGCTCCTGATCGCTTCGTTGCCTGTTTCCACGGGAAATGTCACTTTGACCATACAGCGCATGGTTCGGCTCCTTCTATCGGAATGAAGTTGGGTATCAGGTCCGCTTTCGCGGACCCGCCGGCGGTTCCATTTCAGGGATGCAGGAAACCTGCCTGTTGGCGAAATTATACGGCCGGAGGAAATCAGGGACATACCGGCATGTTTTATGGAGCCGCCGCGGACTCGCCAAGCGGCAAACAGAAGACTAGAATCGCTTTTTGGCAACGCCGATGCGTCAGACAATCCGCTGGGCAATTGCGTTTGTGCTGTTGGGGCTCGTGGGACTGGCCTTGGCGGGCCTGGAACTGACGCGCTCTCCCAGCAATTCCTCCCTCCTGCAGGCAGGCCGGACCAGGCATTCCGGGGCGTCCAGCGGCCCGGTCGATCAAACCCCGCTCATCCAGGCCCGCGGCCTGGCTGCCTTGGCCACGACACCGCAAGAGCAAACGCTCAGCAACGAAGCCCTGCAGTTGGCCGATCACGCTGTCGATCTCGCGTTCGTCTCCGCCCTTCGCGACGCCGCCGCGCAGCCCGCGCCAGCCACGGCGAAAGCCCTCCGGCTGCAAAAGCGGGTCAAGCAGGCACAGGCGCAGGTGGATACAGAACAGGCAACGGTCCAGCACCTCCAGGAGCGGACCAAGGGCGCGAAAGGCGTCCAGCAGGCCCATATCCAGAGCCAACTCGAACTGGCTCAAGCGCAGCTGGAACTCGATCGCGACGAACTCGC
>DATLRW010000227.1:0-7359 GCA_035534495.1 Candidatus Dormiibacterota bacterium | reverse complement strand
GCGCTGGCGGGCGTGTGGCGCGAGCCGGGCGGGTTGCGGACATAGAAGCCGGCCGGGAAATCCCCGGTCTCGTCGGAGAACACCCCATCCAGCACCAGGAACTCCTCGCCGGCGCCATGGGTGTGCGGGGAGAAGGCGGAGCCCGGCGCGTAGCGTACGAGCGAGGTGGCGCGAGCGACCTCGTCGCCGTCGCGCTCCAGCATGCGCCGCTCCACCTCCGCGATAGGCGAGGCGACCCACGCGAGGGCCGCACTATCGACTGTTGCTGGACGGGAAAGATCGGCGTTCAGCTGCATGATCAGGTCTCCGGGGTATCGGCCGTGTGGCGGAGCGGACCGTAGCCGGTCAACGAAGATACAGGCGAATCGGGACCCGATTGGATGGCATCCGAGCTGGAGTGCGCGTTCCTGCCGCATAGGTAACGCCAGACGGGCGGCTACGACCGGCTGATGCTGACCCGAAGCGGCCAATTGCCGGCGCAGTGCCAATCGGCGGGGATGGGAGGTACGCGGAAGCCCGCCCGAAGATCTTCCACCGGCAGCTTCGCACCCATAGCTGCCTATCGACCGACCGGTCAGCAGCGGCCGAAGTTGGCCGATAGCTGTCTGACTGCTTTGGAGCAGACGATGGCAATTAGCTGCCATTGGCGGTTACCGGCTGTGTCGGCAGTTGACGACCCGAGCCGGGCATAGAGCGGTGGCAGGAGGCACCCTGTTTTCTTGCCCACACATTTTCTACGCTTGCATCCGAACCATTTGGCAGCGCTGCTCACAGCCCTGAGCCGCCTATTCCATGAACCATCGCTGATTGGCATCGGCTTCATCGATTAATTGCCTTGTTTGAAATAAATCCTGCCTGAAACGCTATCTTGATCTTTGGCTAAAGCTTTCTCAATC
The DNA here is from genome assembly GCA_035534495.1 of Candidatus Dormiibacterota bacterium. Classification (GTDB taxonomy): domain Bacteria; phylum Acidobacteriota; class Terriglobia; order Acidiferrales; family UBA7541; genus JAKASX01. The sequence continues at coordinate 6,463 of DATLRW010000227.1, read as the reverse complement.
TCCGCTACCAACGCCTGCTCACTCGCGGATAATGCCGCGCCCGCAGGTACATCATTGCCATCGACCGACGTGAACCAGAGAGTGCGGTCATACCCCCAAGTCACGCGCCACGGATTGTCCGGCGACAGTCGGGAAGTGACCTGGCCGTCGCCGTCTTCAGGATAGATCAGAAAGCCATCCAGAGGCTGCCCGGCATTGCCGAAACCCGAGAGATAGGCCGCAAGCTGGTAAAGGTCTTCGCGAGCGACGCCGTTTATATTCTCGCTGTTCGAACGCGTATTTTTATATTTGGCGTCAGCGATTGCCAGGCAGCGGTCGCTTTCGCCGAGGATAAGAATATCCGGCCGTAGCGACTGAAGCCGGTTTCCACTCCCGCTTGTCAAAAGCCACTGGAAGTTGACCTTCGATCGCCCCGTATGAAGCACGCGCAAACCCGGCAGGCCAGCCTGCAGAATTTTCGCGATATACAGCTCCCATATCTCGGCCATATCCAGGAGCAGGCCATGCGCCTTCGCTTTCGTGCCGGCTTCGGGCACGCGCGGTTTCCGCGCGAGAATGGACAGCGACAGATCGACGAGTGGCCGGTAGCTTTCGGTAATCGGTGTGTAACGGATGGCGTGCGCCTCGCGCGTAGCGCCTTTGTCGCAATGCGGGCCGAGCGCGGATCGCAAGGCGTCGAGTATTTCCCTGCAGCGTTCGGGCAACCAGTTTGGGCGCGGCCCTTTAATGCCGAGAGCGCGGTTCAGATGCTGTGCGGCAAGCAGGGTGATTTCACCGATGAGACGATCGACGACGCGTATACGCGTCTTGCCGACGAGATGATCGTCGCGGACGGCGCGCTGTAGCGCCGTCTGGACCGGAAGCAGTTTTCCACGGAGCGCCGTGCCTCTGTGAACCGCGTCGCTGCGACGGTACGGAAGGCCGTGCTTGGCGGCTGCGATGAGACGGCCACTCCAGAGATGCGCGATAATGAGCCAGAGCCAGAGGCTCTGCTCTTTCAGGGCGCCGCCGCCATCGATCAGCCTTACGCCCCAGATTTCGCCGAGCCAGCGCACCAGGCTCGGCATTCCAAATCGTGGTTCGATGCGCAGGATGCCGTTCTCGAAGTGCAATTCGCCGACATAACGACCGGCGCGCCAACGCCCGGTGATACTCTCATAGACGGCAACCGGTTCCTCATCCGGTTTCGTCGCGCCGACGGGAAGCAGGCACGAGGCTACATCCGTCGCCTGGATGAGCCGTTTGAGCCATTCCTCATCGTCGCGGTTCAGCGGCGGTAGCAGCGAGCAGTCGCGGGCTATGATGAGTCGCTCGCTCAAACCTTGGCCCCTGACAGAAGCACGCCTTCGACCTTGGCCAGGAAAGCTTTGCCTTCCGACACATCCACGCCGGTAAGATATTGGGTAAGCAAAGGCCGCAACGAATAACGCCAAAGTGCCTCTACCGGCTCGATTGCTTTGCCGCTCCGGGCGAAAAGAACTTGGTTGCGCCGTTTGTCCGTTGCAAGAAGATAGGAATGGGCGAACGCCACAGCGTCGCAAAAATAGGTATGGCCGATCTGGTAATTTTCGCCGAGATATTCGCTCGCATTGATCAGCTTGTTGACGAGGGTGGCGCGTTCGCCCAGCACTGTGAACTCCCCTTCGACGCGGTCCCAATCCTTGCCGATCTTGCGCGTCACCGGTGCCGTTTCCCAGCGGTACCGGCAGACCGCCATGAAGTCATCGGGCGAAAATCCCTTGAAAAACCACAGGAACCGGCGCCGTAGGGCAAAATCCACATTTTCCAGCGACTGGTCGATCAGATTCATCGTGGCGACGAAGTATAGATTGCGCGGCAGGCGCACTTTCCGGCTTTCGCCGCCGTAACCAGCCAGTGTCACATCGCTATCGCGATCTTCCAGCAGGGAGAAACATTCACCGAGCACCTTGCTGAGATCGGCACGGTTCATCTCATCGAGGATAAGTACGATAGGTACCTCCCTTAGCTCTTCCGGTTCCAACGCGATCTTCGCGATCAGGTCGAGCAACACGCCGTCGCAATATTCGGTTCTCCCGCCATCGCCGATCTGCAAGCCGCGGATAAAATCCTCATACCCGTAGCCAGGATGGAACTGTACGCGATGCGTTCGCGCTTCGACCAGTTTTTCGACTTCCCCGCCGCTCGCAAAAAATTTCGAGGGCGTCCACAACTTGAGAAGTTCCTGTCGGATCAGGCCGTCGGCAAGCTGGCGCGCCTGAAAAGTCTTCCCCGTTCCGGGCGGCCCGAACAGAACGATCTGCTTTTTGATATGCAGAGCCTGAAGCTCGCTGATACCGTCGCTTTCGCCGTCGATATACCAGCAGCCTCGGAGCGGCTTCCAGTAAAAATCCAGATCCTCGCCGGGAAGCCAGCTTTCAAGACGGTCGCGAATGGCTTTGAGGCGGTCATCGACATGATCGAGCTTCAGTCCTTCGATGACATCTTCGAACGCGTCGACGATGCGCCCCTTATGCCCTTCGCTCGCAATACGTTCGTAATAATCGGGGAAAAGCAGATAAAGAATGATATGCTTCATCTGCGGCGGGCGGCTGAATTCCTCGCGATGCTGCTCCGCGAGTTTTTCCAAAAGCTCACGCAGCCGCACATGGTCGTCCAGCAGCGCCGAGCGGTCGGTCTCCTCCTTGGTAAGGATCGCGATCGCAAAACGCGCAAGATAGGTCAATTCGTTCGGGCGGCCGGTATTGTAAACAAGGCCCGGATCGCCGACGCCCGCCCAAAAGCCGCGAAAGGCCGGGGCTTTGTCGTCGACGGTCAGCTTTTTCCATGACGCCACTTCGCGGATCACCTCGATTTTTCGCGCCCGCGACACGCTGGTCGGGAACAGGAAATAGACGAGGAGAAGATCGCACGAGAGCCGAGTGACGTCGTCGTCGGCCTTTGCCAGTTGCTCCTCGAATTTCTGGACGAAATTCTTCTCGGAGGATGTGTCCGGCATATCGATAAAGAACGTCTTGAAATTGTCGAGATTGGCAACCGTCCAGATCGTGTCATCGGGCCAGATGAGCGACCTGCCACCGAGGAGGCTCTGCGTCTTCCATTGCTGCGCAATTTCGAAAATCGAAGATAGGTTCTGTTCCGCAACCCGAGACATGATGTACCTGTTTCCCTGCCGTTGATTTCCGCTTCAGCGTAACATGCTCCCCTTGCCGGCCGAATATGCGTGTTCCTGTGGAGAGCCCATTATCCACGCTTTGATCCTCTGTCTGATTCCGGGGAGCGGACTAAAGGCCGGGAACGACGGACACGGGCTGAGAGCCAATACGGCTTCTGCAAGCCCTTCCAACCATAGGAGTGTCCGTTATCTGGAAGCCGAGAAAGGATTGGGAGTGACCGGGATGGGCGCAATTGAGCCGTCGCATCGCGGTCGGTCGAATGGCGACCTCTCCTCATAACGGACATTCAGACTGCGCCATTATCCCGCCTCGGGACAAAGTGGGGATGCCCATGCCGATTCCGGCGGCCTTGGGGTGCCGCTGCCGGTGGCGCCGACCATCGACGAGACCTTCGCGAGGCGCAAGAGCGAGAGGGTGGCCGGGACGGGGTGAGCCGGGTGGGGTCGAGAGAGCGCCCGCCGGCGTCTGAACCCCGCTCTCCGGAATCCCTCCATGACAGTCATCGTCCCCGCGTTGGCCGAGCGGTCGGCCATGCTCACATCCCCGTCCGCGCCCGTTGCGCCCGATCGGGCTGCCGCCATCCTCCACGCCGCCCGTCTGCTGCTGCCCTCGCTGGAGCGGGGCCAGCCCCTCGATCCCGCCATCCTGCGCGCCGCCATGGAGGCGGCGTTCGGCACGACCGACGCGACCGGGACCTGGGCGTGGAAGGACGCCTACGAGGCCTGCGAGGCAGCGCAGGTTCTGTTCCTGCGCCGGCACGGGCCGGCCATGCGCGCCCGCGCCGGCAGCCCGGCCGGGATGCTCGCCATGCTGGGGAAGCTGGCCGCGCTGGCGCCCACGCATACGCGCCGCTCCGAGGAGAGCGTGGCGCTCCAGCAGTTCTCGACGCCGATCGCGCTCGGCTTCGCGGCGAGCCTCGCCGCCGCGATCACGCCGGGTGACCTGGTGCTGGAACCGTCCGCCGGCACCGGGCTGCTCGCCGTCTTCGTCGCCCTCGCCGGCGGCGTCCTGGCGCTGAACGAGCTCGCCGAGACCCGCGCCGACCTGCTCGGCCATCTGTTCCCCGGCGCCCCGGTCAGCCGCCACGACGCAGCGCAGATCCACGATCATCTGGATCCGGCCATCGCACCCTCGGTGGTGCTGATGAATCCGCCTTTCTCGGTCGCGGCGCATGTCGAGGGGCGGATGGCCGACGCGGCCTTTCGCCATGTCGCCTCGGCGCTGGCGCGGCTGGTCCAGGGCGGGCGGCTGGTCGCCATCACCGGCATCTCGCTCGCGCCGGACAACCCGTCCTGGCGGGAGGATTTCGTCCGGCTGCAGGGGCGCGGGCGGGTGGTGTTGTCCGCCGGGATCGATCGGCGCGTCTATGCGCGCCACGGCACCGCGGTCGAGACCCACCTGACCGTCATCGACCGCGTGCCGGCCGAGGACCCGACCGTCTTCCCCCCATGTCCCGGCATCGCCCCGGACGCGGCGACGCTGCTGGAGTGGGTGACGCGCCTCGTGCCGCCGCGCCCGGCCCTGTCCGCGCCCCCGGTCGCGACGCCCGCCGCCCGCCCGGTGCCCCCACGCGCAATCGTCCCGCGCCCGCATCCCAACTCGACCCGTCGTCCGGAACCGGCGATCGATCCCGGCACCCCACTCGCCTACGAGGTCCGGGAGGAACCGCCGCCGGAGCATGGCCGCATCAGCGATGCGCTCTACGAGAGCTATTCCGTCCAGACCATCGCCATCCCCGGCGCCCAGCCGCATCCGACGAAGCTCGTGCAATCCGCCGCCATGGCCTCGATCGCGCCCCCGCGCCCCCGCTACCGGCCGCATCTACCGCCGGAGATCGTTTCGTCCGGCCTGCTCTCGGACGCACAGATCGAGAGCGTCATCTACGCCGGCGAAGCTCATGCCGGGCATCTCGCCGGCGCCTGGCTGGTGGATGCGACCTACGATCAGGTCTCCGCCGCCCCCGACGACGCCGAGGGCGCGGTGCGCTTCCGTCGCGGCTGGTTCCTCGGCGACGGCACCGGCGCCGGCAAAGGGCGGCAGGTTGCCGGCGTCATCCTCGACAACTGGCTGAAGGGCCGTCGCCGCGCGCTCTGGGTTTCGAAATCCGACAAGCTGATCGAGGACGCCCAGCGCGACTGGTCCGCCCTCAGCCAGGAACGGCTGTTGATCACCCCGCTCGCGCGCTTCCGGCAGGGCACGCCGATCCGCCTCGACCAGGGCATCCTGTTCACCACCTACGCCACGCTTCGTTCCGCCGAGCGGGAGGGCAAGGCGTCGCGGCTCGATCAGATCATCGACTGGCTGGGCCGGGATTTCGAGGGGGTGGTCGTGTTCGACGAGGCGCACGCCATGGCCAACGCTGCCGGCGACACCTCCGAACGCGGCGAGCGCGGGCCGTCCCAGCAGGGTCGCGCCGGGCTGCGCCTGCAGCACGCACTCCCCGATGCGCGGGTGCTCTACGTCTCCGCGACCGGTGCAACCTCGGTGCAGAACCTCGCCTATGCGCAGCGCCTCGGCCTCTGGGGTGGCGCGGATTTCCCGTTCGCGACGCAGCAGGAATTCGTCGCCGCGATGGAGGCCGGCGGGATCGCGGCGATGGAGGTGCTGGCGCGGGATCTGAAGGCGCTCGGCCTCTACGCTGCGCGGTCGCTGTCGTACGACGGGATCGAGGTCGAGATCGTCGAACACGCGCTCAGCCCCGAGCAGGTGCGGATCTATGACGCCTATGCCCAGGCGTTCCAGGTGATCCACGCCAACCTGGCCGAGGCGCTGGAAGCCGCCAACGTCACCGGACCCTCCGGCACGCTGAACCGCCAGGCGAAGGCGGCGGCGCGATCAGCCTTCGAATCGAACAAGCAGCGGTTCTTCAACCACCTCATCACCGCGATGAAGGTGCCGACGCTGATCGGCGCCATCGAGCGCGATCTTGCCGAGGGGGCCGCGTGCATCGTGCAGCTGGTTTCCACCGGCGAGGCACTGCTGGACCGGCGGCTGGCGGAGATCCCCGCCGGTGAGTGGACCGACGTGCAGGTGGACATCACCCCGCGCGAATACGTTCTCGACTACCTGGCGCACGGTTTCCCGACGCAGCTGTTCGAGGTCTTCACCGACAGCGAGGGCAATTTGCTCTCCCGCCCGGTGTTCCGCGACGGCCAGCCGGTGCAATCGCGCGAGTCAGTCGAACGGCGGGACCGGATGATCGAGCACCTCGCCGCACTGCCGGCGGTGCAGGGCGCGCTCGATCAGATCGTCCAGCGCTTCGGCACCGATCAGGTCGCCGAGGTCACCGGGCGGTCGCGGCGCGTGGT
>DATLRW010000226.1:0-6135 GCA_035534495.1 Candidatus Dormiibacterota bacterium | reverse complement strand
AGGTTTACCCCGTTCTCGGCAATCCATTTTTCCATCTGATCTTCGGGAATGACCGGAATGCCCTCGGGATAGCGCGGGCCGGCGAGTTCAGGCGGATAACGCCGGCCGGCAATATCGGGAATCTGGGCGGCTGTAAAGGCTACGACGCGCTTCCCGGCTTCTCCCCGAAAGCAAACATTGAAGTTATGAAAATCCCGCCCCGCAGCCCCCAAAATGATGACACGACGCTCCATGCACACACCCAATGTGCGAGTCCCAGCAATTCGCGGACCAGTTTCATTGCCAAATGGACTTTTAACCCCTTCCAAAAGAAGATGTTGGACAGTTCCATCGCACCCGGCCGGCATACTGGGCCAATCGACGCAATTTACCCACCCTTTATTGCGCATGCCGACACAGCCGAGGCAATCGCATCAGCCGCCGCAACCGAATAACTTCACCGGCGGGAGCGCGCTTGACTGACCGCATCCGGCGAACCAGATGCCGACATTCGAATTTCCGACTGGTTATTGCAACGGGAAGCTGTTCGGGCTATGTTACTGAACAAAACCGGTGCGGCTGATTCCCGCCGGGCGCACTGAAACTCATTCAGTGATCGCTCCCATCCCGGGCGGGCCTTTACAGAATCGCGCCGGATGAAACCGAAGCTTCCCCCTTCTCCGCAAACCGTGGTGAAGACGGCTTTCGGAGCCAGGAACAAGGTTGCTGCCATGAGATCTTGCTCTTGTTTCTCGGCCATTTTCTTCGTGACCTTTTTTTGCGCCTCCCTGATCCTGCCCGTCCAAAGCTGGGGCGCCAATATCCGCCATTCACCGGGCTCCTCCGCCGCAAAGCAGACCGTGGTGGTGACCGGTTCCAGGACTTCGTCATCCGAGACGGTCATTCCCGGTCCGCTGCGCTCCTTCGAGCGCATGGCGGCAATCAGCCAGGAGGTACCTCCCGGTGATGTGTTGCCGCTGTTTGCGCTGAATGTCTTTGCACACGGCTACGGGAGACGGCGAGACGACGAGAGGGGTGGCCGGCCGACCGAATATCTGTTGCTGGTCGAACGGTATCTTCAACAAGCCAGAAAGTTGCAAGAGCTGGCAGGCCCGCAGGGCATCCTTCGCGTTTCCGGCTGCGGCCAGGCGAAACCGCTGCTGGATATTCTCGGATACCGGCTGGGGCAACCCTGTGGACCCAAGGCTTTCCTGGCAACGGCCGATCCGGACCGCGCCTTCCTCACCATCGATTCCGGGTTCCCCCTGGCGCGGCTCGAGCAAACCCTGCGCAGCGGCAAACCATTCGTCTATCCCTACGCTTCGACGCGGGTCCCTTTGCTGTTCAGCGCCGACGACTGGACTTCGAATGCCAAGGATGCGCATTTCCCAAAGGACGATGTAATCGACTGCCTCGCGAGAGATCCGATCTTGGCTCGCTTGTATTGGGCGCTGTCTCAGCTCGATAGCGAAACGCGCAACGATTTGAAAGAGTCGGTGGGCATACAAAAATTGCTGCCCGACGCGCCCGTCCTCGATTTCTATGGCAGGGAAATCTGCATTCGCTCGGGCCGCGTGCTCGTTCCTGGCGGGCCAGGGGCCGAATCCGCCTGGAGCGGCCTGGTCGGGGCCACGCCCGAGAAACCGGCGCAGTTTGTCAGCCTCCTGCTCCGAAAAGACAACGGCTGGCTGGCCGCCTACTACGACGCCCTGGCCCGGATCAACCGGTCCCGGCAAACCTACTTCACGGGTCCCGCCCGATTGAAAACTTTCTATCAGGCGCTGCGCAACGGCAACCCGCATCCGGGCCCTGCCCGGCCCGTCTTTCGGACCGATGCGGGCCTGGTGCTGCTGGTCAGCCAGCTGCAGCTCGACCGTAACGGCCAGCCGCACGTTCCCGGCAATCTCCAGGTGTGGAAGAATGCCCTGCCATCCATCCAAACCGATTCCCACATGATCCGGAAAGCGGCCCGCCGCGCCGGCAAATGGAAACGCCCCGAGGACCTGCTCGCGGCCATGTTCGCCTTTTCCCGCGCCGAGACCGATGACGGCCCTCTGCAAATGTATCTCCTGCTCAGCGCCATCGACCGCGACCGGTCTTCCGGCGAGCGATTGCAGCCGCGGACCGCTCGCTTGCTCATCGACAATTTCGCGCGCCTCCATGATCAGTATCTTCTCTTTTCCGAATTTCCCGGTTTGCGCAACGCCGCCATCGACCTCTTTCTTTACGAAGCCGAAAACCTGGACCGCATACGCTCGAGCGAACTCCGCGCCAACGCCATCGGCATGTTTCAAGCGGAAATTGGCCTTTGGCACATTCTGGCCCGGCAGGGGGAAATACCCGACGCCCGCCTGAGCCGGTCGTTCGAGAAGGTGATTCGCCCCTTTGCCGCGATCGGCACGCCGTCTCAACTGTTTGGCGCCGGCCGAAGCTCGTTCGCGGAGCTGTGCCGCGCGGCAGCCGGCAGGACCGGCCTTTCCGAAGACGAATTCATCGCCTTGCTGGCCGGTCCCCCGCCGGCCAGCCCCCAGGCGGCGCAGGTCCGGCAGGAGATCGCGGATCGAATCCGCGCCGTCATGGGCAATCAGCGCCTGGTTTCGCTCGATACGCTCTTCACGCTGGGCAACGGACTCGATGCATTGGCTCATGGAAAAGGCGAAGCCGGCGGGCTCATCCCGCTGACGGCGCAACTTCATCAATTCGAAATGCCGCAACCCATCTTTTCCGCCCGGCAGATGGCGAATTGGAGCTACGGCCTGGCCGATAACCGGCACACGGCAGCGCAAGAGCACGTCGATCTCCGAAAGGTTCTCGAAGACGCGCACTCGCCGCAGCAATTGCTCGATGCCCGCGGGCAGCTCTGCCCTTTCCTGCGGGATTCGCTGGTTGGAATCGATTACGCCTACTACGAACCCCCGGGCGCGGAGCTGGAGCGCAACGACCCGTTCTTTGTCCGCTCTCACGATTTTTCCGGGGCCATCTCGTCGGGCGGCGGCCAGTCCTGGCAAACCCCCTTCCTGGTCGGCCGGGGCTGGACGGCGGGTGGCGGGGCGCATCTGTCCGGCTCGCTCGCGGATTTGTCCTATGTTCTCGCGAGCGTGGAACAGAACTTCATCGTTCCCCGAAACGTTCAAGCGCTCATTTGGAGCGACATGGTTCCCACCCTTCTCACCGACGCCGTAGTGCCTCGCTGGTGGGGGATCAGCCGGAACGAGCTCCACGCCGTTGCCCTGTATCAGCGCGCGGGCGAAGAGCTTCTGGCCGCGTCGGCGCGGAACCGGCAGTTGCGTTCCAGGGTGATGGACATTCTTTCCGATCGCATGCTGCCCGCCAGGCAGGAACGGGTCGAGAACGCCCTTCGCGCCGGGCGCGTGCGCGATGCCCTCGCCGAGGCGACTCCCGCGGACACGTTCTACCTCACAGCCCGGTTCCGGCGTGAATTCCCCGCCGAAGCGGCCGATTGCGGTCCGGCGTGCCGGGAATTGGAAGCCCTTTCCCAAAGCGACCCCAGCGCGGTCAGCCTGGCGCGGCTGTCGAGGGATTTCGGCGTGCCTCATCCGACACTGGCGTATACCAACTCTCTCCAGTTGCTGAGCATGAAGCCAATGCCGACTTTTATGGGCTATTCCAGCCGTCTGCTGGCCGAATCCTGGGATTCCGACAACCTCTACTGGGCGCGGCTGGCGGATCGGGCCGGCTACGCGCCCGTGATGCTGAACATCCTGGTCCCGGAATTCACCAGGGCCATGGTCGCCAACATTTTCGCCTCCTACCCCGGGGATTGGCCGGCGCTGCTCCGCGCACTGCGCCAAACGGGGGAAGAATTTCGCCGGGGCCAGATCGCCTCGCTTCCGAAGCCGGCCTTTGTCTCGGCCGCTCCCTCGGTCACCGCGCAGCCATAGCGGTCGTTTGCCGGCAGATCGGATGGAGATTAGGGAGGGCTTATGAAAAAAGGGTATTCCCTCTTCTTTGCCTTTGCCGCCGTCGTGGGCTCCGCCCTGTTCCTGGCCGCACAACAAACCGATCCGGGCGGGCTGGTCATCCATAAAGTCGTAGCGATGGTCCAGTTGAACGTTGCGGTGACCGATCGCCGGGGCCGCTACGTCACGAACCTGAAACCCTCGGATTTCGAGATCACCGAAGACGGCATCCCCGAAACAATCGCCACGTTTGGAGAGGGCAATCAGGCCGCGAAGGCGGTCTACAAATTCCAGCCGGGAGCCGGAGCGGCGCAAATCACGCTTCCCGGCTCGCCGGCCGACGGTTCGCCGGCCGACGGTTCCCACGCGGGCGGCAGCCGCTCCCTGGCCGCACCGGTTTCCCCGCTGGCCGGCGCCAGTGTTTTCATCCTGTTCGACACCAGCGACTATATGTTTCCCCATCGCGGCTTCGTCTACGCGCAGGATTCCATCGCTCAATTCGTGCGCTCGCTCGACAGCCCGGACCGCATCGCTTTCTATTCCTACAGTCGCAATCTCACGCGCGCCGCCCGCCTCACCACGAACCGGGAGGCGGTCCTCGAAGGCGTGCGCTCAACCATCGACGGGGACGACGCCGCGCTCTACGACGCCCTCCTGCTGACATTGCGGGACGCCAGCCAATATACCGGCCGGAAGGTCATCGTGGTCTTTTCCAACGGCCCCGATGACGCCAGCGCGGTTTCTCCCGAAGACGTCGGCGAACTCGCCCAGTCGGAAGGAATCCCGATCTACATGGTCAGCACCGTGGAATCAAAACTGGATCCGGTTTCCGCCGCCGTTTTCAGTCGCATCAGCGCCAGCACCGGCGGCGAAGCCTTTTTCACCCGGAGCTGGAAGGATCAGCGGCAGTCGTTTGCGGCGATTCAGGAAGATCTGGCGCATCTCTACCTGATCACTTACTATCCGCAGCCCAATTCCAACACCGGCTGGCGCCGGATCCAGGTGACGCTGAAGGGCAAGGCTTTCAAGGGCTATCACATCCGCACGCGGAGCGGTTATCGTCCCCTGCCCGCGGATTTTCAGGCCAATATACGGGCCGTCCGGTAATCTTACCCCCCTGTGGGCCGCCATCGTCAGCCAGAGGAGGGTGCTAACCTATTTGCGCCCGCCCTTCTATGCTTGCTTGACAATTCCCCGCTCTATAGCAAAATGAAGCTCCCTTCCAAAATATAAGCGGCTCGGGCAAGAATCCGTTCCCCTTCCCTGTCCCGGCGCGCCGGCGGTGTTTCCGTGCGTGCGATGACGTTCCAGGGAAAGCTCGTTGTGGGAGTGGCTGCGACGCTAATGGTTTTTGCCGCCGTCGGCGCGTTTTTTTCCTACCAGAACAGGTCGAAGGAGCAGGCCGATGCCGCCTCGGTGGCCCACACCCACCGGGGGATCGAAACCCTCGACACGCTGTTGACCGATCTGATCGACGCCGAGACCGGCGAGCGCGGGTTCCTTCTGACCGGGAGGAACTCCTACCTTCAGCCCTATACCGCGGCCCTCAGTCACCTGAATTCCGATTTCGATCTCGTCCGGGAATTGACCGCCGACAACTCAGGCCAACAACGCAAACTCGACCGCATGAAATCCCTGATCGCGACCGAACTCGTGGGGATGAGAAACAGCATCGCCATTCGCAGGAAACAGAAATCATTTAACGGGCCGGCCAACTCCCCCATTGGCGCCGAAAGGCAACGAATGGACCGGATTCATTCCCTGATCGCGCAAATGAGAAAGGAAGAGGAAGGCCTGCTGCAACAACGGTTGGAAGCGGCGAGTTCCGACTCGCGAAAAACGAGATTCGTGATTCTGAGCGGAAACCTGCTGGGCCTGCTGTTGCTGGGCGCCGCCGGATTCCTGATTCACGGGGAGATGAACCGGTGCCGGATCATCGAGCGGGACCTCCGCGTGAGCGAGGATCGATTCAAGGGGATTCTGGAGTCCGCGCCCGACGCCATCGTCATCGTGAACCGGGCCGGCAGGATCGCGCACGTCAATTCGCAAACCGAAAAGATGTTCGGCTACGCGCGAACCGCGCTGCTGGGGAAACCGGTCGAGATGCTGATGCCCGAGGGGGTTCGCCACGCGCACGAGGATCATCGCGCCGGATACTTCAGCAACCCGCAATCGCGTCCGATGGGGATGGGCATGGAACTGCGGGGCATGCGCCAGGATGGGACCGGATTTCCTC
>DATLRW010000225.1:0-9998 GCA_035534495.1 Candidatus Dormiibacterota bacterium | reverse complement strand
GAGGAGGCGCAGCATCCAGACGTCGGCCATCGGCAGGCTGTATCCTACGAAAACCCAGGTCCTGGCCTCAGCTAGCAGGTGTCCTGCCGCCCTCCAGAGATCCTTCCAGACCCTATGGCGGAAGTCTTTGAGCAGAGTCGGGCGTATAAGCATCGGTCTAGCGGCCATCGCTCGGCACTCGGGGCACCGGTCCCCTGGCCAAGCCACGAACTCACCGAGATCGGCCAGAACGTGGCACGCGTCACAGACTCTCCAGTTTAGTGACCCGTGCAGCTTCAGGAGCAGCACCTGAGCCGCCGTTGGAGGCTCGGGGGGCTCTCTATAGAATGCGTCTATACAGTACTTGGGCACACGGGCGGTAGAACTCCTGAGCACGCGATCGAACAGGACATCGTAGTTCATCGAAAGGAAGGCTGTCCTCGGCAGCAGGCCGCTCTTGTCCAGGAAGTTCACTAACCTCGCGTACGGTAGGGGCGCGGTGTCGCTCGGCGAGTAAAAGGCCAAATAAGCTGCCCCTTTTGCGGCTTTGTCATGCTCGGCCATGGACGGTGGCTTCGGAATGTCCTGCGGATCAAGGCACATGGCCACCCACGTGTCCAGGGAGTCTAGGACCTCCCGGTTGCTCACCAGCCTCATGTCACGTTCGCGACCGCCGAAGTGAAACCAGTACTCCTCGGACTCAGCGATCTCCAGGGGCCCGACTATGTCCTCGAAACGTATGCGGCCGTCCGTGCCGTCACCTGTCCCAAGCCCCGGAAACGCGTGACGCAGGTACCGCTGAGCCTTTCTGATTCGGGGTTGGCTCCTTGCCGCCAGAAGCCCCTCAACAAGTGCACGCTGGCCTTTCAGCGGGGGCGCGCTCGCTCCAGCGCCAAACACAATAGCAATCTCGGCACCCGATTTTTCTCCAATAGTCATATTTTGCACTTGGTGATTAAGCAGAGTCAGATGGGAGGGCAGGCAGCTTGTTCAGTCAAGGAACTTCAGCCCCGCCCGACGGGCACCAAACGCTTGTCCCGAATATAGTATTCGGTTCCGCGCCACTCGATCCGGCTCGTGAAAAAACTGGCAAGCCAAACCACGAAGGCAAAGCCGTCGCGCAGCGGGACGAGCCACATTTTTCTTCGCAGCAACGGATCGCCTACCCCCCAAACGCCCACCGTCCATGCCATGGCGGCGCGCAACACGACGTAACCGCCCAGATAGAACGCAGCGACGGGCCACGAAGGGGCAATTGCCGCCGCCAGAAGGGCCCAAGGCAATCCGTAGGTGAAGAGCAGCGAGAAATGTCCCCAGGGCTGCGAGTGCCTCATCGTCAGCGTCCAGCGCACCTGGTGGCGAAAGCATTGGGCCAGGGTCTGTTTGGGAAATACCGTGAAAACGGGGAACGTCGTCACTTCCACCCGGTATCCCCGCTTGCTGATGCGGTTGCCCAATTCGTAGTCGTCGGAGAAATGGTCCACCAGGGCCTCAAACCCGCCGATTTCCGCCAGGTGCTTTTTCGTCGTGGCCATCGTCGCACCCAGCGCGAATTTCAGCCCGCCCAACTGCCAGGCCGAGAGCACGCCGGCATCGAAATCGGAGGTGTTGCCGAGCGCTTCCATGTCGGAAGCCAGCGAGCCGTCGCTGATGCCGCGATAGAGGCAGGTCACCGCGCCCACCTGCGGGTCGGCGAACGGGCCGGCGACCGCATGAATGTAGCCGGGCGCAACGCGAATGTCGCTGTCGCTCACGATCAGGAGGTCGTATTTGGCCTCGCGCACCATCCGGCAGAGCTTGTTGACCTTGTCGGCGGTTCCGAGTTTTTCCGCGCCAACCAGCACGCGGATATCGCGCTGCGGGAAATCCTCGATCAACTGGCGGAGGACCGGAAGGACCGGATCGGTCGCCTCGGTGACGGCGAAAATGATTTCAAATTCGGGATATTCCTGGAGGCAGAAACTGGCGTAGTTTTCGTAGGCTTCGCGGTCGAGCCCGCGCACGGGCTTCAGAATGCTGACGGGGGGCCAGAAATTCCTAGGCGAGGGGGAACGCTTGGAAAAGAACCGCCGAGCGGCCATGATCGCCAGCAAATAGTAGCCGAACGGCCCCAGCGCCAGAAGCAGGAGCATCCAGCGCAGAACGCCGTGCCACATCGTCTCTCCCTATCCCACCCAAACGAGCACAACACCCACGACCACCAGAAGAACGCCCATCCAGCGGATCCGGTCGACTTTCTCTTTCAAGAAGAGCTTGGCCATCAGCGCTCCCACGACGTAGCTGAGCGCGGTCAGCGGCACGACAAAACTGACGTTTTCCCAGGACAAGAGCGCGAGCAGCGAGAAAAACGCCATCGCCAGCAGGGCCAGACCCAGCCACATCCAGCCGATGCGGAACGCCCGGCCCAGCACCTTCAGCAGTGCCCGGGGATTGAACTGGTGAACTTCTCCGATCCGCTTCATCGCCCGCGTGACCGAAATTTCGCCCGCGGTCCCGGCGAGCACAACAATGGCCAGCAGTATCCAAACGCGCATTATTCAATCTCCGGAGTAGTTCTCGTCGGTGTATGCCCGACCAGGAAAACTCCGAGGCAGATCACGAGGACACCCAGCCATCGGGTCGAATTCACGGATTCACCCAGCAGCATCCATCCGAGGAACGTCACCACAGCGTAGCTGATCGCCGAGGCAGGACTCACGAAACTGTAATCGGCCCAGGAAAGCACCAGCATGTAGCAGAGAAAAAAAAAGATAAGGCTGAAAATTCCCATCCACACCAGGTCGTTATGGAAGCCCCGAATGATCCCGTCGATGAACAATGCCGGCGAACTGAGGGCGATTCCGCCGGTTTCCCGCATGCCCTTGCCCAGCAGCACGTCTCCCGTCGCGCCGAAGGCCACCATGAGGACGATCAGCATGTAGGTTTTGAGCCGGACGCGTCGGGCAATGCTCATGCGCTCTGGGACTCACTCTCCACCCGAACAGGCGATGCGGGCTTGATCTCGGGCACGGCGATGACCGAGGAGCGCGGCGGGCCCGAATCCACCATCTTGCGCGCCCAGCGCAGCCGTTCGGAACGCAACCGGAGGAACGAAACCGCTTCCTGATACAGCCGCTTGCGCTCATGGGAATCCCACAGAGCATTGCGGAGAATCCGCCAGACCACGCGAGGACGGAAGTAGTATTCGTCGTAGAAGCGGTTCACCGCCGCCATGATCTCCTCGCGTTTCAAGCCGGGGTACTCGAGGTGGGGCAACTGGTGGCCGCTGGCGTCGGCCATGGCCCCGCCGCCCAGGAAGCCCCGGTCGCGCGCCCAGTTATAGAGCTCGGTGCCGGGATAGGCATGCGCCATCGACACCTGAATCGTTTCGCAATCCAGCTCCTTGGCGAACGCGATGGTTTGCTCGATGGATTCGGGCGTTTCGCCCGGCAATCCGATGATGAAATCCCCGTGGATGACGATTCCCAGTTCCTTGCAGTTTTTCACGAACGTCCGCGCCTGCTCGAGCGTGGCGCCCTTCTTGATGTTTTTCAGGATTTTCTGGTCGCCCGATTCAAAGCCCACGATCAATAGCCGGCAGCCTCCATCGGCCATGGCCTTGAGCGCTTCGTAATCGCCGTGAACGCGCGAGGTGCAGCTCCATCGCAAACCGACCGGCTGGATCAGCTTCGAGAGCTCGATCACCCGGTCCTTCCGGATGTTAAACGTGTCGTCGTCGAAAAAGACTTCCTTCACCTGGGGGAACAGCTTGGGTATCGACCGGAATTCTTCGGCGACGCTTTCGGCCGAGCGTGTCCGCCAGGCATGCCCGGAAAGGGTCTGGGGCCACAGGCAGAAGGTGCACTGCGCCGGGCAGCCGCGCGCCGTATAGAAACTCACGAACGGATTGAGCAGAAACGGGACGTTGTACTTCTCCACGACAAGATCGCGTTTGTAAATCGTCGAGGCGAGCGGCAACTGGTCCAGATCCGCCGTCTGCAGGAGCGGCCGGCTGGGATTGTGGACGATTCGCCCGTCCGCGTCGCGGTAACTCACGTTGGCGATTTCGGCGAGCGGCTTGCCCTGCGCATATTCCACGACGGCGTAGTCGAATTCCCCGCGAACCACGAAATCGATATCCGAACCGGATAGAAGGCTTTGCGCCGGAAGCACTTGCACGTGCGGGCCAACGAAGGCGATTTTCAGCCCGGGCCGTGCTTCCTTCATCGCATGGGCCAGTTTCACGTCGCTCGCGAAGCCGACCGTTGAAGTGAACAGAACCACGAACTCGTAATCGCGCGCGATCTGGACGGTTTCCTGAACGGAAACCCCATGGGGCGCGGCGTCGAGCAAGCGGCTGCCGGGAAGCATCCCGGCCGGGTAGGTGAGCCAAACCGGGTACCAGAAAGAGGCGATTTCGCGCGTGGCGGGCCAGCGCGAGCTGGCTCCGGCGTCGAAATTCTCGAAGCTGGGCGGATTCAGTAGTAAAGTCTTCATGACAGACGACATAGGTTCCGTTCCCTCCACCAGACTGTGCTGCTGACCCGCTTATGGCCCGAACTATTCTATTTTACTCGAATTTCCAAGCCCTCGGAAAGCGCGGTCTTCACTTTCCTGTTCCTGGGCTGTGTTACATCCTGTGGCCTTCACCCATCATTGCAGCAATAGGGTCAGCTGGCCAGTCGTGCGCATCAGTTCCAGCTGCGCCTTTTGGCCCTGAAAGTTGACTCCCAGGAAATTGAGCCATTTCTCGCTTTCATCCAGCCGGGCCTGCTCGACAGTGGCCAAGGTAGCGCGCCCCTGGTTGAACTGCGCCTGCACCATATCCAGGTTCTCTTGGGCCAGCTTCAACTCGAGACGGGCCACTTCCAGGGCTGCGTCTTGTTCCCGCTTCGTTCGGGCCTCTTGCTGTACTTGGATTTCCAACGCCTTCTGCCGGTTGCCCAGTTCGGTTTCGGCCTCCTGATATTGGCTTTGGGCCAGCGCCACCGCCGCGG
Source organism: Candidatus Dormiibacterota bacterium (assembly GCA_035534495.1). GTDB lineage: Bacteria > Acidobacteriota > Terriglobia > Acidiferrales > UBA7541 > JAKASX01. The sequence continues at coordinate 5,043 of DATLRW010000225.1, read as the reverse complement.
AGGTGCGCGAACGAAAGAGGGGTATCTGCACCTGGACGCCGACGTTCAGGTTGTTCCGCTGAAAACTCCGGAAGTACTGATCATAGTTGTTTATCCTGCTCAGCACCATATACTGCCCCACAAAATCGATGGTGGGCCAATACCCGCCGCGTTGCCCCTTGAGATTGTCCAGGCGCGCCTGCCGGTTAATTTCGGCCTCGTGCAGCGCGGGGCTGTGCGCCAGGGCGAGCGCCTGCAGCTGGGAGGTAGACAGAGCGGTCTCCGGGGGCAGTTTTGCACTGGTCAGGACAATCGGCTGGCCGTCGGGGATGCCGGTCGACGTGCGGAGGGCCTCTTCGAGCACGTCCTCTCGGCCTTGGAACGAAATGAACCGTTCGTTGATTTTTGCCCGCGTCAGCTCGGCGCGTGTTTCATCGATGGGGAGTTCCAAGCCAGCCTGGACGCGCTGCTGCGTCACCGCGATAACCTGCTCGGCGCTTTTGAGCTCCTGCTGGAGCAGATCCACCGAATGTCTGACCTCGCCGAGTTCCAGATAGTCGGATGCCACCTGGACAATGACGTCGTTCTTCACTTCGTCAATGGCGACCTGTTTGGCCTTGGTTTCGTCTTCGGCCGCGCGGAGTTGGCCCCGGAGCGGCGGATTGAACAGGGTTTGGTCGTAGGACAGGTTAAAGAGGCTCGGCGCCGCTCCGCTGGCCGTCGATGGGAAGCCGTTCGTATAGGCCGCCCCTGAGCCGGTGAACAGGTTGGGACGGAAGGCCGAGCGTCGCAGCCCGGTTTGCCCCTGGGCCACGTCGGCAGCCAGGCGCGCGGCCTCCACCTGGCCGCTGTTGCGTAGAGCCATCTCGATCGCGTCTTTCAGGGTCAGCGGGCCGGGAGGGTCGGCCATCGCGGCCGGGGTTCCCGCCAGAGCCAGCACGATTACGCTTGCCACGATTGCTTTATTCATAGCGCAGTGATTCCGTTGGTTGGAGTTTCGCCGCCTTGTTGGCCGGCAGATAGCCGAACAGCAGGCCGGTTGCGCACGACACCGCAAAGGCGAGCACGACGGCGATCCACGGAACCGGCACGACGATCTCCGGCGGCAGCAGCTGCCGCGCCAGCATAGCCAGCGCGATGGCGATGCCCACGCCCAGCACGGCCCCGGTCAGGCTGATGATCAGGGCTTCCAGCAGGAACTGATTCATAATCTCCTTCTTGCGCGCGCCGACCGCTTTCCGGATTCCGATCTCGTGCGTTCGCTCGGTCACCGTCACCAGCATGATGTTCATGATCCCGATCCCGCTGATCAGCAGCGCGATACCGGCGGTCACCAGCAATACCACCATCAGCGCCCGCGAGATTTTCCGCGCCGCGTCCAGGATGGACGTCAGGTTTTGGACCTGGTACTCGGCCCCGGGGCGATGCCGGCTGCGCAGAACTTCCTGGATCTCCCGGGTCGCCACCGGCACGTCCTGCGGCCTGTCGCACGTCGCGTAAAAGGTGGAGACGAACTGATTGCCGGTGAACATCTGGATCAGCGGAAAGGGGACCAGCGCCGTATCCCGCTGGATTTCCGACTGCCCGAAGGTCGAGACGCGCTCGCGGAACACGCCGATGATCGTGAACTTCAGCTCGCCCAGACGCAGGGGCTTGCCGATCGGATCCTGGTGGGGATAGGCCAGGAGAGCCAGGTGCGGCGTCACCACGCACTCCTTGGCCCGCATACGAATGTCGTCCTGGTCGAAGTAGCGGCCCTGCATGATGACCAGGTTGCGAACCCGCGCATAGTCTTCGGTCACGCCGATCAGAGTCACCGGCCTCGCCACCGCTCCCACGTCCACCGTCATGGGCATGTCGTGGGTGCCGGCGATGGCCGCGACTTGCGGAACCCCCTGCTGAATCGCCTGCAAATCACCCAGGGTGATCTCATCGGAGCGCGTTACGGCCCGCACCCCGCTCTCCACGAGCCCCCCGTAAACCAAGTTCGCTCCCACGCCCTCGATCTGCCCGATGATGTAACGGCTGCCGCTGACGGCAACGGTGATCACCAGGACGATGGCGGCGCTGCCGATCACCACGCCCAGCGTGGTAAGGAACGCGCGCAGTTTGTTCGACCACAGCGCGTCGGTCGCCGCTCGCCAATTTTCTGGATGAAACATGGGAGATTTCTGTCGGGCGGCTTGGCCCGTTCACTTCATTTGCTTTTCCAGAACCTGCAAGCTCTGTTTCGCGAACCCCGAGTTGGGATCGAGCTGCAGAGCCGCTCGGTACTGTTCGGCGGCTGCCAGTCGCCGGCCCATTTGCTCGTAAACGTGCCCCAGCCAGGTGCGCGCATCGGCATGGGAGGGATAGTCGCTACGGTTCACTGTCGCCGCCAAATAAGATTTCAGGTAGCTTTCCGCCTCGTCGAGCTTCTGGTCTTCGATGGTCAGGACGACGCCCTGGTAATAACTCAGCCGCGGGTCGTTCGGGGCGACGTGCAGCACGTTGTCGATGGCGCGCTCGAGCTGCGCGGCGTTCCGCTGGCCTGCATAGAAATCGGCGGCCTCGTAATACTCCACCGGGGTGGCCGTATTCACGTCGAGCACCTTCTGGTAATTGGCTCGCGCGCCGGCCAGGTTCCCCATCATATGGTCGTAATCGGCCTCTGCCAGGTCCCCTTGCACGGGATTCTGGGCGGCGATGGCGGCGATCTGTGCGCGGGCCTTGTTCTTGCTCCCGCCGATGATCCAGGGCGCTCCCGCGTAGAACTCCACCAGCGCCCGCCGGGCCGCCATGTTTTTCGGGTCCAACTGGATGGCCCTTTCGAATTCTTTCCCCGTCCGGATTCCCAGCCACAGGCTATGGTGGGTTTCCGCCATGTGTCCGTAGATGCGCCCCAGCCAGAAGTGGTAATCGGACTCGCGCCCATCGAGCTTGATGGCCTGTTCCACTTCTTGAGACGCCTGGTCATAGCGCCGCAGCTCGTAGTAGCAGCGGCCCAGCCAGTAATGCGGGGAGGCATCGTTGGGATCGCTGCGCGCGGACTGCTGGAGCGTCGTCGCCGCCTCGGCGAACCGGCCCGCCTGGAAGGCCTGCTGCGCGGCTTCGATGGGGCCCTGGGCGGCAGCCCCCGGCAGGGGCGCCAGCAACAACAGGAGAATGCCCGTGGCGATCCACCGGCGCATCACTGCGCCCCCACCGGGTGAATTTTCAGTCCGTCTTCCAGATTGACCGAGCCGGGAAGGGCCACCCGGTCTCCCTCGTGGAGCCCTTCCACAATCTCGAGCATCTCCGTGTTCTCGACGCCGACCTTCACCGGCCGCTGATGGAGCCGGTTGCCATCGACCCAATACACGTAGCGGCTCGCTCCCTCGCCTTGCACCGCCGACCGGGGCAGCACCAGCGTCCCGGGATGGCGGGCGATCAGAATCCGCACATCGACGTTCGTGTTCGGCAGCAGCTTCGCTTCGGAGTTTTGCACCGAGCACAGCACCTCGCCCACGCGCCGCTCCTGGTAAGGCACCACCTGTTTGGGAATCACTTCCGTCTGGCCATGCCAGGTCCGCCCGGGAAGCCCGTCCCATTGGATTTCGACCGGCTGGTTGGCTCCGATCGAGCCCAGGTCCACTTCGTCGACATAGGCCCGAACCCGCACGCGGTGCAGGTCGGCGACAGACACCAGCGGGGCGCCAATCTGGACATAATCGCCGAGCTTGACCGGCAAGGCGTAAACGGTTCCATCGACCGGCGCCACAACGCGCGACGAGGCCACCTTTTGGGAAAGATCGCTGATCTGCGCTTGGGCTTGTTGGATCTGCAGGAGGGCCGATCGCTCGTCAAATGCCGCTTGTCGCGCCAGATCCTGTTGTTTCTGCCGCAGGTAGGACAGATTGGCTTCGGCCTGTTGCAGCTCCAGGGTGTTTTCGGCCAGTTCTTCCCGGGTCGCGGCCTGATCCGCGACCAGCTTATCGAGTGTTTTCTGCTCGGCTGCCAGCCGGTCGCGCGTGGCCCCGGCCTTTGTCAGGTCGCTCTTGACCTGCGCCACCTGGACGGGCGGTCCGCCGGCCTGGGAGTCCAGCAGTTCCTTGCGGGCGGCCAGCAGTTTTTGCCGCGCCTGGGCCAGATGCGCCGCCGTGGCGCTGGCGTCCAGTTCGACGAGCAATTGGCCTCGTTTCACCGACTGCCCATCGACCACCATCACCCCCGTAACGAAAGTGTCGATCCGGGCCCTTAGAACAAAGGGCTCGATCGGTTCCACTGTTCCGTTCGTCGAGATCCACTTATCGATCGTTTGGCGGGAAACTCGCACAACGCTGACGTCGGGCAATTGCCCGTGTCCGGTCAGACCCAGCAGGAGCAGCGTCACCAGAGCCGCGATGCCGAGCACAATCCACCATCTTTGCCTCACTGTCATATTTCCGGAGACGCTCGTCGGTTACCAGGCTAAATTCGATTCTAACAAACAGCCCTCTCCTTACCTACCGGGACTTGCTGATGGAGGGATGCTATATTGCTGGGCCGGGATGCCGGTTGTCTTCGTCATTGCGTCCGATTGGAAGCTCCGTTCCATGGTCCGCGCGGAATTGCGCGAGCGGGGCATCGATGCCCTCGGTATGCGGAATGCCGCCGAAGCCGGCGCGCATATCGCCTCGGGGACCCTCCCGTCGGCCGTTGTACTGGAAGCCTGCGCTCGGGCGGGGCCCGGGTTGGAGTCGCTGGCCCGCCGCGTTCCGTTCGTGGTTGTCGCCTCGGCGGTCCAGGGGCAGGTATGGCCCCGGGCCGCGCGGCTGCTTCGCCGCCCGGTGCGGATCGGGGAGATTGTGACCGCCGTCCTGGAGGTTTTGCGCGGCGGCCCGGCCTGAAATTTCGCGGCCGGGAACTGTTCCGCTTCTCCTGGTTTTCCCTTTTCGCTACAATCGCCCGCTTGGCCGGCGAAGTCCGGAATCATCCCAGGAGCGAATCCGAATGAGAATTCACACCGAATATCTCACCATTCATACCGATCAAGTCACCGAAATCCGCACAATCACGGAAGACGTCAAGGCCGCGCTCAAAAAGAGCGAGCTGACCGACGGCATG
>DATLRW010000224.1:0-43079 GCA_035534495.1 Candidatus Dormiibacterota bacterium | reverse complement strand
CGGCCCTGTGGCAGGCATCGGCAAGCAATGCGGCGTCGATGCGCGTCGCGTCTTGAAAGCGGACCAGACTCGTCGTCACCAGGCGCGTGCGGGGGCCGATGGCTTCGCGGAAATCCTCGGCGCGCAGGAACCGCTCGCGCGCCCGCACCGTGCGCACGCGCAACCGGCCGCCCTCGGCCAGCGGGGCGAAGGTGGCGAAATTCGCGGGGAATTCGCCTTCGGCAATGAGGACTTCATCGTCCGGCTTCCAGTCGATGCCCGAGGCGATTGCCGCCAGGCCCGTCGATGCGCCGGTGGTGATGGCGACTTCCGACGCCTTTGCGCCGACCAGGCGCGCCACCCGTTCCCGCACCCGGTCGGGCAGATCGAAATGCAGCCCTTCCGGCATCTTCTGCGGCTGCTGCTTCCATTCCATCGCCTGCCGCATGGCTTGCGAGGCCGCGCGTGGCAGCGGGCCCTGGGTCGCCACGTCCAGATAGGTCACACTGCCGAAATCGGAGAATTCACTGCGATAGTCCATGGGAGAAAACCCTTTCGGAACATTTCATCTTACCGCGGCGGACAAGGCGCCAGGGCCATGCCCGGTCAGAAATGCTGCCGCAGTTCGCCGAAGCTGATCAGCAGCAGCAGCCGGCCCGCTCCGCCGAGCAGTTCGGCGTGCTCGAGTTCCCAGGTGAGGCGGTGGGGAATGAAAACCACGTTCAGGCCGGCCTCGAGCGCCGGATTCACGTCGCTTTTCGGGCTGTTGCCGACCATCCAGGCGTTCCGCTTGACGATCTTGTGCCGGCTCACCACCCGTTCGTAGCTGGCCGCGTCTTTTTCCGCCGTGATCTCCACGGCCTCGAAATAGGAGATCAATCCCGAACGCTCGATTTTCGCGCCCTGCTCGGCCGGCTCGCCCTTGGTGAAGAGAATCAGGCGATGGCGCCGGGCGAGAAAGGCCAGCGTTTCGGGCACCCCTGCCAGGATGCGCGGCGGCGTATGCTCGATTTCCCGGGCGCGGGCGCGAATCCACGCCCATTCGTCGCCGTGGGCCAACTCGCCGGCCAACCGGCGGTAGGTTTCCTCGAGGGAGCGGCGGAAACTGCCGACGCCGTAGCCGTGCTGCCGGATGTTGCGCTTTTCGATCTCGTTCAGGATGCGGCGGACATAGGCGGCGCTGTAGCCCAGCCGCTCCGTTCTGGCGATGAACTCGGCAATCGCCTGCTCGAAAAAGAGATTGTTTTCCCAGAGGGTATCGTCGGCGTCGACGAGAAGGGTCTGCCGCTTCATGATTTCAGGACGTTCCGGCCCGGCCGGTCACGTGCGCCTTTGTATTGTACCTTGCGCGTTGCCGCGTCGGGGGCTTGGTTGCGGCGGCGCAAAACGGCTGATAAAATCGCATTTCCGCGGTCGGGGCCCGCAGAGAAGAGATCGCGACCAGTCTCGCTTGTTTGCCTCTCAACTTCGGATCATCCTCAGAACAGGAGGAAACGTTGGCCAAATACGATCTGGCAATTGTGGGTAGCGGCCCGGGCGGCTACGTGGCCGCCATCCGCGCCGCGCAATGGGGTCTGAAAACCGCCGTCATCGAAAAGGACCCGTTTCTGGGAGGCACCTGCCTCCACGTCGGCTGCATTCCCACCAAAGTCATGCTGCACCATGCCGAGCTGTACGAGAATTTCCTGAACGCGAAGGAATTCGGCATCGAAGTGAAGGACGTGAAGGTGAATTGGCCGGCAATGATCGAACGGAAAAACAAGATCGTGACCAAACACGCCAAGGGCATCGAATTCCTTTTCCGCAAGAACAAGGTGGACAGCATCGAGGGCTGGGGAACGCTCGCCGGCCCCGGCAAGGTCGCCGTGGAAAAGGACGGCAAGACGCAGACGATCGAGGCGCGCTTTGTGATGCTGGCGACCGGCTCGGAGGCGCGGGCCCTGCCCGGAATGGAATTCGACGGCAAGCGCATCCTTTCGAACCGTGAAATTCTCGACCTTCCGACGATCCCGAAGTCGCTCCTGGTCGTCGGCGCCGGCGCCGTGGGCGTGGAATTCGCGTCGATTTACCGCTCGTTCGGCTCCGAGGTCACCATCCTCGAAGCCCTGCCCCGCGCCGTGCCGCTCGAAGACGAGGAGATCTCCGCCGAATTGCAGAAGAGTTTCCGCAAGCGCGGCATCCAGATCCAGACGCAGGCCACCGTGGAATCGGTAAAAAAAGAGGCCAAGGGCGTTTCGGTCACCTACCGCGACAAGAGCGGCAAGAGCCAGACGGCCTCGGCCGAGTGCGTCCTGGTCGCCGTGGGACGCCGGCCCGTGACCGAAAACATCGGTCTGGACAAGACCCGCGCGCGCGTCGAGCGCGGCTTCGTCCACGCCGGGCCCTACATGGAAACCGACGAGCCGGGCCTCTACGCCATCGGCGACATCGTCGCCGGGATGCCGCAACTGGCCCACGCCGCGTCGATGGAGGGGATCATCGCCGTCGGGAAAATGGCCGGCAAGCAAGTGCCGCCGTTCGACCGCCGCCGTGTCCCGAACTGCACCTACTGCGAGCCGCAGATCGGCTCGATCGGCATGACCGAACAGCAGGCCAAGGACGCCGGCTACACGGTCAAGATCGGCAAGTCCCCGTTTTCGGCCAACAGCAAGGCGTCGATCCTGGGCCACCACGAAGGGTTCATCAAGGTTGTTTCGGAGGAAAAGTACGGCGAAGTGCTCGGCGTCCACATTATCGGTCCGCTCGCGACCGAGATCATCGCGGAGTCGGTGGCGGCCATCGGTCTCGAAGCCACGATCGACGACATGATGTTCACGATTCACGCCCACCCGACGGTTTGGGAGGCGATGGGCGACGCGTTCAATTCGGTTCGCGACCTCGCCATCAATTTCTGAGAAGGGTTCCGGTGTCTATGAAGCGTTGCCTGGTGGTCGATCTGGGCGTCATGGCCTACGGCCGTGCGCTCGAGCTGCAGCAGCGGCTGGCCGAGGCGCGCAAGGCCGGCGCGGCGCCCGACGTTCTGCTCCTGTGCGAGCACCCGCACGTCATCACGCTCGGCCGCAACGGCCGGCGCGAACACCTGCGCGCCCCCGATCGCCTGCTTTCGCAAATGGGCGTCGAATTCCATCCCACCAATCGCGGCGGCGACATCACCTATCATGGCCCGGGCCAGGTGGTCGGCTATCCGATCGTTCACGTGGGGGAAATTCGCCGCGACGTGGTCTGGTACGTTCGGCAGCTGGAGGAAATCCTCATCCGGACCAGCGCCGATTTCGGCGTCGCGGCGCGGCGCGAGACGGGGCTGACGGGCGTCTGGGTCGACGCCCCTGGCCGCGGGCCGGAGAAGCTGGCGGCGATTGGCGTGCATTTCAGCCGCTGGGTGAGCACGCACGGCTTCGCCTATAACGTTTCCACCGATTTGCACTATTTCGACCTGATCGTGCCGTGCGGCATCGCCGACCGGGGCGTCACCTCCCTCGAGCGGATATTGCGGCGGCCGGTTGAGCCGGCCGCGTTTCGGCCGCAAGTCGCTCGCCGGTTCGGTGAAGCGTTCGGATTCGAGATGGAGCCGGCGACACTCGATCAACTCGAAGAACAGCTCGAACCCTCCGAGATCCCCACCGGGTTGCCCGCCAGCCGTGGCTGACCGAAGGGAATCAGGAATCCGCCATGGAATTGCCTGAGATGAGATATCCGCTCGGCCGGAATCAGCTTCTCGATCTGTACTATTTCATGAAGCTGACGCGAGAGCTGGACCGGCAGCTTGTCCGCCTGTTCCGGCAGGACAAGGTGGTCGGCGGGCTCTATTCGAGCCTGGGGCAGGAAGCGATTGCCGTCGGCACCGCCTACGCCCTCGAGAAACAGGACTGGATGGCCCCGATGATCCGCAACGCCGGCAGCCTGCTGGTCCGCGGATTCCAGCCCCGCGATATCTTCATGCAATACATGGCGCGAGCGGGTTCGCCCACCGGCGGCAAGGACAATACCTGCCATTTCGGGGATATCCACGGCCGCCACGTGGTTTCCCCCATCTCGATGCTCGGCGACCTGATTCCCGTGATGACCGGGGTCGCCATGGGCGGCCGCTACCTCGGCCAGAAACTCGTCACGATGACCTGGATCGGCGACGGCGGAACCTCCACCGGCGCGTTCCACGAAGGAATGAATCTGGCGGCGACGCAGCGCGCGCCGTTTGTCTGCATCGTCGAAAACAATCAGTGGGCCTACTCGACGCCGGTCGCGCGCCAGGCCCCGATCCGCAATCTGGCCGACCGCGCCCACGCCTACGGCATCGCCAGCTTCATCGTGGACGGCAACGATGTGGCCGCCGTCTATCAGACGACCCGGCAGGCGGTCGAATCGGCCCGCCGGGGCGAGGGTCCCATCCTGATCGAAGCCAAAACCATGCGGATGAGTGGCCACGCCCAGCACGATGCGGCCGATTACGTGCCGCGCGAAATGATCCGGTATTGGAAGGCCCGCGATCCCATCGAGCGCTACGACCGCTGGCTCAGGCTGAACAATATCTGGAACGCCAAACAGAAGGCCGACATGGACGCGCGGATCGACCGCGAGTTGAAGCAGGAACTGGAGCTGGCGGAAAAATCGCCGCTTCCCGGCCCGGAACAGACCGAAGTCGGCGTCTATTGCGAAGGCTGCCATACGATCGAGGCGCGCTGGGAACGCCCCGCCGACCGGGTGCAGCCGCCCAAGGCCGGCGTGAAAGCCGCCTGGACCATCGCCGATTTCGGCGCCTTTGAGGCGGACGCGCCGGGTTCCGCGCCCGCCGCTAGCCCCTCGCCATCGCGGGCGGCCGGCAAGCGTCCATCCAAACGCGCCGGCCGCGGGACATCGCGGTCGAAACCGCGGTCGAAGCCGCGGGCGAAATCGCCCTCGAAGGGGAAACGCTGATCGTGGCCCCGGTCACCATGCTCGAAGCGATTCGCGAAGCCCTCGAAGAGGAAATGAGGCGCGACCCGGCCGTGGTTCTGATCGGCGAGGATATCGGCGTTTATGGCGGCGCGTTCAAGGCAACCGCGGGGTTGCTCGAAAAATTCGGCTGGGAACGCGTCATCGACACCCCGATCAGCGAGACGGCCATCATCGGCGCGGCGGTGGGGATGAGCTATCAGGGTCTCCGCCCGGTCGTCGAAATGCAATTTATCGACTTCATCGCCTGCTGCTTCAATCAGGTGGTGAACTACGCCGCCAAATCGCATTACCGCTGGGGGGCGCCGGTTCCCATCGTCGTGCGCGGGCCGTGCGGCGGAGGGGTTCACGGGGGACCGTTTCATTCCCAGAATCCCGAAATGTGGTTCGTCCACACGCCCGGCCTGAAGGTCGTCTACCCATCGACGGCGCGCGACGCCAAGGGCCTGCTGAAGAGCGCGATCCGGGACAACAATCCCGTCCTTTTTCTCGAGCACAAATCCCTCTACCGCCGGGTCAGGGAAGAACGGCCCGCCGGGGATATCACCGTGCCGCTGGGCCAGCTGGCGGTCCGCCGGCCCGGACGAGACCTGACCATCGCCACCTACGGCGCCATGACGCTGCACGCGCTCGAAGCGGCCGCCGAACTGGCGAAGGAAGGGATCGAAGCCGAAGTTCTTGATTTACGAACGCTGATGCCGCTGGACCGCCAGGGCATTGTCGATTCGGTTCGAAAAACCAGTAAACTCTTAGTTGTCCACGAGGATGTGCGGTCGGGCGGCATCGCCGGAGAAATCGCGGCCACCGTCAACGAGCAGGCGTTCGACGATCTCGATGGTCCCGTCCTACGCGTTACGGCGCCGGATACACCGGTCCCGTTCTCGCCGCCGCTCGAGGAACGATTTCTGCCCCAGGTGGCGGATATCACTCGAACGGCGCGCGAACTGGCCCGCTACTAGGCACTTCGCGGTAGACTGAGAAGGTCACCTTGGAGGAAATGATGGCAGTTGACGTAGTCATGCCCCAGATGGGCGAAAGTATTTTCGAAGGAACGATCACGAAGTGGCTGAAAAAGGCCGGCGAAAAGGTCGACCGCGACGAGCCTCTATTTGAAATCTCGACCGATAAGGTCGATGCCGAAATCCCCTCACCGGTCTCGGGTACGCTGCAGGAGATCAAGGTCGGCGAGGGCCAGACGGTGCCGATCAAGACCGTTGTCGCCTTGATCGATGCCGACGGGACCGGCGCAGCCGCTGCCGCCTCGGCCCCGGCGCCCGACGCGGAAAAGCCCGCTCCCGCATCGGCCCCGGCCCCGGCCGCCGCAGCACCACCGCCCCCGCCGCCGCCCGCGCCCGCCGCAGCCGCACCAGCGGCCCCGGCCGCGCCGGCAGAACCGGCAGAAGAGGAGCAAGGCCGGATTCGCAGTTCCCCGCTGGTCCGCAAGATGGCCCGCGAGCAGAATATCGAACTGTCCCAGGTCAAGGGAACCGGAGCCGGCGGACGCGTCAGCAAGCAAGATATCGAAGCCTATGTCGCTTCCGGCCGCCCGACGCAAGCCGCACCGGCCGCTGTCCCGCCGCCACCAGGGCCCGGCGCCGCCGTCGCGCCTGCGCTCGAGATGGGCGTTCCTCGCGAGCGTCTCTATTTCGGCCGCTACGAAATCGAGCCGTTGTCGGTGATGCGTCAGCGTATCGCCGAGCACATGGTCATGTCGAAGCGCGTCTCCCCGCACGTCTATTCGGTCGAAGAGGCCGATGTCACTAGCATCGTCGCCACGCGCGGCCGCCTGAAAGCGCGCTTTGAAGCGGAAACAGGGACCAAGCTCTCCTTCATGCCGTTCTTCATCCGCGCCACGGTCGAAGCCTTGCGCGCCTTCCCCACCGTCAACGCCTCGCTCGACGGCACCAGCATGGTCATCCATCGCGACATCAACATCGGCATTGCCGTCTCCTTGGATTGGGGCCTGATCGTTCCGGTGATCAAATCCGCCGACGAGAAGAATTTCCTCGGCTTGCAGCGGGCCATGAACGACCTGGCCGAACGCGCCCGCAGCAAGCGCCTGAAACCCGAGGAAGTGCAGGAAGGCACGTTTTCGATCACCAATCCCGGCGTTTTCGGCGGGCTGATGGGGCTCCCGGTGATCAATCAGCCGAACGTCGCCATTCTCGGCCTCGGCTCGATTGAGAAGCGGCCGGTCGTCATCGACGACGCCATCGCGATCCGCTCGATGGTGTATCTGACCCTCAGCTACGATCACCGCGTCGTCGACGGCGCCATCGCCCATCAGTTCCTCCACCGCGTCAAAACCGGGCTGGAGAATTGGGCCGAACCGGTTCTCTGAACCGCCGCATTTCCTAAGTGAAGTATGGACAGGGAGGGCCGCGAAGGCTGCGGCCCTCCCCCTCAGGCCCGGTAAGCGGCAATCAACGCCTGGCCCAGGCTCAACCCTCCGTCCCCGGCCGGCACTTCGCTGTGGGTGAACACTTCGAATCGATCCGCTTCGAGCGCGCCGCGTAATTTTTCCAGCAGAAAGACATTCTGGAAGGTCCCGCCGCTCAGGCAGACCTGATTCAAGCCGCTTTGGTCGCGCAGCAGGCGGGCCAGTCGCGCCAGCGTCTGCACCATCCCGTTATGAAACCGGCGGCTGATGTCCCCGGCCGGAAGGTTCCGCTCCATATCCCCCAGGATGGCTTCGAAGAGCGGGCGCGTGTCGATGATCCATCCCGCCCCTTCACGCGCGAGCCCCATGGGATACACCCCGTCGTCGCGAGATGCGAGCGCGGCCATTTCGAGTTCGATGGCCGCCTGCGCCTCGTAATTGATCCAGCGCCGGATGCCGATGAGCGCCGCGACGGCGTCGAACAGGCGGCCGCAGCTGGATGTGAGCGGAGAGTTCAGGCGCTGCTCCATCATGCGCAGAACGATGTCGATCGCCGCCCGATCGACATCGCGCAGGAGCTCCGTGCGCTCGCTCAAACAGTTCCGGCCGAAATGGTGCGCCAGATACGCCACCGCCATGCGCCAGGGCTCCCGGATCGCCGCCGCCCCGCCGGGCAGCGGCACATAGGCCAGGTGCGCGGCCCGCTCGAAGCCGGAAAAATCCGCCAGGAGAACTTCCCCGCCCCAGATGCGCCCGTCGGTCCCGTAACCGGTCCCGTCGAGGGAAAAACCGATGACCTTGCGGGAAAGGCGATTCTCCGCCATGCAGGCGGCAATGTGGGCGTGATGGTGCTGGACGCCCACCAGGCGCACGCCCTCCTGTTCGCGAGCCCATTGGGTCGAGAAATAGGCGGGATGCAGGTCGTAGGCCACGATTTCCGGCGCGATTTCCAGAATCCGTTCGAGGCGCTCGATCGCCTCGCGAAAAAAAACGTAGCTTTCCAGATTCTCCAGATCGCCGATGTGCTGGCTTAGAAAAGCCTGGTTGCCTCGCGCCAGACAGACCGTGTTTTTCAGTTCCCCGCCAACCGCCAGGACCGGCGGCACGTCCTGATCGAGGAACACGGGCGCCGGAACGTAGCCGCGGGAGCGGCGCAGCTGCCGCATCCGCCCCGCGACCGGACGCACCACCGAATCGTCGCATCGCAGCAGGATGTCGCGATTGTGCACCAGGAAAGAATCGGCCAGATTCGCCAGGCGCCGCACCGCTTCGGCGTTGTCGATGGCGATCGGCTCCTCGCTGATGTTTCCGCTGGTCATGACGAGGGCGGCAAATCCGCCGCGTTCGAAGAGAAGATGATGGAGCGGCGTATACGGCAGGAAGACGCCGAGAAAGCGGTTGAACGGCGCGACGGCCTCGGCAATGGGCGCCTGGTTCTTCGCCGGCAGCAAAACGATCGGCCGCTGGCGGCTGGTCAGGATCCGCCGCGCCGGCTCGTCGATTTCGCAAAAACGCTCGGCGGCCGCCAGATCGGCCGCCATCACGGCGAACGGCTTTTCCACCCGGCGCTTTCTCTGCCGCAGGCGAGCGACCGCTACCGGATCGGTGGCATCGACCGCCAGATGGAAGCCGCCCAGCCCTTTGACCGCCAACACATTCCCCTCATGCAGCAACGCCGCCGCCATCCCCACCGGATCGTCCGTTTCCACGACGTTTCCCGACCCGTCCCAAAGTTCCAGGCGCGGCCCGCAGCGCCAGCAGGCGTTCGGCTGCGCATGAAAGCGCCGGTTGGCGGGATCTTCGTATTCGCCCCGGCACTCCGGGCACAGGGGAAAGACGGCCATCGACGTGCGCGGCCGGTCGTAGGGGATGTCGCGAACGATCGTAAACCTGGGCCCGCAATTGTTGCAGTTGATGAAGGGATACCGGAAGCGCCGGTCGGAAGGATCGAACAGTTCCCGCAGGCAATCGTCGCACACGGCCACATCCGGCGAGATCAGCGTGTGCATCCCCTCACCGGCGCGGCTGGGCAGGATTTCGAAATTCAGCCCCTGCTCTAGAACCAGATCGTGAACGCTGATTCCGGTGATGCGGGCCAGTTCGGGAGCCGACTCCGGCAACCGGTCGATGAACCGGCTCACCGCTTCGGCCGTCCCCTGAATTTCGATCGTCACGCCGGCGGGCGTATTGCGGATATTGCCGGCCAGACAATGCTCATGGGCCAGCCGATAGACGTAAGGGCGGAATCCAACTCCCTGCACAATTCCCGAGACGAGAATTTCCTTCCTGATATTCACGCGCAGCCCGGGGTTCAATCCGCTGAAACCGGCGTGTGGAGTGTCCGCTGGCGCCGCTCGCGCAGCCAGACGAGCCAGTCGTCGAGGCCGCCGCCGGTACTGCATGAAACGCGGAGGATATCCATCGCGGGATGAACGCTGCGCGCGTTGCGTTCCGCCGCGGCGAGGTCGAAGGGAACGTAGGGAAGCAGATCGGTCTTGTTGATGACCATCAACTCGGACTTAAAGAAAATCGAGGGGTACTTGAGCGGCTTATCCTCGCCCTCGGTGACGCTCAAAATCACCACCTTTGCCGCTTCGCCCAGATCGTAGCTCGAAGGGCAAACCAGGTTCCCCACGTTTTCGATGAAGAGCAGATCCAGATCCGCGAGGCGCCAATCGGCGAGTCCCCGCTCGATCATCCGGGCGTCCAGGTGGCATGTGCCGCCCGTTGTGATCTGGCGAACCGGGAAGCCGTAGCGCTTGAGCCGAGCGGCGTCGTTATCGGTCTGGATGTCGCCCGTCAGCACGGCCACGCGCGCATCGGCGCCGAGCCGGTCGAGCGTCCGCTCAAGCAGTGTCGTCTTGCCCGCCCCCGGAGAACTGATCAGGTTCAGGCAAAGAACGTCGTTCTCGGCCATCTGCGCCCGCAACTGGCCGGCGAGCCGGTCATTTTCGCTCAGAACTTTGCGTTCCAGCCCCACACGGTTCATTTTGGTCAACCTCCAGATAGGCCAACTCCAACTCGTCGCCCCCGGCGAATACCGTCCCGCCGTCGCCGCAACCGGGGCAGTTGGTCTTGTAATCGGTAACAACGAATGTCCGCCCGCAGCGCTCGCAGCGATGCCGCCGCGGGCTGGGTTCGATTTCGAAAATCACCGGCTCCCACCCGGTTCCGCGCACCGCCGCTTCCAGACAAAAACGCAGCGCGCCCGAGTCCACGCCCGCCAGTTCGCCGACGCGCAAACCGACCTTCTCGATCCTTCCGTTCGGGAAGCGCCCGGCTTCCTTTTCGAGAGCATCCAGAACCGATAGCGCGATCGCCATTTCATGCATCGGACGGCCTCAACAGATGCGCGGCAACTGGTCGCCGGCGAGCATATCGACGATGCGGGAGGTGCCGAGCGCGGTGCGCATGGTCACCAGCCCGGGATGCTCGCCCGTCACCGTGCCGATGATCTGCGCGCCGGCGCCGAGCGGATGACGCCGCATCGCTTCGAGCACCGGCTCGGCCGCCGCGGGCTCGACGATGGCGATCAGCTTTCCCTCGTTCGCCACGTAGAGCGGATCGAGTCCCAGCATCTCGCACGCGCAGCGCACCTCCTCGCGCAACGGGATGGCCCGCTCGTCCAGCTCGATTCCCACGCGCGATTGCGCCGCAATTTCGTTCAGGGAACTGGAAAGCCCGCCCCGGGTGGGATCGCGCAGGCACCGGAAATCGCCGCCGGCGGCCAGCATCGCCGCCACGAGCGAGTGCAGCGGGGCGCAGTCGCTTTCGATCGCGCTCTCGAATTCGAGCCCCTCCCGCTGCGCCAGAATCGTGATGCCGTGCTCGCCGATCGTTCCGCTCAGCAGCACGCGGTCGCCCGGCCGGGCGTGGCTGGCCGAAAGTTCGAGTCCCGGCGAAACCAGCCCGATTCCCGACGTGTTGATGAAAATGCCGTCCCCGCTTCCCTTCTCGACCACCTTCGTATCGCCCGTCACGATCTCGACCGGCACGCGGCGAGCCGCCTCGCGCAGCGAAGCCACCACGCGCCGCAGAGTCTCCATCGGCAGGCCCTCTTCGATGATGAACGCCACGCTCAGAAACAGCGGCCGCGCCCCGCCCATGGCCAGATCGTTCACCGTGCCGTTCACCGCGAGCGATCCGATGTCGCCGCCGGGGAAGAACAACGGCTGCACGACAAACGAGTCGGTGGTGAAGGCCAGGCGCGCGCCGCCCACCGACACCACGGCCTGATCGTCCAGACGCCCCAGAACCGGATTGTCGAATGCGGGCAGAATCAGGTCGCGAAGCAGTTCCGCGCTGAGCCTGCCGCCGCTGCCGTGACCGAGCAGAACGATGTCTTTCGAAGGCACGGGTACCGGGCAGAAAAAACCGCCTGCCAATCCGCTGTTGGCGGCCATCAGCGTTCCTCCGTAACAGCCGCCGCGTGCCGGCGATACTGGTAATAGGCGGCGCAGGTGCCTTCGGCCGAAACCATCGGCGCGCCCAGCGGCATCTGCGGCGTGCAGCCCGTGCCGAAGGCCGAGCATTCGAACGGTTTCTTCAAGCCTTGCAGGACTTCGGCGCTGATGCATTCGGCCGGCTCTTCGGCCGTCACCTGCTCCAGGCCAAAAATGCGGTCGGCGTCGTACTCGGCGTATTCGGGACGCAGGCAATAGCCGCTCGCGCCGATCGAGCCCACCCCGCGCCATTTCCGGTCGCAAACGTCGAACACCTCCGCCATGATCCGCTGCGCCGGCAGATTCCCCTCGTAGCTGACCGAGCGAACGTACTGGTTTTCGACCTCCGCCCGGCCCTCTTCGAGCTGGCCGACGAGCATCGAGATCGCTTCGAGCAGATCGATCGGCTCGAACCCGCCGACGACCATCGGCACGCGGAAGTCCCGAACGAGATCCTCGTAGTCGCGATAGCCGACCACCGTGCAGACGTGGCCGGGCGCAATGAAACCCTGCACGCGATTGCGCGGCGAGGAAAGCAGCGTCCGGATCGCGGGCGGAACGAGGACGTGCGAGACGAGCATCGAAAAATTCTTCAATCCCTCGCGCCTGGCCTGCCAGACGGCCATCGCGTTGGCCGGTGCCGTGGTCTCGAAGCCGACCGCGAAAAACACCACCTGCCGGTCCGGGTTTCCGCGCGCGACCTTCACCGATTCCATCGGCGAATAGGCCACACGAATATCGCCGCCGCTCGCCTTTACCCGGAAAAGATCGGTGCGGGAACCGGGCACGCGCAGCATGTCGCCATAGGAAACCAGCGTCGTGCCCGGCCGCGAGGCAATCTCGATCGCTTTGTCGATCGTTTCGAGCGGCGTAACGCAGACCGGGCAGCCCGGCCCGTGCACCATCTCGATTTCGCCGGGCAGCAGCTCGTCGATGCCATACCGCATCAGCGTGTGCGTCTGCCCGCCGCAGATTTCCATCAGGACCCAGTGCCGCGTCGTTTTGCGGGCGATTTCAGCGGCGAGGGCTCTGGCGATGCGCGCATCGCGATATTCGTCCAGATATTTCATCTTTCCCCTCCCAGGCTCTCGCCCCGGGCAGTTTCCGCGTCGCCCGGCGCCAGTTCCGCATCGAGCACGCCCATCGATTCCAGAATCTGATAGGTGCGCTCGGCCTCCTCGCTATCCACCCGGCTGATGGCGAAGCCGACGTGAACCATCACGTAGTCGCCGAGCTTCGCTTCGGGCACGAAATCGAGGCATGCCTCTCGCGTAATCGCTCCAAACCGCACCTTTCCGCTCCGTATCCCGTTGCGGGTTTCACTGCTGATGATTTTTCCGGGAATGGCCAGGCACATTCGATCCCCCTCCCCCCGCAATGCGTAACATCATGCGGCTTGCAACTGACCGGCTGACCGGCGCTCGAACGGTTCCGTTCCACGAATCGGCCGCCGCGACATCCCGACCCGCCGCGATTTCCGCCGACCAGCGAACCAACTGCCCGGCCGCGGCGTCGAGCAGCGGCCCGAGCGCCTTCGCAACCGGGGCGGTCAGTTCCGTGCCCCAATCGGTCGAAAGCGGCACGACGCCCAGCAAAACGGTCTCTCTCGGCACGGTCGAAACCAGCGGCAACGTCGCCAGCAGATCGGCCAGGCCGACCTGGTGGACGCTCGCCGCGCAGGGCAGCCCGCGCAACTCTTCGTTGGCCATCCGGACAAGCGTTCCCGGCTTCTCGCCGACGTCGATCGCGTCGAGCAGGAGCAGATAGGTCGAGTCGGAGATGTAATTCAGCAGCTCGAGACCGTATGTGCCGCCGTCGATCAGGGTCACCGGGTCCGGCACGCGGGGATCCAGGCGCAGCCGCTCGATCGCATGCACGCCGAGCCCGTCATCGGCGTGGATCAGGTTCCCGATTCCCACCGCCACGATTCGCGCTCCCGTGCCTGGGTCCACTTTTCCGTTGCCCCGAACCGCCGTTTTTTTCACCGCGTCGCCTCTCTTCTTTATTCCGGACGCGCGAATTCCCATCTACCCGCCGGGCCTGGTTGGCGTTGGCGGCTCCGGAGGAGCGGTCGCGGGATGCGTTACCGCATCTTTTTCTCCCCGACCCTTTCTTTGCGACCTTCCAGCAGCCACCACCGGGATGAGCTTTTCATGCGGGTGGCGCGTCGGATCGGCTGCGACAAATGCCGCGGGGAAGAACTTGTAGCCGGTGAAAATCCCCCCCACAAGCCCGCTCCGCTCTTCGATTCCGATCAGCACGGCGCTGTAAACGTGGTGAATGAGGAACGCGAGGAAGGCGAACATAATCAGGAAATGGATCTCGCGCACGTAGGTCACGCTGACGATCGAAAAGATCCAGCCGAAAAAGAAAGCCAGGGCGCCGTGTCCCAGCCCGCCGACAAAATCGAGAAGCGCCAGGCCCGTAATGATCTCCACCACCATGAGCGCGTAAATGAGGCAATAGGTGGCCGCCGCCAGGGGATTATGCCCAACCTCGCTCTCCGGATCGCGGCGAAGGAAAAGGTAGTAGCGGAGCTGTCTCCGAAGACCATGCCGCCACCAGCGTTCCATGGGCAGGAAGCTGCGCCAATGGGCCCAGCGGTTTCCCTGGAAAAACCAGTAGAAGCGCAGCAGGAGGGCGCCGATGAAAACGAACGCGGTCACCTCGTGCACGAAGTGCATCGTCGCCATCAGGAACAGGCTGTTGCCGCGGGAAATGATGAACGGGTCGTACATGTAATAGCCGGTGAAGGCCAGCACCAGAATCGACAGGAAAATCACCCAGTGCGCGATGCGCAACGGCCACTGCCAGACGTAAACGCGAACCAGGTTTTCTTCCCGAATAGCGGGGTGCAGCGCCCCGGCTGCCGGATGAGCTGTAGCGTTCATGGCCGCTTCGCCCCCCTTCAGATCTCCCGCCGGGCATAGGTGCGGCCGCGGGCGTCGACGACGTGCACGGCGCAGGCCAGGCAGGGATCGAATGAGTGAATCGTTCGCAGAATCTCCAGCGGCCGCTCGGGATCGGCAATCGGGGTTTTCAGCAACGCGGTTTCATAGGGGCCGCGCTGGCCCTTGCCGTCGCGCGGCCCGGCATTCCAGGTCGAAGGCACCACACATTGGTAGTTCTTGATCAGGGTGTTTTCGATTTCCACCCAATGCCCCAGCGAGCCTCGCGGCGCCTCGAACAGTCCGTAGCCCTGCGCCGAGCTCGGCCAGGTGCTCGGGTCCCATTTGTCGCCGTTGTGCATGCGCAGGTCGCCGCTCATCATGCTTTGCCGTAACTCCTCGATCCATCCGACCAGGTGATTGGCGAGGAGTTGCGTCTCGAGGGCGCGGGCGGCGATGCGGCCCAGCGTCGAGAACAGCGCCGCCGGCGGCGCCTTGAGCGCGGTCAAAACGCCGTCGACCATGGTTTTCACTTCCGGCTGGCCGGAGGCGTAGGCGACCAGCATCCGCGCCAGCGGCCCCACCTCCATCACGTGGTCGTCGTATCGCGGCGCCTTCAGCCAGGAGTATTTCTCCTCGACGTTCAGGAACTCATAGGGCGGCTTCGGCCCGGTGTATTTGGGATTCGTCTCACCCCTGGCCGGAGGCAGGGAAACGCTGTTCCCTTCCGCATATTCGTACCAGGAGTGGGTCACGTATTCGGCCACCTTGCCCGGATCGACCGGATACACCTTCGACAAATCGCTGTTCAGGATGATGCCGCGGGGCACGAAATAGCGGGAGGTGTCGTTGATGCTGCCCTGCGGAAAGGCGCCGTAGCTCAGGTAATTTCCCGGCCCTTCGCCCAGGCTGAACCAGTCGCGGTAGAAGCCGGCGACGGCCAGCACGTCGGGGATCAACACCTGATCGACGAAGGTTTTCCCCGTCTGCGCCACCTGAACCAGGAAGTCGAGCCGTTCCGGATTGAGCGGCGCCTGCGGCTCGTTGGGGTCGATCGATGTCGTCATCCCGCCGACCAGATAGCTTTGCAGGTGCGGGTTCTTGCCGCCCAGCACGGCATGGATGCGGATGAATTGCCTCTGAAATTCGAGCGCTTCGAGGTAGTGCGCCACGGCGAGCAGATCGGCCTCGGGCGGCAGGTGGTAGGCGGGGTGGCCCCAATAGCCGCTCGAAAACAGGCTGAGCTGCTTGCTGGCGACCAGCGCGCTCACACGCTCCTGCACGCCCTTGAAATAGGCCGCGCTCGACATCGGCCATTCGGAAATCGACTGGGCGAGCTGCGAGGTTTTGGCGGGATCGGCCTTGAGCGCGCCGGTGATATCGACCCAGTCGAGCGCGTGCAGATGGTAGAAGTGGATGATGTGGTCGTGAACGTACTGCGTAGCCGAGATGATATTGCGCACCAGCCGCGCGTTGTTCGGGACCTCGATATTCAGCGCGTTCTCCACCGCGCGCACCGACGCCAGGGCGTGCACCATCGTGCAGACCGCGCAGATGCGCTGCGTCCACAGCCACGCCTCGCGCGGATCGCGACCGCGGACGATCAGCTCGATCCCGCGGAACATCGTTCCCGAACTCCACGCATCGCTCACTTTGCCGGCATTCACCTCGGCTTCGACGCGAAGGTGCCCTTCGATCCGGGTGATTGGATCCACGACGACGCGAGCCATTTGAGCCTCCTAGGCTTTCGGTGAGCCGGATTGCGGTTCCTCGGGGGAACCCTCTTCCTTGTGTTTGCGGGAACGAACGGCGCTGCCGACCGCGTGAGCGGCCGTCAGCGCGGCCACGCCGCCGACCACCCCCCAACCGATGTTTTCGGCGGTGACATCGACGCCGAATCCGGGGACCTGCGGCAGGCGCTTGTAGAACGGCGAGGACCAATCCCAGAAGCGGTAGGCGGCGCAGGCGATGCAGCCGTGCCCCGCCTTCACCGGCCAGCTTGTCGCATCGTTCCAGCGGACGGTCGGGCAGTTGTAGGTGGCGTCGGGACCCTTGCAGCCCATTTTGTAAAGGCACCAGCCCTTGCGGCTGCCTTCGTCGCCCCATTCCTCGACGAACCGCCCGGCATCGTAATGCGCCCGCCGCTCGCACTGATCGTGGATGGTGTGCCCGTAGGCAAAAAGCGGGCGATGGTACTGATCGAGCGCCGGCATCTCGTGGAAGGTCAGATAGTGGACGATCACGGCGGCGGTGTTGGCAACGTTGTGCGGGCAGCCGCCCAGATTCACCACCGGCACGCCCGGCACGGCCTCCTGCAAGCCCACCGCTCCGGTCGGATTCGGGTTGGCGCGAACCAAACCGCCATCCCACGCGCAGGCGCCAACCGCGATATTCGCCGCCGAGTTCGTGCATACCTCGCGCGCGATATCGAGCGCCGTCCTTCCGGCCACCGTGCAGTAGACGCCGTCATCGGCCGTCGGGATCGCCCCTTCGACCACGGTGATGTATTTCCCCTTTTCCTGCTTGACCACGCGGGCAAGCGCGGCCTCGGCCTGCTTGCCCGCGCCCGCCATGATCGTTTCGTGGTATTCCCAATCCAGCAGATTCAGGACAAATTCGGCGACGGGCGGATGACTCGAGCGCAGCATCGATTCGGTGTTGCCGGCGCAATCCTGAAACTCCAGCCAGACGAGCACGGGACGCCTCGTTTGCGTCAGGGCATCCACGACCGTGTCCAAATACCGCGTCGGCAAGGCCAGCGTGGCCACCATCAAGCTGCAAAATTCCAGGAAATCCCGCCGCGAGACGCCCCGGCTTTCCAAAACACTGGGCAGATCGCGATCGAGCGGCATGGGTTCACCTCCCGGCAGGGGATGAATGCAGGAAACGGATTGGATTCGACGGGGAAACCGGGCCTGATTTTTCAGAGCGCTGGCTGGATGCCATCTCCATCCCGCCGCCTTGCGAAAATCGGGGCATCAAAAGCTGACACCCGGCCTCGGCAGGGTCAGGATGGATGGCTTGCTTTGTGGCGGGCTCGGCGAATCGGGGAAAGGTTGGCGGTTTTGGCGACAAATCCATATTGGCGTTCGGAGATGTCCGGTCTTTAGCTCGACGTCCCCGTAGCTTTTATCCGCATCCAGTTGGAAAAAGAATGCACGTCCGGTTCCATGCGCGGCCCTTTTCAAGATTTCCAAACAGAAGATAGAATCCGCCTTGCCATCCAGTTAGGCGTCCTCTGGACACCCTGGAGGGCCGGGTCGCGACATATCGCAATTCGCTGCGTTAAATGGCGCTTGAAGAAGCCCCACCTTGCGCCGTCTCACCCAGAATGATTAGCTTCTCGCCCTTCGGCAACATGCCTTTCTCGCCCTGTCCTGTGCGACCGTTTCAGTCTCTATTGGCGCCCGTTTCGCTCTCCCTCTGGCATTGATTTTGCAGGGATTTCGCGATCGGAATCCCTGTGCGACCAGGAAATCAGATCATCCATCCGGAACGATCGCCGATCCTGGCAGTCATGCTGGCCGGGCTTGGTTCAGACGTGGTATCTGGCTGCTCGCATTTCGGCGGGAGGGCAAAGGCGCGGGAAATCGCGAAGGGCCGGAATCTCTTCGAGGTACACTGCCTCGGCTGCCACGGCGGACGGATACTCACGCTGGCGAGGCGGCCACCCTCCCTCAATGGCGTTTTCCAGCGGAAATATCTGCCGAGCGGAGCGCCCGCTACAGACGGTCAAGTCCGAGCCACGATCGAGGACGGCGCGCCGGTATCATGCCGCCGTTCCGGAACATCCTCAGCAATCGGGATATTCACGACATCATCGCCTACCTGCACACCCTGAAACCCTCGCAAGCCTCAGAGCCCGGCGATCCTGCGTCCGGGTCTTAGCTACGTCTTAAGCTACAGGCGGCGGGTTCGCCGAACATGGCGCAAGTTCCTCAAGACGATTGCTCGATCTTGTGCGGAAGCACCAAAACCGAGCAGGGACTGTGGCGCATGACGCGCTCGGCCGTGGTGCCGAGCGTGGACCATTCGAGCAGCGGGCGATGTTCGGCTCCGACGACGATCAGATCGACGCCCTGCTCGCGAGCCTGGAGGATGATCTGCTCGGCGGCATCGCCGTGGCGGACAATCTCCGTCACCTGGCATTGCCGCCGCGTTTCTTCCGGAACCCATTGGCACAGCTGCTCGTGAATCTGCTCGGGGGAAACATCGGATTTTTCGGCGGCGTGAAGAACAGCGAGCGAGGCCCCAAACGCCGAGGCCAACGCGGCGGATGTCTCGACACAACGCCCGGCCGATTCGCCGAAGCTCGCCGGGCAAAGAATCCGCCGAATCGCCAAAGGCGCAGCCTTGCCGCCGCGCGCAATCAGCACGGGAGAGGCCGATTCCCGCACCATGTTTTCGGCCACCGACCCCAGCATGAGCCGCGCCACGCCGCTGCGCCCGTGGCTGCCCAGCACGACCAGGTCGGGATGCCGGGTCCAGGCCCGCTCCCGCAGAAGCGCGAGCGGGTGGCCTTCCATGACGCTAACCTCAAGTTCGGTTTCCGGGCCGAATATCTTCCCGGCCATCGCTTCCAGTTCCTCGCGCAGCTTCGTTCGGCGCTCTTTCGACTCTTCGGCAATCGTCTCGATTTGCGAGGGCGTGAAATAGCGGGGCGGCTCGATCCAGTCGGCGTGTACGAGGTCCACTCGGGCCGCAAAGGTCCGGGCGAACAGGTTGGCCCATTCCAGAACGAAACCCGACGAAGCCCCCATATCGACGGCGCAAAGAATCCGCTTTGGCGCGAAAGTTTCCATCGGCCCTCCTTTTTGTCCCGCGGCGCGGCCGCGCCGGATCAGTGATGCACGCCTGCCGCGGCCGTTTTCGGCTCGCCGACGCCCAGCCTGCGCAACAGCCACATCATCGGGCACCGGTTCGTGAAGGCCGACTGGAACAGGTTGGCACCGACAAATGCGGTAAACCAGAACCAGTGGGGATTCACCCAGACGCCGAGCGCCAGCGAGGCCAGCACGAAAGCCCCCGCAATCGCTCGCAACCACCGTTCAATGGTCATGGTCATGGCCTTGCCTCCTGCACCCGGTTTTCCCGTTTCCGGATCACGTAATAAAGCAGCGGCACCGCCAGGAACGAGAGCAGCGTCGAAGCGATTCCGCCGGCCATCAGCGAAATCGCCAGTCCCTGAAATATGGGATCGAGAAGAATGGGACTGGCGCCCACGACCACCGCCAGCGCCGTCAGCAGCACCGGCCGGAACCGCACGGCTCCCGCATCCACCACGGCTTCGGCGAGCGGAATTCCCTGCGCCAGGCGCAACTCGATGAAATCCACCAGGATGATCGAATTGCGCACGATGATTCCCGCGCCCGCAATGAACCCGATCATCGACGTCGCCGTGAAGAAGGCGCCCGCCAGGGCGTGGGCCGGCAGGATGCCGATCAGCGTGAGGGGAATCGGAACCATAATCACCAGCGGCACGCTGTAGGAATCGAACCAGCCGACTACGAGCACATAGATCAGCACCAGCACCGCGGCGAACGCGATGCCCAAGTCGCGGAACACCTCGTAGGTGATGTGCCACTCGCCGTCCCAGGTAACGGACAGGTGACTCGTGGAATCCGGCGGCCCGGCAAAATACTGCCGGACCTGGTAGCCCTCGGGAATTTTCAGATCGGCGATTTTCTGTTTCATTTTCAGGATGGCGTAGACGGGGCTTTCTTCCCCGCCGGCCACGTCGCCGATGACGTAAACCACCGACTTCAGGTTTTTCCGGTAAATGTCCTTATCGACCGTCTGGCGCTTGACGCGCACCAGCGCGCCGAGCGGCACCATCTGCCCGCCGGGCGCGTTCAGATACAAACCGCGCAGCGCGTCCTCGCCCGAGCGCGTGGGACGGGACAACTGAATGTGGATCGGCACGTCCTCGCGGCTGCCGGGCACATGCATCACCCCGGCGTCTTCGCCGCCCAGGGCGATTGCCGTCGATTGGGAAATTTCCGCCGTGGAAATCCCGTCCAGGGCCGCCTTGTCCTGCTCCACCTGGAAATCGAGCTTTTCCTGATTGGCGTTGACCAGCCAATCGACGTCGACGACGCCGGGCGTTTGCTCGAATACCTGCCGGACCTGCCGGGCCAGCGCGATCTGCTGCGGGTAGGAGGGACCGTAGACCTCGGCGACCAGCGTGGAAAGCACCGGCGGCCCGGGGGGGACTTCGGCGATTTTCACCCGCGCATTCCACCGGCGGGCGATCTGGTCGATCGGGCCGCGAATCTGCAGGGCCACCTGATGACTCTGCTCGCTGCGGTCGGCCACGGGAAGCAAATTCACCTGGATATCGCCCTGATACGGCTGGTGGCGCAGGTAGTAGTGGCGCACCAGGCCGTTGAAGTTGTACGGGCTCGAAGTGCCGGCATAAATCTGGTAATTGGCGACGAGCGGCCGGGTGGCGAGGTAATTTCCGATCGCCTGCTCGGCGGCGAGGGTGCGTTCGAGCGGCGTGCCGTCCGGCATATCGACCACCACCTGGATCTCGCTCTTATTGTCGAACGGGAGCATTTTCACCAGCACCAGCTTGAGCGGGATCAGCGCGCACGCGGCCAGCAGCAACACCACCACCCCCGCGAAGAACACCCATCGCCAGAGCGCATTCTCGACCAGCGGGGTCATCACCCGCCGGTAGATGCGCCGCGTCCATCCCTGGCTCTCGTCCACATGCTCCCCGGCCGATTCCCGGCCGCGTAGCAGCCGCAGCGCCGCCCAGGGCGATACGATGAACGCAATGGCCAGAGAAATCAGCATCGCCGCCGAAGCGCCGACCGGAATCGGCCGCATATAGGGGCCCATCAGCCCGCTGACGAAGGCCATCGGCAGAATCGCCGCGATTACCGCGAATGTCGCCAGAATCGTCGGGTTGCCGACCTCGTCGACGGCCTCGATCGCCACCTCGCTCGACGACCGGCCTTTGTTCTGCGGCAGGCGGAAATGGCGGACGATGTTTTCGACGACGACGATCGCGTCGTCGACCAGGATGCCGATCGAGAAAATCAGCGCGAAGAGCGTGACCCGGTTCAGCGTGTAGCCGTGGAAATAGAAAATGAAAAGCGTCAGGGCCAGCGTCACCGGCACGGCGGCCAGCACCACGCCCGATTCCCGCCATCCCAGGGCCAGGGCCACCAGCAGCGTGACCGAAAGCGTCGCCAGCAGCAGGTGCTCGAGCAGCTGGTTCGATTTTTCCTTGGCCGTCTGGCCGTAGTCGCGCGTGACGGTGACGTGAAGATCGTCCGGGATGACGCGGCCGCGCAGCGAATCGACCTTGTCGATCACGGTTTGCGCGACGATCGACGCGTTCGTGCCCTTGCGTTTGGCGACCGCCAGCGTCACCGCCGGATATTCCCCGGCGCCCTGTTTCCAGTTTGCCCCCCCCCAGCCGAAGTAGACGTAGCTGGACGGCTCGGCCGGGCCGTCGGCCACATCGGCAACGTCGCCGAGATAGACCGGCTGGCCATGGAAAACGCCGACGACGAGCTGGCGCGCATCGGCGGCGTCGCCGATGAATCGCCCGGTTTCGACCACGAATTCTCGGTTCGCCTGGGCGAAGGTCCCGGAGATGCTTCGCTGGTTCGACACCTCGAACGCCTGGGCAATCGCCGCCGGACTCAAGCGATAGGCCGCCAGGTGCTGCGCGTTGAGCGTTACGCGCAGCTCGCGGCGCGTTCCGCCGATGATCGTCGTCTGGGAAACGTTGCCCGCCTGCTTCACGGCCAGATTCGCCTCCTCGACGATCTGGCGCAGCGCGAACCCGGTGTAGCCCCGGCCCCAAAACGTGAGCGAGAGGATCGGCACGTCGTTGATCGAGCGCACCTTGATCAGCGGCCGCGAAGCGCCGGGCGGGATCAGGTCGAAATTCGAATACATCTTGTTGTAGGTGCGAACGATGGCGTCTTCCTCCGAAACGCCGACGTAGTAGCGCACGGTGACGAGCGCCTGTCCCGGCATGCTCGTCGAATAGACGTACTCGACCCCAGGAATCTCCTTCAACAGTTTTTCCATCGGGATGGCGACCCGCTGCTCGACTTCCGGGGCCGAGGCGCCCGGCATCGAGACAAACAGGTCGAGCATGGGGACGATGATTTGCGGGTCTTCCTCCCGCGGCGTCTTGAGAATGGCGAAAACGCCCAGGAGCAGCGAGGCAATGATCACGAGCGGCGTCAGCCGCGAATGGATGAAAGCACGGGCGATTTTCCCGGCCAGTCCGCTTTTCAACGCCCCGCCTCCAGCTTCTTGTCGTCCAGGTCCGCCGAGCCGGGATTGACCACCACGCGGTCACCCGCGCCCAAGCCGGAAAGCACTTCGCGGCCGGAGGGGGCCTCCGCGCCCAGCGTCACCAGGCGCAGGCGAATGATGCCCTCGCCGTCGACAACGTAAACGGCCCGCAGCTGCCCTCGATCGAAAATCGCGCCGGCCGGCACGACGATGGCCCGCCGTTCCCCTTGCCGGAACCACGCCCGGCCAAAGAGCCCCGAACGCAGCGCCGGATCGCGTGGCAAGTCGATCTTCACTTGAACGGTGTGGGAAGAGGGATCGGCGCCCGGTTCGATTTCCGCCACCGTCCCCGTGAATGTTTTCCCCGGGAAAGCGTCGAGCGCGACAGGGATTCTCATGCCGCGCCGCAGAACGCCAGCGTTTTCCGCGCCGACGGAGGCTTCCAGCCGATACCTGGAGCTCTCCTCCAGCACCAGGAGCGGCGCTGCCGGCGTCGCCATGCTTCCCGGATCGACCAGCCGCTGCAAAACCACCCCGTCAAACGGCGCGACGATCCGCGTGTAATTCGTCACCACCGACGAGGCCTGCATCTCCTCCTGCGCCTGCCGGTAGCCGGCATCGGCTTGCAGGACGCGAGCCTGGGCCTGCGCGAGCATGGCCAGCGCCGACTGCCGCTTGGCCTGCACTTCGTCGAATTCCTGCGGGCTCACCGATTTCTGCTGGCGGAGATAGACGTAACGCCGGTAGGTCGTCTCGGCCACGCCCGCCTGGGCGTCGGCCGCCGTAACGGCCCGTTCGGCCTCCAGCCGGCCCGCGGCCGCCTTGACGATCCCGGCCTTGGCCGCGGCGTAACGGGCGGCAAATTCGCGATCGTCGAGCGTGATCAGCAGCTGCCCCTGGCGCACGCGGTCGCCTTCGTGCACCGTCACCTGTTCCACCGTGCCCATGACCCGGGCCGCGATCTGCGCGGTGCGGACCGAAGCGACAGTTCCCGGCGCGGCGACTTCGTTGGGGATGGTTTCCATTCGCACCGTATCGACTCGAAGGCCGCTCACCACTTCCGGCGCGGGCGCCTTCGCGGGCGCGGCCCCGCCGCATCCGGAAAGAACCAGCAGGAGCGGCGCGATCCACGCGAAATTCCAGAAAACAATCGCGCGCTTTTTTCCAACCATCGCTTTCATGGCGTTCCGCCTTGGTCAAAGAAATTCGATCCCAGGGTCAACTGGCCCGCGGCGCGCTCGAGTTGCGCCCGAGCCACCTGCCAATCGTGCAGGGCCGACAGATAGCCGGTGCGCGCATCGAGCTGGGCCGTTTGCGCCCGCAGAAGCTCGGTAATCGTGACCAGACCGGCTTGATACCGGTTCTGGATGATGCGCAGGCTCTCGCCCGCCTGGCTGACCGCGGCTTGCGCCGCCCCCGCCCGCTCGGCCGCGGCCTGGGCATCGAGATACGCCTGCCGGACCTCCAGCTCGATCCCGGACCGGAGCCATTCGAGTTGATCTTCGGCTTGGCTCCTGCGCGCATCGGCTTCGGCCAGCCTCGATCGTTTCGCCCCTCCGTCGAACACGTTCCAATCCAGCCGCGCCCCGGCAGCCCAGTTCGTGCCCGAAGGGCCGCCCAGCGTCTCGGCATCGCGCTCGAAATCGGCAAAGAGACCGATCTGCGGACCGAAATCCGCTTTTGCCAATTTCCGGCCCGTATTCGCCGCCTGTTCCTGCAACTGGGCAGCGCGCAAGGCCGGCCGCTCGGAAAGAGCCGTTTTTTCCCACTGGTCGATTTTTCCGGCGAGGGACTTTGGCTGGCCCAGCGTGCCGGCCACCTGCGGCGACGCCCCGGGCGGCATGCCCAGTTCCCGGCCCAAATTCAGCCGCGCCACTTCGAGCGCGTTCGACGCGGTGATCTGGCGATCCCGCATCTGCGAGCGGAAGACTTCGGCGCTCAGCAGATCGGAAGTCACCACCAGTCCCGACGTCGTCATCGCTTTGACCTGCTGCTCGTTGGCCTTGGCCGAATCGAGCGCTTGATTGGCGGCGCCCAACTCTTCCCGCGCGACAATCACCCCGTAATAGGCCCGCACCACGCGAAGAATCAGGTCTTGCCGCGCCTGCGCCGTCTCGTAATCGGCCGCCGTGGACATTTTTTTCGCGCCCGCTTCGCGCCAATAGGTTCGGCCGGAATCGAACAGGGAGACCTGTCCATCGACCCGCGTCTGGAAGTTATCGAGGGGGGAAGGCTGGTTGAGCGCGGAAAGGTTGAAATTCCCGGCCTTGAATTGCCTCTGCGTCAGCAGCGTTCCGAACACATAGACCGGGTTGTCGCCGCGCGTGAACCCTTGGCTGACGTCCAGGCGCGGCAGCCATCCGGCGCGCGCCTCGCCGACCTGCGCGCGGGAAACGTTCACCTGTTCCCTGGTCGCGCGGAGCGCCGGATTCTGCTTCAGCGCCAGTTCGACCGCCTGCCGCAAGGTCAGCGGTTGCGGCGCTTGCGCCCGGGCGCCCGGGGCGCAGGCGAGAAGAGCGATGAGCCACCCGATACGAAAGCTTCGATTCATTTTCATTTCAACCTGTGTCTCAACCCGTGAAAGTCGAGCCCGCGGCGCCTTTGCCGAGCGATCGCGCCAGGCGCGTTCCTCGCCGGAGCCGCGCCGCCAGCACCTGGCGGATTTGCCGGCAGGCGTCCTTGACCTCGAAGAAGGTCAACCGGTAGGAGGCCGCACGGCCGTGATGCAGCATTTCGACCAGTCCGGCGCGCTTCAGCAGCGCCATGTGCTGCGACAGATTCACCTTGCTGACGCCCAGCGAGCGAAGCAGCTGCGCGGTCGACTTCTCGCCGCTCGCCAGCAAATCCAGAATCTGGATCCGGCGGGGATGGCCGAGCACGCGGCAGATTTCCGCCTGCATGGCGTAGATCGCATCCCGGCGCCTGGCGGCCGTTTGGGAATTCGCCTTCCGTTTCATCACCACCACGGGGCACGGCTCGAAAGCATTTTCAAAAGAACCCTCCCTGCCACCCTCCGGCCAAAAGCGGCGAAGCCCGGGCGGTGAGGAATCTCGCCCTGGACGGCCGAAAAAAAACTCCTCGCGCGCCCGGAAACAGCTCTCAGGGGGCGTCACATGGCACGCAGAGGGCCAAAGCGGCTGGCGCCAATTGATTTTCGCAACCGGAAGAAAGGGGCAGGGTTAGCTCCGGCCCGGCGGGGGCGCGACAGGCCGCGCGCGCCCGGGCGGGTCATTTCGAGCACCGGGGAGCGCGGAAAAACACATATAGTTACGCAACTATGTAACTATATTCCTACGGGCGCGCATTTTCGCCACGCCGGAACACGCCGGAACACGCCGGAACACAATTGGCTATCGGCGGGGCAATTCGTCTAAAATGCCGCCATGCGCCGCGCCATCATCCGCGTCGTCGTGCTGGGCGTGATCGCGGCGTGTTTTGCCTGCCCCATTCTCCAGATGTTCGATCACTGGGATCACGCCGAAGCCAAAGGCAAAGACACCGAGACGACGCTGATGATCGTGGCCTTATCGGTCGGCCTGGCGATTCCGGCCGCCCATCTGCTCTTCCGGGCAACCATTGTGGCCAAACCCAAAATCGACATATCTGATTTTTCGTTTGGCGGGAGCGGCGCGGCCTTTGCCGGCTCTCCGGCCGCGGTCAGCCAGCCGCCGCCCATCCTGCGAATTTAGCTTTCCCTATCTCCCAACGAAAACCGGCGGGTGCGAGTTTGCGCCGCCCGCGCCGTGGTGCTTTGTGCATCCCAATGAGGGAGAAAGGGCCATGAAATTTCGAATATCGAGTCTGTTTCTCTGGCCGGCTATCGCTTTGCTGTCCGGCTGCGCCGTCCAGCACTATCGGCCCGCGCCCATTGTTCCCACCGAGACGGCTTCGCAACTCGAAAGTCGCAGCCTGCGCGATCCCGGTTTGCGCGACTACATGGAAAAGGCGCTGGGCCATCCGGTTTCGTGGCCCCTTCGGCAATGGGATCTTCCATCGCTCACGCTGGCCGCGCTCTATTTCAGCCCGCAGATGGAAATCGCGCGCGACCGGCTCGCCGCAGCCCAAGGCGGGATCGTCACGGCCGGCGAGCATCCCAATCCCAGCCTGAGTCTCACGCCGGGAATTCCGAGTCCGTGGCTCTTCGATCTGCCCCTTGTTTTCCCGATTGAAACCCACGGCAAGCGCGCCCTGCGAATCGAACAGGCGCAGGACCTTTCATCGGCCGCGGAAATGGCCGTGGCGGGAACGGAATGGAGCGTGGCGAGCGGGGTGCGAACAGCCTTGCTCGCCTATCGAATGGCCCGGGCAAGGCTCGTCCTGTCGCAAGCGACCGAGCGAACCGAGGACCGGCACGTTACGCTGCTCCACCAGAGGCTTCTGGCGGGCGAGGAGGCGCGGCCGCCGCTCGAGGCCGCGGAGCTTGCCCTTTCCAACCTGCAGTTCGCCGTGAGCGTGAACCAGGGACAGGTGGCAACCGCCCGGGCGGCGCTCGCCGGCGCCATCGGCGTTCCCGTCGACGCCCTGGATGGCCTGGAAATGACCTGGCCGAATTTCGGGCGCCTGCCCACGCTGGCCTCTCTTTCACCGCAACGCATCGAGCGCGATGCGGTGCTCAACCGTCTTGACGTTCGCGCTGCACTCGATCAATACGCCGCGGCCGATGCGGCGCTTCGACTGCAACTTGCCCGCCAATATCCCAATTTCAATATCGGTCCCGGATACGCGTTCGAGGAGGGAAACAATTATTTTACCGTTCCCTTTTCGATCGTTCTCCCGATCCGAAATCGAAACCAGGGTCCCATCGCACAGGCCGAAGCGCTGCGGAAGGAAGCGGCGGCGAACTTTTTGGCCGTGCAGACGCGCGCCATCGCCCAAAGCCAGCAGGCGCTGGCCGCTTATCGTTCGGCCCTCGCCGACCTGCACGAGGCCAACCGGCCGATCCTAAATCAGGGACGGCAAGTACAAATGACCCGGCGCGCCGTGGCTGCCGGCGAAAGCAATCACCTTCAATTGAACACAGTTATGCTCGCAGGCGCTGTCTATAGCCAGCAGCGGCTCCAGGCGCTCGGTCAAGCGCAGGCCGCCCTGGGCGCCCTGGAAGACGCCGTCGAACAACCGCTCGACCCAAGTGCTTGGATTTTGCCCGTTCCTTCGCCAAAGAGCGTCGCGCCCGGGCGAAAGGAGTCCGAACAATGAAAAAGCTTATATCTGTGGGGGTGCTCGGCATTCTCGCTGTCTCCGCCACAGGCTGGGCCCTGCACCGTCCAGCCAACGGCAACCGGCGGTTCGCGGCGCGCACGCAGGCGCAGAAAGCCGATCCCTTGCCGGAACAACCGGCATCGAGGACCGTGGCGCTAGACGCGGACGCGGTCAAGGACATGGGGTTGCGTATAACGGTTCTGAAACCGGTGCGGCATGTGCCGGAGCTGCGAACGGTGGCCGTCGTGCTATCGCCGCAAGCCCTTACGACTTGGGCCGCCACCTATGTCACCGACACAAAGAATCTCGCCATGGCCCGCGCCGGCCTTGCGGTCGCCCGCCACGAGTACCAACGCCAGAACGTGCTATACCACGAGAACCAGAACACTTCACTCATGGCGCTGCAGGCCGCGCGCGGCACCCTGACATCGAGCCAGGCACAAACCGTCGCTCTCCAACGTCAGCTCCAGCTCGACACGCTCGGTATCGAGCAGCAGTGGGGCCCGGTGTTGCGAAAATGGCTGGTCGCGCGATCGCCGACCTTCGAAAAAATCCTGGGCCAGCAGGAATGGCTTGTGCAAGTAACGTTGGTCGCGGGCGACCCGCGCTCTGCCCCGCCGATCGCGCGTCTCGTCACCCCTTCCGGCTCGGCTGTGCCGGCACGCCTGGTCTCTTCCTTTCCGCAAATCAACCCGGTGATTCAAGGGCTGAATTTTCTCTACGTCATTCCAGCGCGGCCCGGCTTCGCTCCGGGATTAAATCTGGTTGCTGAAATACCGGCGGGCCCGGCGCGGAGCGGGGTCGTCATTCCCGCGGCAGCGGTCGTTTGGTCGCAGGGTCAGGCGTGGGCCTATCAGGAAACCGCTCCCAACCGCTTCCGACGTTTGGTTGTGCCGACCGATAAGCCGGTGGCGGATGGCTGGTTCGTCACCGCGGGGTTTCTGTCCGGCGACCGCATCGTTACCCACGCCGTTGAGGAACTATTTTCCGCCGAAACCCTGGCTGTCCCCGGCAATCAGGGTGGTGAAGGAGACGACGACTGATGGGGCCCTTTCAGAATCTTCTTCCCGGCTTCACCCGCCGATTTCTACAAAAGCTCCCGCCCGTCCAAACGCATCCGGCCGCCGAGGCGCCGCTTCCCCTCTCTTCAATCATTGGGATTGACCTCCCGGAGGCCGTGGCATGTTGAGCGGCATCGTTAGCTGGGCTCTCAGCCGTCGCGGCATCGTTATGGTTCTTGCCCTGATGCTGTTCGGCTACGGCATCTATTCGCTCACCACGGCGCAATACGACATCTTGCCCAATTTTGCGCCCGCTGAGGTCACGCTCAAGACCGAAGCGCCCGGCCTTTCCGCCGGGCAGGTGGAGACGCTCGTCACGCAACCGATTGAAAACACCATTAACGGTTCGCCGGGCATTGCCGCGCTGCGCTCCACTTCCATTCAGGGCTTTTCGTCGATTGTGGTGGTGTTTCAATTCACCACCCACATCTATCGCATTCGTGAAATCCTCGCCCAGCGCCTGGTCGGGATCAGCTCCATTCTGCCCGCGGGCGTCCAAACACCCATTTTGTCTCCGCCCACTTCCTCGGCCGGCACGGTTATGGCCGTCGCACTTACATCGCGGGCGCATTCCCTGATGGACGTGCAAACCGCCGCCTACTGGACGGTCCGCCCGCGTCTGCTGGCTGTGCCGGGCGTGGCCAATATCGCCGTCTTTGGCCGCTCCGTGCGACAGATCCAAATCCAGTACGACCCCGAAAAACTTATCCAGCGCCGTCTGACCGTCGCCGAACTTCTGGCGGCGGCCAAACACGCGACCGGCGTGCTCGGCGCCGGGTTCATCGACACACCCAACCAGCGGCTGGTCCTTCAATCCCAGGCGCAAACCACCGATCCCGAAGCTATCGCC
This sequence comes from Candidatus Dormiibacterota bacterium, assembly GCA_035534495.1. GTDB lineage: Bacteria > Acidobacteriota > Terriglobia > Acidiferrales > UBA7541 > JAKASX01. The sequence goes on along the minus strand of DATLRW010000224.1, from coordinate 13,086 downwards.
GGCACCGTCCTGGCGCGCGTCGGCGGCAGAAACGTCACCATCGGCGACGTTGCGCGCGTCGTTGCCGCTCCGGCACCCGCCTTCGGCGCCGCCTCCATCGATGGCAGGCCTTGCGTTCTCCTGCTTGCTTCCAGCCAGCCCGGCACCAACACCCTGGCCGTCACGGCCCGGCTCAGCCGGGCCCTGGCCGAACTGCAACCCGCATTGGCCGCCGAGAAAATAACCCTTCACACCAATCTTTTCCGCCCGGCCAGCTTCGTGCTGACGGCCCTGCGCAATATCCGGAGCGCGCTGTTCATCGGGGCGATACTGGTGGTCATCGTCCTCTTTCTCTTTTTGTTCGATCTGCGCACAGCCGCCATTTCATGCGTCGCCATTCCTCTTTCCCTGCTCACGGCCACGCTCGTTCTGTCGAGTCTCGGCTACAGCCTGAATGTCATGACGCTCGGCGGGCTGGCGATCGCCATCGGCGAGGTGGTCGACGACGCCGTGATCGACGTCGAAAACATCCTGCGCCGCTTGCGGGAAAACCGATCTTCCGCCTCGCCGCGGCCCATTTTCCGCGTGGTTCTCGACGCCTCGCTCGAAGTCCGCAGCGCCGTGGTTTACGCCACATTTGCCGTCGTCCTGGTGTTTTTGCCCGTGCTCGCGATTTCCGGGCTTGCCGGCCGCATCTTCGCCCCGCTCGGCGTCGCCTACATCTCTTCTATCCTCGCCTCCCTCGCGGTCGCCCTCACGGTGACGCCGGCGATGTGCCTGTTGCTGCTGGGCAAACGCGAACTGGCGCCTCACGATCCACCGCTGGTGGCCTGGGCCAAACGACTTCACCGTCCGCTTCTGGCCATGGCCGAGAAATGGTCCCGCACAGTCATGGTTGTGGTGGGGATGGTGATTCTCGGCGTCCTCTTGCTGCTTCCTCGCCTGCGCAGCTCCTTTATTCCGCAACTTCAGGGAGGCTATTACGTCGTCCACTTTCAGGAGGCGCCCGGGGCTTCACTGGGGGAAACGCTTCGCATCGGTACGCGGATCACGAAAGCTTTCATGAAGCTCCCCTTCGTTCAGGTGGTCACGCAGCGCGCCGGCCGCGGCGAGCTTGCGTCGGAAGCGCGGGGAGTTAACGCCAGCGAAATCGATATCAAAGTCGATCCCTCCTATCCTCATCCCGAGAGTATTCCCGCGCAGCTTCGCCGGGTGGCAGCGAGGTTCCCCGGCCTCGCCATATCCACGGAAACCTTCCTCACCGAGCGTTTCCACGACCTTCTTTCCGGATTTACGCAGCAGGTGGCCGTCGAAGCCGTCGGCAACAACCTCGACGAACTCGACCAAGCGGCGGTTGAAATCGCCGCGACCCTCCGGAAAATTCCCGGCGCCACGGGCGTCCAGATCCAGGCGCCGCCCTCGATGCCGCAAATCGAAGTCGACGTTCGCCGCCGCGCCGCCGAGCGTTGGGGACTCGACCCGGTCCAAGTGCTCCAGGCCGTTTCCACCGCGTACCAAGGCGATAGCGTCGGCAAAATCTTTCAGGGAAACCAAGTCTTCGATGTTGCCGTTTGGCTCGCGCCCGATGAGCGCAACAACGTTGCCGACCTCGCCTCACTGCCCTTGCGCACGCCCGACGGCAACTACGTCTCGCTCGGCCAGGTCGCACGCGTCTACGCCGATTCGGGCCGCTACATGATCTATCACGAAGGCGGCCGCCGCGTGCAGCCGGTCACGTGCGACGTCACCGGACGCAACGTCGCCTCGTTTGTTGCCGAGGCGCAAATCCGCATCGCCCAACTCCACCTGCCCGCGGGCGTCTACGCTCAGTTCCTGAGCACGGCTGCGGCAGCCGCTCAGGCGCGCCGCGATCTTCTGGTGGATTCCATTCTGGCCGGAATCGGCATCGTGCTGCTGCTATCGATCGTGCTGACGAACTATCGGAATCTCTTCCTGGTGCTTTTGAATTTGCCTTTCGCGCTCGTGGGAGGAGTGCTGGCCGCTTGGCTGTTTAACGACCGCACGCTTTCGCTCGGCTCGCTCGTCGGTTTCGTGACTCTCTTCGGCATCACGGTGCGCAACGCCATCATGCTCATCTCGCATTACGAGCATCTGGTCGCGGTGGAGGGAATGGATTGGGGTCCCGAAGCGGCCGTCCGCGGCGCGCTCGAGCGCCTCTCGCCTATTCTGATGACGGCGCTGGTCACCGGCCTTGGACTCCTGCCGCTGGCGCTAGCCGGCGGCAGGGCAGGCGCCGAAATCGAAGGGCCGATGGCCATCGTGATCCTCGGCGGCCTGTTCACTTCGACCGCCTTGAATCTGCTCGTTCTTCCGGCACTCGCGCTGCGTTTCGGGCGCTTCGAGCCGCCGAGCGACACCTGAGCCGAAGCGATCTATTTTTCGGAAGTCTTCATGCCAAAGGCGCGGGAATGAAACGCGAGCGCGGCGGGCAGCCGCGCGGCGAAATAGGGCCAGTCGTGGCCGCCGGGATAGAGATGAAAAACGTGCGGGATGTGGCGCGCGGCGAGAATCCGGTCCAGTTCCTCCGCGCCCTTTTCAAAGCCGTAATCATCCTGCTCGCCACAATCGAATTCGATTTTGAGTCCTGACAGATTCGCCCGGCGGGCCAGATGCAGAGGGTCGTTCCGGTCCCAAAACGCGCGATCGAGCGGTGAGCCGAACACGCCGCCGATGACCTGTAGCATCGGCAGCGCCCGGGCGCCGGCGGCGGTGACGTGGGGCAAACTGGCGATGAGCGCGGCGCTCGATGCCGTCACCGATCCGAACAGCTGCGGATGGGCAAAGGCCAGATGCAAGGCGCCGTAGCCGCCCATCGAGATGCCGCCGATGCCGCGGTTGCGCCGGCCCGACAGCGCGCGGTAATGGGTTTCGATGAACGGCATGAACTCGCGCAGGAAGAAATCCTCGTAGCGGTCGCGGCCGTCGCGTGAATTGATGTAGAAACTCGTGTCGGCATCCGGCGTGACGATCAGGAACTGGCCCAGGCGGCCGCTTTCCCAGGCATTCTCGATGTCCATCATGGCGCCGGATTCGATCAGCATCTCCGCGTTGCCGCCCAGGCCATGCAGGAAATAGAGCACGGGAAACCGGCGCGACTTCCGGGAATCGTAGGCCGGCGGCAGCAGGATGCAATAGGGAACGGCGTGGCCGAGGATTCGGCTGGGCACAGCGCGGCATTCGGCGCGGCCGGGCGCAGCATGCGCCGGACCGGGAGCGAGCCCTAAAAGCAACAGACCGAGCGCCAGTGTGAAGATCGCCCGCCGGCCCCTACTCATAGCGCAAGGCCTCGACCGGGTCGAGCTTGGCAGCCCGCGCCGCCGGATAGATTCCCGCCACCAGACTTACACCCAAAGCGAAAGCGATGGCGCCACAGGCGAGCCACCAGGGCACCGCCGAGACGTTCACCGACGGCAGGCCTTGCCGATGCAGGTAGAAGTTCGTGCCCCAGGTGAGCATTCGCCCAATGAACCAGCCGAGCGCGACGCCAAGCGCGCCGCCGACCAGGCCCATCACGCCGGCTTCGGCGAAGAAAAGCCGCTTCACATCCCCGTCGGCTGCTCCGAGCGCCTTCAGCACGCCGATTTCCCGCCGGCGTTCGAGTATCGCCATGACCAGCGTGTTGACGATCCCGAGCGTGGCAACGGCCAGGGCCAGGCTGCCGAAAATGCCGAGCAGCAGGTCGAGCAGGGTGAACAGCAGCTGGAGATCGCGCGAGGTATCGAAGAGAGAATAGGCGGCAAAGCCCATCTCCTTGATCCGGGCTTCGACTTTTACCACTTCCGAACTGCTTTTTACCCTGACGGTAAGACTCGCATACTGCCTTGTTTTGGCCGGTCCTTGCAGCACGTCGCGCAGATCGCTCACCTGCGTCGCGCGAAGGGCTTCGGCAACCTGGAGCGGGATGTAGACCGGCGTTTTCCGGAAGCCGCCGAATCCCCCTTGCGGCTCGGTCTGGACGATGCCGACAATTTTCAGATCCTTCTGCCGCGCCACCACGGAAAACCCTTGCGCCGCGCCGCTGCCGCCGCCGGGCGACGAGGCGTCGGTCGAGCCGGCATCGCCGGCAACCGTCTTCGCGCTCAGCGGCTCGCGCGCCGCGTAACGCAGGACCAGCTCCCGGCCCAGCAGGGAGGCCGGGTCTTTCGACAACTGCCGCGCGAAACGGATTTGCAGGATCGCTTCGTTCGCCGCGGGGCCGGAAAAGAACCGGCCCTGCATGCCGTCAAACGCCCCGTCGTTGCGGTCCGATTGCGGCAGGCCGGCGACGAGCGTCGAGTAGGGGATATGGTTGAAGCGCAGCTCGGTGACGAAATGGATTTGCGGATAGGCGCCGACGACGTCGGGCAGCTGTTCGATCTGATCGCGCGCCTGCTCGTCGAGCGGGCGGGGCAATTCGACGGGCTGCGCGCCCGGCTGTTCAAACAGCCGCAGATTGTTGCGCGGCATGACAAAAACGGCATTGAACAGCCCCGAGCTGGCGAGGCGACTGTTGGTGAATTGCTGGAGCCCGACCCCGAGTGAAAGCATTGCCACCAGCGACGCAACGCCCACGGCCACGCCGAGCGTCGTCAGCGAATTGCGCAGCAGGGCTTCGCGCAGATTGCGGAGGGCGAGCTCGCCCAAATCGCTCGCCTTCACGCCCCGGCTCCGTTACCGGCCAGCTTGCCATCGGCCACGACGGCGATGCGGGCGGCGAAGCGCTCGGCGAGCGCCCGCTCGTGCGTCACCATCACGATCGTCATTCCGGGCGAGCGGTTGAATTCGGCGAGCAGTCCCATGATTTCCTCGCCCGTCGCGCTGTCGAGATTCCCGGTCGGTTCATCGGCGAACAGGATCGTCGGCCGATTCACCAGGGCGCGCGCCAGGGCGGCCCGCTGCTGCTCGCCGCCGGAAAGCTCGCCGGGCCGGTGCGCCGCCCGTTTCGAGAGCAGGACCCGGTCGAGCGCTTCCCGCACCCGCGCCGCGCGCTCGGTCCTGTCCACCTCCGCCAGGCGCAGCGGCAGCTCCACGTTTTCCTCCAGGGTCATCCGGGGAAGCAGATTGAAGGATTGAAACACCATGCCGACGGTTCGGCTGCGGTAGCGGGCCAGTTCCAGCGAACTCATCGTGGCGAGGTTTCGTCCCTCGACGAAAACCGATCCCGAGGTCGGCCTGTCTAGACCGGCGAGCAGATAGAGCAGCGTCGATTTCCCCGAACCCGAGCTGCCCAGAAGAGCGAGAAATTCGCCGCGCCGGACCTCGATCGTCACCTGGTCCACGGCGCGAATCAGCGTTTTCCCCATCTGGAAATGCCGGGAGACGGATTCGGTGCGGATTGCCCGCTCGTCGTTTGCGGTTGTCATCGCTTAGGAGATGTTACTACGCGAGCGGCGGGCGAATCGCCGGCCCTTTCCGGACTTGTGTTGAAATTGAACTCCGATCAGCGGCGAGGCGAAGGCTGCCATCTTCCGTTCGGCACTCAGTTCAGCAATTCAGCATTTAGTTCAACAATTGCGCGCGCAGGTCGTTCACCCAGGGTTCGAGCTGGCCCAGGGGAACCATCGAGATCTGCTGGTCGCCGAGAATCCGGGCCAGGAACTGATGGCGTTCGTTGCCCTCCTGCGGCGCGGTTTCGGTGATCACGGTGAATTCGGTGGAAGCCAGACGCTGCCGGATACGCTCGGCGGTGTAGGCCAGGACCTTGGCCTGCGAGGCGTCGCGCTCGAGCGAAAGCGCCTGCACGAATCCGCGCGTCCCGTTGCGGCGATAGGCGTAATCGAGGCGCAGCGGATCGCCCCGGTAGGTGAATTCCTCGATTTTGACGCGCCGCTCCATCCGGCCGGCCAGTCCCGCCCGGCGAAGCATGTCGTTGACGCGCCCGATAATCGCCGCCCGCGTGCCCGCGATCAAGCGGGACGCCACTCCCGCATGCCGCGGCGGAGCCACATGCTGCTGATAGAGCCGGTCGAGTTCTTCTTCGAAATTTTCGGCCAGCAAACCGCGCTCCGGGCCCAACTGGACGACGTTCGAAAGCGTCGCGCCGAGCTTGGCCAGATACGCACGGGGATCGTCCGCGCCGCTCACCACGGTTTCGAAGTGATGTTCCAGGGCGCGCAGGATCGTTTCGTCCGAGTTCGGGTGCAAACGGCGCACGCGGTCAAATTCCGAATTTTCTTCGATAAAACGGGCCCCGAAACGGGGCTGGCCGGGATCGAGCAGCAAAACTCCCACATTGAGCCACTCGTCGCGCACGAGGTTGGGCGTGTACCGGACCACCCAGTAGCTGTATGCGTTCAATTCAGGTTCAGGCATAGTTCACTTCCAGTTCGGAAACGGTTTCCGATAGGTGTCTTTGGAAGCCACGATCAGATCACGCACGCGCCGCCGACGGCGCCATAGCTGCTCGAGTAAACGGTAGAGGGCGTCCTGATCGAAATTGTACCATTCCGGCGGGGTCTGGCTGGCCGCTTCATCCAGCGCGCGTTCGCTGATTCGGCTCTCCAGGCGGTCCAGCCACGGCTCGAAGCAGTTCAGGCCGGTCACCGACTCGTAGACGCGCACTCGCGCGTAAAGCCCGCGCAGCGGGGCGTCGGGAAAATTCCACTCGCCGGCATTGAAGCAAAATCCATGGTCGATCATCAGTGCCCGGTAACGCGGCTGGCCGGAGGGGCGGTAGAAAACCGCCTGACGCCCGTTTGTGTTGCAGGTCCATTTATCGAGAACCAGAACGCCCAGGAAATCTTCGAGGTTATCCACTTCGCCCAGCAGTTCGTCGGGGAGGAAATCGTAGACGGCGACCTCGACCGGATCGCCCGGGTAGCGCGAACCAAATTGGAGTCCTGGCCGCAGCTTCGTCCGGCCCCGGGCGAGTTGGACCGACAGGTCGTCGCTCCGGGCCACCAGCTCGGCCGAGACATCCACCACGGCCGCCTGCGGCACCGGCAGGCCCAGGCGGGCGGCCAGTTGCGAGGCGAGCCACTCGTTCGCCAGCACGCGGGGATGCTGGGGATTATCTAAAAACTTCACGACATAGTAGCCGCCGTCCGAGCAACGCATCAGCTGCGGTTGCGCCCCGCCCCGCATCCTCCGGACATGTTCCAACGCACGCGGCATCGGGCCGTATGCTAACGGGGCCGGCCCCGGCGGACAAGCGCCCTATCAAACCGCCGACCCGGCTTTGACAATCTTCGCCCTTACGGCATTATGGTCAATCGATTCAGGTATTGTATGGATTCGGGATCTCCCACTTCCGGCTCTCCTGCTCCCGGCCCACGGACGGCGCCACGAGTCCTGGTCGCCACGACGGCCATGCTCTCCTTTATCTCGTTCTGGCGCGCTGCGGCCATCGTGCTGAACGACATGGGGTCTTCCGCCTTTTATGCCGGCGCCATCGCCGAACAGGCGATCGGCAAATCGGCCCCGTGGTTCATTTTGGCCATCATGTGCCTGGCCTATGCCGTGGCCTTGCTGTACGTCGAAAGCTGCAGCATGTTCGTTCGAGGCGGCGTCTATCGCGTGGTCAAGGAAGCGATGGGCTCGACGCTGGCCAAGTTTTCCGTTTCGGCCCTGATGTTCGACTATATCCTGACCGGCCCCATCAGCGGGGTTTCGGCCGGGCTTTACCTGGTCGGCCTGCTGAACGAACTCCTGTATTACTCCCATATGGGCGTGGTTCTGCCCACCAATTCCGGCGCCGCCGGTTTCGCCATACTGATCACCATTTACTTCTGGTGGGAGAACGTCAAAGGCATCTCGGAGTCGAGCGACAAGGCCATGCGCATCATGCAGATCGCCACCGTCATGGTGGTGACGATGATGGCTTGGGCCGCCTACACGCTCTACGTCCGCGGAGTTCATCTGCCTCCGCTTCCCTCGCTCGCCAACCTGCGTTACTCGCACAACGCCCTCGGCTGGCTGAGCCATTCGAGACTGCCCTATACCATCGGATTGATCGGCATCCTGATCGGCCTGGGCCATTCCGTGCTGGCCATGAGCGGCGAGGAAACGCTGGCCCAGGTGTACCGCGAAATCGAACATCCGAAACTCAAGAACCTGAAAAAGACGGCGCTGATCATTTTCATTTACAGCCTGGTCTTCACGGCGGGCGTGGCCTTCCTGGCCGTCATGATCATTCCCGACAAAGTCCGGCCGCACTATTTCGACAACCTCATCAGCGGCCTGGCCATGAACTTCGTCGGACCCTACGATCTGCGCCTGGCGTTTCAGGTACTGGTTGTGGTGGTCGGCGTCCTGATGCTGGCGGGGGCGGTCAACACCGCCATTGTCGGTTCGAACGGGGTGCTCAACCGCGTTTCCGAAGACGGGATTCTCTCGGATTGGTTTCGCCAACCGCACCGGCGTTTCGGCACCTCCTACCGCATTTTGAATCTGGTCGCCGCGCTTCAAATCCTCACGATTATCGTCAGCCGCGGAAATATCTTCGTCCTCGGTGAAGCCTACGCCTTCGGCGTGATGTGGAGCTTCTCCATGAAGGGACTGGCGGTCGTCGTTTTGCGGTTTACCAAGCCCGGCCAGCGAGGCTTTCGCGTACCGCTCAATTTCCGGATCGGCAAGCTGGAAATTCCCGTCGGGCTCGGCCTGATTACGCTGATCCTGTTTGCCCTCTGCACGATCAACCTGTTCACCAAAAAAGTGGCCACGATTTCCGGCCTCGCTTTCACGGCGTTCCTGTTCGTCGCGTTTACCTACTCGGAGAAAATGTACCGGAAGCATGGCGGAGTCCACGCGGAGCTCGATCAATTCAACCTGGCCGAGCGGGATGAACTGACGCTCGACGCGGTCGGGGCGCGGCAGGGGAACTTCCTGGTGCCCGTGAGCAACTACTACCACCTGAATCACCTCGCCGAGGTGCTCGAGCGCGTGAATCCCGCCAGCCGGGATGTGGTGGTTCTGCACGTCCGGCCCCTGCTGCGCGGTGGATCGGGCGAGCACGAGCTGGCTCCCGATCAGCTGTTCACGACGATCGAACAGCATTTGTTCACCAAGGCGCTCGAAATCGCCGAAAAGAAGGGCAAGACCATCCATCTGGCCATGGTGGCGGCCAACGACGTGTACGAAGCGATGCTGCGCCAGGCCCAGAACCTGAAATCGTCGGCTATCGTTCTGGGGAGCTCTTCCCGTGAGCCTCTCGCCGAGCAGGCGCGGACGCTCGGCACTGCCTGGGAGCGGCTGCGCGATCCGAAACCGCAGCTGCGGCTGGAGATCTACCACAGAGGCGGGCAGGAAGAAATCATCTACCTCGGTCCGCACGCCCCCCGGCTCACGCCGAAAGAAGTGAACCTGCTGCACAAAATGTGGCTGCGGATCAGCGATGCCATTGCGCCGGAGGAAATCCACCATCACGACATCGTTCATTTCGCCTTGGACGAGTTGGACCGCGAGATGGATATCCGGGGAACCGACAGCGTTCTCGACCGGCTGAGGAAGCATTTGGAAGAAATTCACCCGCGCCGGTCGCACGATTCGAACGACGACCCGCCAGACTGACGGACGGCCGGAAAGCCCCCAAGACCCGTTACGGCTGAGACGCCCTTCGCCCGGCCAGCGCAGCGCCCACGGCCCCGCGAACGGCCAGGATCGCGCCGATGAGCACAATCATTTGCGGTGCCAGGCCAAACGGCATCCACGCCATGGCGATCATCAGCGCACCGGCCAGCACCAGCGAACCCCCGCGCACCCGCTGCATGGCGCGCGCCGCCGGCCGGGCAAACCGCCCGCTGCGCATCCATGCCCGCGCTCCCCAGAGGAACGAGGCCACGCCGAGAACCAGCCAGAACAGCAGGCCGGCGGGCAGATTGAAGCGGCCATGCAGGGCCATGATCATGAGCAGGAGGCCGAGCGCGAGAATGACCACTTCGGTGAGCATTTCGCCGAGGCGCGCCGGATTCATGGAAGCATTATGCCGATGCTTTCGCCCCGCGCAAGCCCTCCGGCCGCCCGGAACCGGCATGCTACAATTTGGCGGACCCGTCGGAGCAGCGCGAATCGATTATTCCAGCGAAAGAGTCTAACGAAAGATGAACGCAAGCAGCGGCGATCTCGAAAACATAGTCATTCTGGGGAGCGGCTGCGCCGGATTGACGGCGGCGATCTATACGGCGCGGGCCGACCTGCGGCCGGTCGTCATCGGCGGACACGAGCCGGGCGGTCAGCTCAGCCTGACCACGCTGGTGGAAAATTTTCCGGGATTTCCCGAAGGAATCCTGGGACCGGAACTGATCGACCGGATGCAGAAGCAGGCCGAGCGGTTCGGCGCCCGGTTCATCGAGGGATCGGCCACCCGGGTGGATCTGGGCCAGCGGCCGTTTACGATCGAAATGCACGATCGCCGGTTGCGCGCCCGGGCGCTGCTGGTGGCCGCCGGCGCGTCGGCGCGGATGCTGGGACTCGAAGCCGAACGGAAGTTGATCGGGCACGGCGTTTCCACCTGCGCGACCTGCGACGGCGCCTTTTTCCGCAACCGGGAGATCGCGATCGTCGGCGGCGGCGATTCGGCCATGGAAGAGGCGACGTTCCTGACCAAGTTCGCCAGCCGGGTAACCATCGTGCACCGGCGCAACGAGTTCCGCGCGACGAAAATCATGCTGGACCGCGCCCGGGAGAATCCCAAAATTCGCTTCCTGACGCCTTACGTCGTCGAAGACATTCTCGACACGGGCAAGGGAGTGGTGGAAGCGCTGCGGCTGCGGCAGGTGGAAACCGGCTCGACCGAAACGATCGCGGTCGATGGGGTCTTTCTCGGGATCGGGCACGACCCGAACACGAAAATTTTCCAGGGCATTCTCGACATGGACGAGGAAGGCTACCTGCGGACGAGCGACCGAACCCATGCGAGCGTCGAAGGCGTCTTCGTCGCCGGCGATGTGTCCGACCGCGTCTACAAGCAGGCCATCACCGCGGCGGGCAGCGGTTGCATGGCCGCGCTCGACGCCGAAAAATTTCTCCAAGAGCACAGCCAGGCTCAAACCCAACCTCAAACCAAAGCTCAAACCCAGGCCCGCGCCCGGGATTGAGCCCTCCCTGCCTTATCCCTTCCGGCAAATGGCAACCCCGTCGCGCAAGGGGACGATAACGGGGAAAAGGCGTTTATCGGCGTAGATCATGCGGTTGAACTGCCGGACCCCGCGCGTGAACGAATCGCCGCGTTTGGCGGGCCGCGCCACGCGCCCGTACCAGAGGACGTTGTCGGCGACAAGCAGGCCCCCGCGCCGCACGCGCTTGAGCGCCAGGCGGAGCGCGGCCGGATACTGATCCTTGTCCACGTCAATGAAAATGAGGTCGAAGGTCCCCGTCGTTTTCCGCAGCAGATCGAGCGCGTCTCCCTCGAGCAGCGTCACGCGGTTCAGCACGCCCGCCCGCCGCAGGAAGGCGCGCGCCCGTTCGACATTTAGCGGATCGGAATCCGTGTAATGGATTTTCGCTCCGCTTCCGGCCGCCCGCGCCATCCATAGCGCCGAATAGCCGATCGCCGATCCCATCTCGAAAATGCGTTTCGCGCCGCCCAGCTGCACCGCCAGGGCCAGCAGGCGCCCGCAAGCGGGTCCGATGATCGGGATGTCCTCGCGTTTGGCCAGTTGCTCCATTTCCCGCAGGACGGGATCGCGCCGGGGCAGCAGATCGTTCACGTAGCGGTCCAGGGTGGGCTGGAGCACACCCGTGTGCTCAAAATGCGGAACCGGTCGTGCCATGCCGTTCTCCTTTCACCGGGCGGGCGATGGCGCGAGCCGAACAAGATGCGGCCTGGCGGCCCGCCCGATCGGCCTTAACCGAGCGACTCGCCCGGCTGCAGGACGTGAATTTCCAGACCGCCAATGCCGGCTGTTTCCGCGCGAAACGCCTCGGGCGTTCCGGTCAGCAAGGGAAATGTGCCGTAATGAATCGGCACGACATGCCGCACGCCGAGCAGCCGAACGGCATGGGCCGCCTCGCGCGGACCCATGGTGAAGACGTCGCCAATCGGCAGCAGGGCCAGTTCCGGTTTGTAGAGTTCGCCGATCAGGCGCATGTCGCCGAAGACGCTCGTATCGCCGGCGTGATAGAGGGTGAGGCCGCCGGGCAGTCGCACGATGTAGCCGGCCGGCTCGCCGCCGTAGATGAGCTTGCCGCCGTCATCGATGGAATTGGAATGGAAGGCGTGGACCATGGTGACCACGACATCCCCGATCGTGTGCGTGCCGCCTTTACCCATGGGAAGCACGTTCGCCGCCTTCTTTGACCCGAGCCACATGGCGGTCTCGTAAATGGCCGTTACCTTGGGCTGGAATTGCTGGATGAGCGAAGGGACATCGGCAAGATGGTCGCTATGGCCGTGCGTCACCAAAATCAGATCGACGCGGTCGAATTTCTTGAGGTTATCGGGGCACGTGGGTCCGCTGATCCACGGATCGATCAGGATGACCTGGCCGGAGGCGGTGGTAATTTTGAAGCTGGCGTGGCCGAGCCAGGTGATTTTGTTTCCGCGGGTGTCGAGCATTGGCTTCCTCCCTTGATAGGAAATCGTGCGGCAGCCCGAATCGAGGCCGCCCGGTTCGTAACACAGGTGGAATTTCGAGCGCTCCCGGCATTGTATTCGGCGCGAAGGATGGGCCGCAACTTGCCGTGCAAGCGTTCAGTGGGCATTTCATGCGGTTCGACCGCCGCGAAGAGCCGGTCGGCGCTGCGGTCTTGTTCGTTTCGGGCCGGAGGTGGTATAAAATGCTTCTTAGAATAGCGGCGGCTATAAAAATACCCTCCACGGAGGCTTTTCGAGGAGAAGGAGATGGCCTACGTAATCGCCGAACCCTGCATCGGAACCAAAGACACGGCTTGTGTCGACGTCTGTCCGGTCGACTGCATTCATCCCCGCAAGGATGAAGGCGAATTTGAAGGGGAAACGATGCTCTACATCAACCCTGATGAGTGCATCGATTGCGGGGCGTGCGTTCCGGTTTGTCCGGTGACGGCCATTTTTGCCCTGGAAGACCTGCCGGAAAAGTGGCAGAACTACACGCAGATCAACGCCGACTGGTACAAGAAAAAACAGGCTACGGCCAGTCCGTAAGATTTCTTCCACCCAGCGGAGAAATGTAAAAGCGCGCGCCGGCCGGC
>DATLRW010000223.1:0-4482 GCA_035534495.1 Candidatus Dormiibacterota bacterium | reverse complement strand
ATGCCCCAGCGCGGCGAACGCTTGCAGCACGATGCCATTGGTTCTGCAATAGTTCAAAAGTTCCCATTGCGGAAGATACGGATGCGATTCGACGTGAACCACAGCGGGCTTGATCCTGCCCGCTTCGAAAATCTCTTTCGTCTGGTCCAGGCTGACATCGGACAGTCCGATGGCCTTGCATTTGCCCTCGTCCACCAGACACTCCAACGCCCTCCATGTTTCCAGCAGCGTTACCCCTGTGTCATAAATCACATTCCCGTTCGCATCTCCCGGGTCTTGCTCGTCTCCAGGCTGGAAGGCAAAGGGAGTGTGGATGAGATAGAGATCGACGTAGTCGAGTTGAAGTCTCTTGAGACTGGCCTCGAAGGCGGGCTTGACGCGCTCAGGACGATGGTTGCTGTTCCAGAGCTTCGTGGCGATAAACACTTCCTCCCGCTTGATCTTCCCCGCCTTGAACACCTCCTGGATCGCTTCGCCGACCTCCTTTTCATTTCGGTAGCGTTCGGCAGCGTCGAGCTGTCGAAATCCCGCTTCCAGCGCGGCCTTGGTCGCGGTCCGGGTCGCCGCGGGGTCGGGAATCAGCGTGCCAAACCCAAGGGCGGGGATCGCACCGGATCCGTGGTTGAGGGCCAGCTTCGTATAGCGAAGGTTGTCGATCTCTATCATGGTTTCATCCTCCTATATTAGCCAAGCAGACTTGAACTCTTCAGTACGCCGAGACTATCCTATCTATTCCGCCCCGATGTGTTCCCCCTTTCCGGCCACCGAGCGTTTCATCAGCAGCACCAGCAGCGCGAGCGCCAGCGCCAGGACGGCGAACACGTGGAAAACGTCAAAGTAGGCCAGCGACGCCGCTTGCTGTTGTCGGAGGTCCGACAGGCTTTGGAATGCCATCTGTTGCGCCTTGGACGCATCCCCGGTTTGCTGGAAAAACAACGCCTGGGCCTGCTCCAGGTAGGAACCGACGGTGGAGTTGAAGGGATCGAGGAATTCCCCCACGCGCCACGTGTGGAACTGATCGCGGCGTACCTGCACGGTATGGGCCATCGACGTGCCGAAGCTGCCCCCCTCGTTGCGGAGCAAGGCGAATAGCCCCACGGCCGCGGCGCGCAGGTGGCGGGGTGTGTAAAGGAAGGCGGCCACGTTGAGCGGGGCAAAGGCCATCCCCAGGCCGGCGATCAGGACGACGCGCGGCAAGATCGCCTGCCAGGGGCTGATCTCGAGGTTCAACACCGACATCCAATAGCCGCCCGCCGCCACGACGAGCAGGCCACCCCCGATCAGCCAACGGGCGTCAGTGCCTCGGCCGAGCAATGCCCCGCAGACCAGCAGCATCGTGACCGAGGCGAAGCCGGACGGAGACATGACCAGCCCTGAGTGATAGGCGTCGTAGCCAAACAGCGATTGGAGCAGTCCCGGCAGCGACGTGCTCGCGGCGTAGAGCTCGGCGTAGGCGAAAAAGATGATGCTGCTGCACACCCAGAGGTTGCGTTCGCCCAGCGGCCGGAAATTGACCACGGGGTTGTCCCTGCGCATCTCCCAGACAACCAGGCCGACTCCCCCCAGCACGAAGATCAGCAGCAGCGTCTGGACCTTTCCGAACGGATCGCCCAGCCAGTCCCACTCCTGGCCCTTGGTGATCAGCACTTCCCAGGCGGACATGACCAGCCCCAAGATCGCCAGGCCGACGTAGTCGAAATTGAGCGGCATTCGCCGCAGCCGGGCACGTTCTTGCTTGAGATAATCCGGATCATCGACGACGAAATAGGATATCAACAGCGCGACGCCGCCGATCGGGATGTTGATGTAGAAGATCCAACGCCAACTGTGGTAGTCGGAGAGATACCCGCCGAGCGTCGGCCCGACAACGGGCGCCGTCAGTGCCGCGATGCCGAACATGGTCATGGCGGTCCCCTGCTTCTCGGGCGGGAAACTGTCGATCAAGATCGCCTGGCTGGAGGGCTGCAGTCCGCCGCCGGCCAGGCCCTGGATAATCCGAAACAGGATAATCTGCCACAGGCTGGTGGCCATGCCGCACAGCGCGGAAGCGATGGTAAAGACGGCGATCGACGAGAGGAAATAGTTGCGACGGCCCAGGCGGGCCGAGAGCCAGCCGGAGATCGGCAGGATGGTGGCGTTCGCCGCGAGGTAGCAGGTGAGCACCCATTCGGCATCAACCACCGCCGCCGACAGGTCGCCCGCGATGTACCTCAACGAGACAATCGCCACGGTCGTGTCCAAGACCTCCATAAACGTGGGGATGATCACGGCGGCAGCGACGATCCAGGGATTGATCGCCGGGCGGCTGGCTGCGGCTGGGGCAAGCGCGATGCTGCTCATGATGCGTGCTCCCTTGGCGGCCAGGGGACCGATGCAGGTCAGGGTTTGGGGGCCGATGGGCCTTTTGTGAGTGCGGCAAAGGGTTGCAAGACTTCCCCGGCATGCGGCCCCGTGGGCGGCTCTTTGACGTACACGTAGGGGACGACCGATAGACCGATGAACAGGGGGCTCTTTTCGGGATCGTAGTCCGTCAGCTCAATCCGGACGGGCAACCGCTGGACGATCTTGACGAAATTGCCCGTGGCGTTCTGGGGCGGCAGCAGCGCGAGCGTTGTGCCGGTGCCCATGGTGAAGCCGGTAATGCGGCCCTCGAACTCCCGCCGGCGGCCATACATGTCGACCTCGCAGCGCACGCGCTGGCCGATGCGCTGGTCGGCCAGTTGCGTTTCCTTGAAGTTGGCGTCGATCCAGATTTCCGTCAGCGATCGCACGGCCATCAGGCTTTGCCCGATTTGGACGTAGTTTCCCGGGTTGACGTTGCGGCTGGTGACCTGGCCGTCGATGTCGCTGACGATGTCGCAGTAGCGGAGGTTCAGCTCGGCCTGAGCCAGATCGTCCTGAGCCTGAGCGACCTTGGCCTCGGCCAGCTTGACGGCGGGCGATTCGGAAATCAGCCGCTCGAAGATGCGGTCAAGATTCTTGTCCGGATCCTGCGAGTAAAACGCCTCCTTGACCTGCTTCGGCGTCGCATTCCACGTCGGCGGAGCGTAACCCAACTGCGTGACGCTGGCGTACAATCCTGCCAATGCCTCTTGCACCGTCGAGAAATTCTGATCCAGATCCTCCGGTACATCCAGAGGGTTCTTGTGATTGATCGGCAGACCGAGACCGGTACGCGTCTGCTGAATCGTCTGCTGGGCACTGACCACGCGATTGGTCGCCACTTCCAGTACGGCCTTGTATTGGTCAAACTCCTGCTTGCTGATGGCGCCCTTTTCAACGTTCTTTTCGGCGCGCGCAAAGTCCTGCTGCGCGAGCAAGCGATTCGCTTCCTCGACCTTCAGTTGCGCGACGTTGGATTTCAGCAGCTCGATCTGATTCCGCACGTCTTCCATCGCGTGATCGAGCTTGAAGCGGCCGCCGCGGGCCTGGGCGGCCAGGCCGCTTGCCTGGGCCTTCGCGGACGCCAGTTCTCTTTTCGCTGCGACCACCGCGGATGTCTTGATATCGACTTGAACCTGGAACGGTTCCTTGTCGAGCTGGGCCAACAAGTCGCCCGCTTTCACACGCTGGTTGTTATCCACCAGGACCGTGGTCACATGGCCGGCGACTCGTGGCGCGATGAAGGTCACATGACCATTGACGTAGGCGTCATCGGTGGAAACCGTGTTCAGCGCGGTCGATACTAAGGGGACCAGAACGTATCCCCCAGCCGCCAACCCAGTCACAATCGCGACCAAAAGCAACCATCTGCGCCAGGAGTGCGACGGCGGATGTGCCGCGGGAGGTGTCGGCGGAGCGGCGACCGGCTTATCTGAATGCGTCACTTGCTCTGTGGGCGCGGCGGGCTCATTCGTCGTTGTCATTCTGGCTATCGCCCTTTCGAATTAAAACGATAGGCGTCACCGGCCCGCCAGACGGCGCTTAAGACGATTGTCCCGATTGGCCCGCGGCGGTCAAGCGGCCGGCGCCCAAAAGCATGGCATCCGGAAAGAGATCGAAAGGAGGGCCATCGGCGGGCCGGCGCTGGCAAGCTCGCGCTCTGCCAACGACGCACGTTCAACGCCCCGTGCTATTTGATGAACGTCGTGGTGGCCTGGTCGGTGACGGGCGCGGGCCGGCCCTGGCTGGTCACCTGGGGCAAAGCAAGACACCCGTACTCTATCCAGGCCAGCGGGGCGGAGCAATCCTGCCAAATGATCCGCTGCCCGGACCCGTTTCTCGCGCCGCTTGACAGGCTTCAAACCGGATGTACCTTGACGGAAACACCCGGAGGTGCTCGCATGCCTGCCTATGCCCGTCGCCAGATCGTCGACGAAACCGAAGTCGGCATCTACCACTGTGTTGGCTTGCAGCATTTATATCGACCTGAACCCGATTCGGGCCAAGCTCGCCGAGACCCCGGAAACATCCCATTTCACCGCCGCCTTTGAACGCATCGCGGCACGCCAGGCCGTGGCGACGGCCATGCCTTCCGCGGCG
>DATLRW010000222.1:0-19207 GCA_035534495.1 Candidatus Dormiibacterota bacterium | reverse complement strand
TGGAATGCCGGCCGCACGAGTGATTTACGACTACGGCGAGAATAGCCTGAAGATGCAGAAATTCGCCGCGGAGATGGGACGGCAGGCGCTCGAAGCGGCGGGAGGAACGGATATCCAGCATATAAGCTACCTTCCCAATGGCTCTCACTTGATGGGCACGGCTCGCATGGGAAACGACCCGAAACGGTCTGTGGTCAACGCCTGGAATCAGGCGCATGACGTAAAGAACCTGTTTATCGTAGATGGAAGCTCATTCGTGACCAGCTCTTCTTCGAATCCCACGGCGACAATTATCGCCCTGGCACTTCGTGCCGCCGACGGGATCTGGAAACGCCGTCAGGAGTGGACGTGAAACAGGCCGGCCGGTCAGTTAAGCCCGTGAGGGTCTCGGGGGTTCGAATCCCTCCTCCTCCGCCATTTTCCGCGCACGTTACCGCATGAACCGGTAGTACTAAAAGCCGTTCTTCGCCTCCACGTTACAATTCTTCAGAGTTGCCCATGGCCAATTCCGGCTCGCTGACCAACCCATTGCTGGTTCTCGCGGCCTTTGTCGGCGTCTATTCCGCCGTGTCGCTGACGCTCGGCGCGGGCCTTTCGCTGGATCTTTTTGCCAACATCGTCTTGTGCCTGGTTCCCCTGGCAGCCAATCTGGGCTTTCTGGCCAATGGCGGCTCGCCCTACCGGCGCCAAAACACGTTCTGGGCCCTCTGGGCGATTGCGTGCGGACTCTGGTCCCTGGGCGAGCTCATGCTGGCGATTAGCCGGTTGAACCTGAACCGGCCGGCTCTGGCGCAGGCCGCCGATTTTGTATTCTTCATGAGCGTCGTGCCGATGATCTCGGCCCTCGCGGTTCGTCCGCACCGCCGGGGAATCGGGCGCTCTCTGCGCTATGGGTATCTCGATCTGGCCCTGCTGACGGCCTGGGCCGCCTTTCTATACGGATTTTTCGTGGTGGCGCCCGGCGCCGGGATCGAAAATTTGTCCGTTTACAACCGCAACTATTTTGAGCTGACGCTGGCGGCCAATCTGGCTCTTGTGGCCGCGCTCGTCCTGCAGTACCGCCAAACGCACGGCGACTGGCGCAACCTTTACGCTCACCTGCTCGGCGCGTCGGCGCTGCACGCCGCCACTTGGCTGCTGATCCGCTGGGCCATCGCTCGCGGCGCTTATTTCCCCGGTTCGCTATACGATCTTCCGCTGCTCGCCTCGTTCGCCTGGCTGGGATACGCCGGCCTCCAGGCGTACCGGCTCCGACCCGCGCCGGAGGAGTCGGCCGTGCGCCCGGCCGATCACCGATCGGCGCTTCGCCTGTCCGTCATCGGTATCCTTTCGCTTCCCATGCTCGGTTGCTGGGCCATGGTGGCGCCTTCGGCGCCGGCTGTGGAGCGGGTGCGTCTCGACCTGACCCTGGGAACGATCATGGTCGGGATGCTGATCCTGCTGCTCCGGCAACGCCGCGTGGACGCTTATCGCCGCGCCCTGATTAGAGACACGCAATTCTCGCTCGACAAAACCAATCGACTCCAAACCCACCTCGTGCTCACCGAGAAGCTCGCTTCTCTCGGCCAGTTGGCCGCCGACGCGGCCAGGGAAATCAGCGACCCCCTCGCCGCGATTTTCGGCTACACCGATTTGCTGCTTTCCGAAGCGGAGGTTCCCGGCTCGGTCCAGGCCACGGCCCGGAAGATTCAGAGCCAGGCGCATCGCACGGGCGCGCTCGTGGACAATCTGCTTCGCTTCGCCCAGCAAGTCACCGCCGAAAAATGCCTTCTCGACATGAATGCCCTGCTCTCGAGCGCCATCGAGCTGCAACGCTTTCACCTGTCCGAACGCAAGGTGACCGTGCAGCTCGATCTGGAGCCGGGCTTGCCCGCCATACGCGGCAACGCCAAGTTGCTGCTGCAGGTTTTCTACGAAATCGTCAACAATGCCGCCGATGCCATGAAGCCAGCGGGCGGAGGGGAACTGGCGATTCGAACCTGGCTGGAGGGTGGCGACGTCGCGGTGAAATTCAGCGATTCCGGCCCCGGAATCGAGCGGACAGACCTGGTTTTCGATCCGTTTTACACGACCAAGGCGGTCGGCAAGGGGACGGGATTGGGCCTGAGCATGTGCTACGGGATCGTGAACGAGCACGGCGGCTTGATCACATGCCGCAACCGCGCCGAGGGCGGAGCGGAATTTCGCATTGAATTGCCCGCCGTTATTCTTCCCTTGCCGCTGCAGAATCTACTCAAGAGCGCCGTGCCAGCGTCCTGAAATCCTCGATGGCCGCCCCCGCAACGGGGCGCGAGATACGGGAGAACGGCGCCAGGTCCATCCGCAGTGCCAGCTCCGCCCTGCAAGGCCCGCCGCCGTATGGCCGTTGCGCCCCCGGAACCGATACGCCACCCACTACTTGCGATTCATTGACTTCGGCCGCGATACAGAGAAGAATATCAACTCCCCCTTCCACAATAGGTGTTTTGTGTGCCAGCGGCCTTTTCTCGACCGCTGAGCGCGGCCGGGGCCGTGACGCTCGGAATATAGCGCCGCGCGCCGATCCGAAACGAGGGAGGCGGCCGACCAGACAAGAGGAAATATGGACGACAGCAAAAGCAAGCCGGACGCAGCCCTCCCGCCATTGACCGAAGGCGGGAAGGAAATACTTCGCTTGAAGTCCGAAGCGGTCGAGGTCACCGGGCGCGGCATCATCATCACCGATCGCCAGGGCGCGATGCTTTGGGCCAACAAAGCCATGCATCAGCTGACCGGATATTCGCCCGAAGAGATCATCGGAAAGAATCCGCAGATGTTCCAGTCGGGCCGGCAGCCCGCGTCGTTCTACAAACAGCTTTGGGAGACCATTCTGGCCGGAAAGGAATGGCACGGCGAGATAGTCAACCGCCGCAAGGACGGCAGTCTGTACGTCGAGCAACTGGCGATCACGCCGGTACGCGACGCCGGCGGGGAAGTCGCCCACTTCATCGCGGTGAAACAGGACGTAACGGCGGAGCGGCAGGCGCTGGAGCGGGCACGCCTGCTGGCATTAGTGGTGGAGAACAGCTCGGAAATGATCGCCACGACCGATATGAACGCCTGCCTGACGTACGTGAATCCGGCGCTTGCGCGGATCCTTGCCCGCACGGAACAAGAAATCATCGGGAAGCCATTTAGCATCATGCTTTCACGCACCAATCCGGCGCCGCTGATCGAGGAGATCGCCCAAAAGAGCTACGAAAGCAGCGGATGGAGCGGGGAGTGTCTATTGGCCGGACGGGACCGCGAGGACATCCCCGTGGAAGTCAGAACGAGCCAAATCAGGGACGATCAGGGACGGGTCGTGGGGAGTCTGGGCATCGCGCACGATATCCGCGAGAGAAAAAAAAACGAGCTCCGGTTGCGCGAAAGCGAAGAGATGTTCCGGCAGCTGGCCGAGAACATCCACGAAGTCTTTTTCGTGTTTACGTTGGAACCCGTCCGGGTGATTTATGTCAGTCCTGCTTACCAGGAAATCTGGGGACGGAAGGTCGAGGACGTGTATGAGCGGCCGACGGCCTGGATCGAGGCGATCCATCCCGAAGACCGCCAGCGGGCGCTCGACATTTTCCGCAAGGAACAGCGGGGCGCGAAGACGGATATGGAATATCGCGTTGTGCGCCCGGACGGCTCGATCCGCTGGATCCGGAATCGCACCTACCCCGTCCTGGACGACCAGGGCCGCTTCAGCCGCGTGGTCGGCTTCGCCGAAGACATCACCGAGCGCAACGCCGCCGAAGCGGATTTGCGCAAGGCCCATGAGAAGCTCAACGACGCACTCGAAGAGGCCCGGCGTAAGGCCCTCACGAACGAAAAGCTGACCGAGCTGATCGATCTGGTCCAATGCTGCCAGACCGACGAGCAGGCCTACAAGATCGTCGAAGACGCGCTCGCATCGATTTTCGAATCCTGCAACGGCGCCCTCTGCCTGACCAGTCCCTCCCGGGACATCGTCGAGGCCGTGGCCCTGTGGGGCGAGGACGCCAAAACCGAGAGCGCCTTCAGCCCGGCAGACTGCTGGGCCCTACGGCGCGGCAAGATTCATATGGTCAGGGACGGGCATTCCCCTTTGCGCTGCGCGCACGTGCACGCCACCTTACAGAACGGTCACATGTGCGTCCCGCTGATGGCCCAGGGAGAAACCCTCGGCTTGCTGTATCTCGAGTGCAAAGCCCATGAGGCAAAACCGGACGGCCCGCCGAAAGAGGAATTGGCGACCGGTGTTATGCGGCAAGCGGAGCTGGTGGGCGAGCGCGTCTCGCTGGTGCTGGCCAACCTGAAGCTGCGCGAAATTCTGCGTCACCAATCGGTCCGCGATCCGCTCACCTCGCTCTTCAATCGCCGGTATATGGAAGAGACGCTCGACCGGGAGGTGAGCCGCGCCGCGCGAAGGAACGAAGGGGTCGCGGTGGTCATGTGCGATTTGGATCGGTTCAAGGAGTTCAACGATACGTTCGGCCATGAGGCCGGCGACCTGGTCCTGCGCGAGGTCGCCTCCATCCTGCGGCTGAAGGTGCGCCAGGGCGATATCGCCTGCCGGTTCGGGGGCGAGGAATTTATCCTGATCCTGCCGGACGCGACCGACGTGATCGCCGCCGAGCGCACCGACGCCATCCGCAGGGAAGTGGAAGATCTGGCGCTTTCCTACCGCGGCCGCACACTCGGCCAGATCACAATTTCCATGGGCATCGCCATATTTCCCGATGACGGCGCGACCGCCGACGAACTGGTCCGCGCCTCCGATAAGGCGCTCTACCAGGCCAAGACGCAAGGGCGCGATCGCGTCGTATTTTCCCTCCGAAACTTGTAATCCCGAGCCCCGACCAGGGCTTTGCGCTTAGGCGGGCGTCGCGAATGCCGCCCCGCAGTGCGGGCGCGGGACGGGACGCGTGGTAACGAATAGGACTTTTAGCAGGATGTATGGATCGGCTTCCGGGGGAGTGATCCCTTTTCGAGTGTTCTGTTATAAAGCGGCAAGGGGCAGGCGCCGGGGCGGCGACGCCCACCCTTTGCTGCAAAGCGATAAACCCGGGCAGAAGTCTATTGGACCTGATAGACGTAGATTTCGCCGGGCACGCCCGCGTTGGGCGGAACGGTGGTGTAGAGACGATTCAGGGATGGAGCGAGAACTTCGTTCTTGCTGAAGGGCGCTCCGGCAACCCGGCCGAGCAGTACATAGCTATCGGGCCCCACGATGTGGTAGACGTAGATCCAACCCCCGTCGGCCCCGCAGGTAACATACAGACGGTTCGTGGCGGGATCGAAGATCATGTCGTCGACGCCATGGGCGATCGGGACGGCCGCGACTTGCTGCCCCGTCTGCGTATCGAAGGCGACAACCTCGCCGCTGTGGCAGGCGGTGAAAAGGCGATGCGCGGCTTCGTCAAGGGCGATGGCCACGTTGTGATCGCACATCGTGACCGGCCAGGTGGCCACGAGCTTGTGGGTGTCGCGATTGATGACGTTGATCTGGTTCAGCGCGGGATCGTTGTTGTAAAGCATCGGCGAGGATTTCGCCAGCGCCATCGCTTCCAGAGTGTTTCCGTCGAGCCGGATATCGGCCACCTTCGTTTCCGTCTTTGTATCGATGACGCTGATGTAGGAGAACTGCTCTGCTAGGTGGTCGCCGCCGCTGACGACGTACAGATAGCCCGTCTTGGGGTCGTAGGCAATCGAATCGGTATCAAGACGCAACGGAATGAATTTCACCAGGTCGTAGGTCTTTCCATTGAAGACCTGCACGCCGCCAACGCCACCATCCGTGACGAAAATGCGATTCAGGCGGTCGCTGACGTGAATGGCATGGGGTATCCCGATGCCCGTGATCGTGTGCTCGAGTTCGCCGGTGCGCAGGTTGAATACGAGGACTTCGCCAGCCGTCTCGCAGGCGGCAAACAGGCGGTTGCCCGCAACGTCGACAGCCAGGTGGTCGAAGTGGCCCGACACCGCAGCCGGCATCTTGTATTTGGCGACCAGCTTCAGGGGCGGCTGGGCAGCCGTAGTCGCCACGCCGGCGAAAAAGAATAGTAAAGATGGCAAAATCACCGCAAATTTTCTCATGTTGCTCCCTCTGAGGGCGCATCGCCCTCCCGAGATAATTAACACAACGATACAGCTCCAGAGAAGGCTTCGGCGGAAGATAAACGAGAATTCATCCTGAATTCAGAATCTGTTGCGGGCGCCGCCGCGCCGGTGCGGCGTATCTGGCGCGCTCTTCCGCAATCGCCGGAAAAACATCAATGGCGTGACAGCCGGCGCCGCTCCGACACGCCGCTCGCCGATTGGTTTCACGAGCGGGCCCATCGAGCTGGTGGCGTCTCTATGGCGCCCGGTCAGATATTGACGCGACGCAACCCTTCGGCCGGGTATCGCTCGCCGGCCGTGGCGCCCGGGGGAAAGATGGCTTCCAGGCGCCGCATTTCGGCGGCGCTGATGGAAAGGTCCGCGGCCGCCAGGTTTTCTTCCATGTGGGCGATGGTCTTCGCGCCGGGGATGGCGACGATATTTTCGTCGCGGGCGAGCACCCAAGCCAGGGCAATCTGC
Source organism: Candidatus Dormiibacterota bacterium (assembly GCA_035534495.1). GTDB lineage: Bacteria > Acidobacteriota > Terriglobia > Acidiferrales > UBA7541 > JAKASX01. The sequence goes on along the minus strand of DATLRW010000222.1, from coordinate 12,646 downwards.
GCCGGCGTGGCGCGTTTCTCTTCCGCCAGTTTCCGAACGCCGTCGACCAGCTCGAAGTTCCTGTAGAAATTATCGCCTTGAAACCGGGGCGAGGAGCGGCGGTAGTCGTCGGCGGGGATGTCTTCGGGCCGCTCGAAGCGGGCGGTGAGGAAGCCACGGCCGAGCGGACTGTAGGCCACCAGCGCGATTCCCAATTCCTTCAGCGCGGGCAATATCTCCGGCTCCACATCGCGCGTCCAGAGGGAATATTCCGATTGCAGCGCGGCGATGGGGTGCGCTTTGTGAGCGCGGCGGAGGGTGGAAGCGGCGGCCTCGGAAAGGCCAAGCATGCGGACCTTGCCCTGGCGAATGAGGTCGGCCATGGCGCCGACGGTTTCTTCGATCGGGACATCGGGATCGACGCGGTGCTGATAGTAGAGGTCGATCGTATCGATGCCGAGCCGGCGAAGACTCGCCTCGCAGCACGCGCGAACGTATTCGGGACGGCCATTGACCCCGATCCAGCGGCCCGAGTCGTCGCGAACGTTGCCGAATTTCGTGGCGAGGACGACTTTGTCGCGTCGGTCGCGGATGGCCCGGCCCACGAGTTCCTCGTTGCGGCCGCGACCGTAAACGTCGGCGGTATCGAGAAAGTTCACGCCCAGCTCGATGGCGCGATGAATGGTGGCAATCGATTCGGCATCATTGCCCTTGCCGTAGAACTCCGACATCCCCATGCAACCGAGCCCGAGCACGGCTACTTCAGGACCCGAGCGTCCCAGCTTGCGTTTTGCGATCATGTTTGCATTCCCCCCACGGAAAATGATGCCACTCCACCGGGAAAGTTGCACAGGAAAGAAGATTCCCCTCCGGCTGGGTGTAGCATGGGAATAGAGGCTCGTAACCCGTCACGCACGGCCGGGCGCGGCGGTACAGGAAACAAACCATGGACTTCCACCGGGTGATCGCCTTCGTCCCTTCCACGGCCATCCTTGCCCTGCTGGCGGCAGCCGCCGCGCCCGCCGGCGGCCGCCCAGGCCGGTCGGCGGTGGCGAATCCTCCCGAGAGCCCCCTGGAGTTTGTGCGGCAAATGGTTCACAACGAAATCCAGGTTCAAAACGGCAAGCCCATTTACTGGCGATACCTGGAGATCGACAAGACAAACGGCGTCGAGAAGGTTTTCGACGTTTACCAGACGAAGGCTGGAACAATGAAACTGCTTCTGGCCGTCAATGGCAAGCCCCTCTCGGCTGCCCTGCGCCAAAAGCAACACGCGCGGCTGGAAAACATATTGAATCATCCCTCCCAGGCGCAGGCAGCGGCGAGGGCGCGCAATCAGGACGCCGGAAACGAAAGGAAGATGCTGGCGTTGCTGCCCCATGCCTTCCACTTCCAATACGACGGCCGCGTGGGCCGTCTGATTCGTTTGCGGTTCCGGCCCGATCCCCGGTTCGATCCGCCAACGCACGAGGCCAAGGTGTTTCATCACATGAAGGGCCATCTGCTCGTCGATCCACACCAGATGCGCCTGGCGGAAATGGACGGGCGACTCACCAGCGAGGTGAAATTCTGGTGGGGATTGCTCGGCAACCTGGACTCGGGCGGCACCTTCCTGGTCAGACAGTCGGACATCCAGGGAAACAACTGGAGGATGACCCGGCTGAAAGTGAACATGAAAGGAAAGGCGCTGTTCTTCAAGACAATCGGCGTTCAGCAAAACCAGCGCTTCGAGGATTTCCACGAGAATCCCCCCGACATGACCTTGCGCCAGGCGATCGACCAGCTCGAACAGGCGACCCTTCCCGACCAGGGCACCAAGCGGTAAACGGTCTTGCCGCGGCTAGGGGCGAGCGGGAGACGAACGGGAAGGCGCCTTGTGGCGGATGGCCTCGGGGGCGTGGATGCGATCGAGGTGCATGACGGTGAGGGTCCAGGAAACCGGAATGGAAGCCGGCAGAAAACAGATCTTTTGATTGCAAGCCTGATAGAACAGATTGCCCTTCAACGTGACGGCCGTTCCCGAAGCCGGTCCTTTCATGATCCGTACGTTGAAACCGGGCTGATAGGAGAGCGTGACGTCCTCGCTGATCCGGAATGTCCCCTCCAGCACCGGCACTTTCTCGCGAATCACGGGCAAGTAGATCACTTGGGCGCACGGGTAGACCGCGCCATGGAAGGCGGCATCGGGCGAGGGATCGAGCTTCAACGAGATCGGGCGATAGCCTCCCTGAACGCCGGGCGCGTAAACATGCACGCCGGCGGGCAGCGAGATAACGGCATCGAGGGTGACGCGATTGCCGGGTATCACGGCGGCGTCGGACTGGGTGAGATTCACGCGGATATGGGGAGCGGGAATGCTTTTCCGGGCGGCGTCGGCAAGCTGGGGAAAGAGCTTGCCAAGCATATTGTTGGCTGTGTAACGAGCCAGGTCATTGTCTTCGAAAAACATTTCCCGAATCCGGCGGCGGGGTCCGACGTAAATGAAACCGGGAATGGCCATCCCGGCGGTCATGCCCTGCCCGCGGGGATTGAGCAAACCGAAACGGCGAATGATCCGCGAGTGGGGATCGGCCAGCAGAGGGAATGAAATTCCACTCCGGGCGGTGAAGAACTTCAGAATGGCCGGGCTATCGTAGCTGATGCCGACCAGCTCGATGCCACGTTCTTTGAATTTCGGGTAAGCCCGTTGCAGCTCGACCAACTGCCCTTTGCAGAACGGTCACCAATCGGCCGAGCGGAAGAAGAGAATCAACAATCCCCTGGCGCCTTCGAGGTTGGCAAAGTCGCGCTGATTTCCAAACTGATCGGCGGCGCGGAAGGAAGGAATGACATCGCCTACCTCCAGCGTGGAACTGGAGTATCCGGGGATCGAGGCTTGAGAGGGAGACGGCGCGGAACCGGCCGCCAGCGCAAACGGCGCCAGCGCCAGCCCCAGAGTCAGCGCAGCGGCAATCGGAATGACACAACTTGGCAGGCGTCGCATCGATGCCCTCCCGCCTGTCTTCTGCCGCTTCCGTAGGGGGAGATGGCCGAGCCGATCATACTACGGCAGGAACCACGGGAGAATCGCTGGCGGCCTTGGCCGCGGGGCGGCTAACCCGCGCGGTGAAACGCGGGATAACGCGAGGCGGGCCGTGGCGCCTGGTCGCTCGTAGCGGCTTTGTCGGCGCTCTGGCCGGCATTGAGAATTTCGATAGCTTTTTTGACGAGAGGGTCGGTCGGCGGGGGTAGCTCGCCGGGGACGGGATCGGGCGCGATATCCTGCGCGTCCAGCAACGCGGTCTGCGAATTCGGCGGGGGAACCTGCACGGTTGGCGCCAGACCGTTATTCAGAATGGCCTTGCCGGAGGGGGTGTAATAGATCCCCACGGTGAGGTAAATCGCAGAGCCATCCTCAAGGGGAATCATTTTCTGCTCGGAAGCCAGGCCGAGCGTGTTCTGGCCAACCGTGCTGCCCCGGTGATTACCGGCAATGGCGGCGGCGAGAATTTCAGCCGGTCCGGCGGTACTGCCCGACACCAGCACGCTTACCGGATCGCGCCAGGCCACTTTCGAAGGGTCGGCGGAAAATGTTTCTGTCGCGATCGTCTGCCCCCGAAGCGTGGCAATAGTGCCTGCATTCAGGAAGAGCTGGGCGGTGTCGATCGCCTCGGCGTCCTCGCCGGAGGCGCATTCGCGGAGGTCAAGAATGAGCTTATGTACGCCCTGCCGCTGGAACTGCTTGAGCTTTCCCCGAATTCCCTTGGCGGTGCCCTGGTCGAACGAGGCGACGCGGATATAGCCCACATCGCCCTGAAAGCGAGTGATGAGCAGCGGAGGCTGCGGCACAATGACGCGGGTCAGATCGACGTTTTCCGGTTTCGGACTGCTGCGGTGCACGATGGCGACCTTCACCGTGCTTCCCGGGGGTCCGTCGAGCAGAAGCTGCGCCTGCTGGACCGACATGTCCTGCGTCGTGTAGCCGGCGATCGCTTCGACGACGTCGCCTTCGTGGATACTGGCTTTGAGCGCGGGGCTGCCGGGCAGGGTGGAAATGACGAAGATATAGCCGCGCCGGGACAGGTTGAGACCCACGCTGCCCTTGGCGTGTTCAGCCGTTTCGGTCTTCCACTCGGCGTATTCCTGGGGGCTGAAGTAGCTCGATTCCGGATCGAGCGCCTCGAGCAGGCCGTGCAGCCCGCCGGTGGTCACCGAGCGCAAGTTGGGCTGATCGACGTAATCCTGCTGAATGCGGTCGAGCACTTCGCCATAAACGGTGAGCGAGCGGTAGGAGCGGTCCTGCTTGCTCTGGCCGAATACATAACCGAAGGAGACGTAAAGTAACACCAACACCGAGAAGGAGAAAACGGCAATGCGGATCGGGCGGCTCATCCTCTTCTCTCTAGGCATGCGAATTTGAAATCATACCATCCCCGCCCGTCGTGGCCCGCTACCGGGAACCGACCGGCGTTGCGCCGCCCGAACGTCGGCTCTGCGCGCGGGAGGAAACCAGCCGGGCCTTCCGCCGGCGGCCGCGGTCCGTGGCGCGTTTGCCGAGCTTCTGGTTGAGGAAGCGCTGTTTCATTGATTTCAGTGTAACAGGCCGCGGGGAAAAAGCGGAACGGTCCACCGGAGCGTCTCAGCGGTGGGCCTCGGCCGGCTTGTGTTCGGCAACGGGAGCCAACGCGGTGAGATAGGTTTGCGAGGTGCGATCCTGCCAGCAAAGATGGTCCTCGTCCCAGAGCGCCCAAAGGAACCCGAGAAAGGCCGCGCCGCCCGCGACCAGATAGCCAAAACTGCGCCACAGCAGCTGCTTGGGCGTGGGCGCGTTGCCATCGAAGCTCACGACGCGCAATCCGGCGACCCGCATGCCCGGCGTGACCCCGCCGAACGCGGTGAACAGCCCGAAATACTGCGCATAGAGAAGCAGGAAGATGACCATGCAGATGGCCATGGCGATCCGATTATCGGCCAGCTCGACGCCGAGACCGGCAAGCAAGCCCACAAACATCACCCAACAGGCCGACAGGAAACCGATGTCGATCGCCCAGGCCAGCGCGCGTCGCCGAAGTCCCGCCACCGGCACCAGCGCGTGATTGGGAGAAGGCATGGCGCTTGCCGGAAAATTGAACCCGGTCTGATCGACGACGTAGATATGCACCGGCTCGCGGCCACGCCGTTCGGCCGGCCGCGGAGCGGGAGCCGAAACAGGGGTCTCCTCAGGCGCAACGGCTGCGGAGGGAAACGGCAGGGGCGGTTGCGGATCGGGAGCGGGCTGACGCCCGGTACGCACGCGATAGGCTTCGATCTTTCGATTGAGTTCCATTCGCCAGAGCGGCTCGGAGGAGGGAGCGGCTTGGGCGAGGATCATGGGTTCTTTCGCGGCTACCTGAGCCGGCCGAGGCGGGGAAGCTGGAGAGGAGACCGCGCCGGCGGTCTTTCCCTGCTTCAGAGGCGCACGACAAAAAGCGCACCAGAAGCCGGTGGGTGGATTCGCAGCACCGCAATGTGGACAGACGCGCCCCATGATCCTTCCCGTGCGCTGCGGAACGCGGAGCCATGATGGTAACGGCTTGGAGGGCAAAAGGGAAAGGGTTCGCGCGGGCTGCTGTCGTTAATCGTGCAACAACAGGGCAAAAATCGGGCAACTATGGGGCGCCAATGGGGTCAGCGGGCCGGCCTTTGCGGGTCCCTTTCCGGTTAACGTTGCCGGTGTTTTCCAGGCCGTGCTACGCTAACCTGCCTTTCCTGTGAGTCATGGCGTGACGGGTTGCCGGAAGCATTTACAGGTTTTTGCGTCGATCTTTGCGTTGACCCTGGCTGCGGCGTGTGCCGCGGCCAAGGCGCCCCCGGGCGCGCAAACGAAGGCCGGGAGCCGGGCCGAAACGCTCGAAATCCAGGCTGACCAACAACGAAAAACCGGGTCCGTGTACTACGCCGACGGCGACGTCGTGGCGCGGTATGGGACGATCACCCTGCACGCCGATCACGCCGAATACAACAAAAAGACAGGGCGGATCACGGCGAACGGCCACTTCCGCTTCGATTACCGCGACCAGACCGTCGAAGCCACCAGCGGCTGGTTCGATCTGGCGAGCGGCCGCGCCTCGTTCGAAAACGTCCGCGGGACGATCCGCGCCATTCACCAGCCCAATCCGACGGTGCTCGTGAGCCCCAATCCGCTGACCTTCCAGGCGCGCCGGGTGGAACGAATCGACCCGGAAACCTACGTGATTGACCAGGCGTGGTTGACCGTCTGCGATCCCCGGCGGCCCAAGTGGAAGTTCTATACGCGGCGGGCGGTCATCCAGGTGAACCGGACGGTCAAGCTGTACGGGGCCGATTTCCGGATGTTTTCCATTCCGCTGATCTATCTGCCGTATGCAACGCTGCCCGCCGGACCGAACCTGCGCCAGTCGGGATTTTTGATACCGAGCATCGGGGAGTCGTCCCTGAAAGGATTCACCGTCGGCGATTCCTATTATTGGGCGCCGGCGAAATGGTTCGACATGACCGTGGGCGGGCAATATTTCAGCCGGCGCGGCTGGAGCCAGACCGGCAGCGTGCGGGCGACCCCGAGCCGGAACGTCCACTTCGAGTCGGACTATTTCGGGGTGAACGACCGCGGCATTGCCGGACCCGGCGGGACGATGATCCGGCAGGGGGGCTGCCAGGCGCACCAGGCGTTCGATGCCCGGTTCGGCAACGGCTGGCGGGTGGCCGCCGACTTGAATCAGCTCAGTTCGATGAATTTCCGGCAGGGCTTCGCCGAAACCTATTCGCAGGCGGTGAATCCGGAAGTGATCAGTTCGGCCTTCGTCACCAACAATTTCGACGGGTACAGCCTGGATTTCGCCGCCCTGAATTACCGGAACTTCCTGACGCTTTCGCCCGAAGAGGCCGTGGTGATCCGGCAGGCGCCCGAGGCGCGCTTCAGCTCGATCGACAGGCCGGTGTTCCGGCACGTGCCGCTCTATTTCGGGTTCGACATCTTTTCCGATGCGATGCACCGCAGCGTGACGGGAGAGCCGCAAACCGACACGGGGCCGGCGGTGCAACGAACCGAAGCGGCTCCCTCGCTGACGATGCCGCTGCGGTGGGGCCGGTGGCTCGGCGTCACGCCGACCTTCGTGGTTCGGGCAACGCGATACGGGGCCGAGCAGCAGCCGGACGGGACGATCGTCAACACGGCGCTGGATCGCACGACGGAGGAGTTGACGGTCGACATCCGGCCGCCGGACCTGGCGCGGCAATGGGGCAGCAAGACTTCGCGGTGGGAGCACACCATCGAGCCGCAGATCGTTTACCGGGACGTGAACGGGGTGAACAATTTCGGCAAGTTCATCCGGTTCGGCGAAGACGAAACATTGACCGACACGAACGAAGTTGAATATTCGATTACGCAGCGGTTATTTCATCGCGAGGGCGGAAAGCAGGCCTCGGAACTGGTGAGTTGGCGGCTCGCGCAGAAATACTACTTCGATCCGACCTTCGGCGGGGCGCTGGTTCCCGGGCAGCGGAACGTTTTTCAAGCCACCGACTCGCTGACGCCGTTCGCCTTCGCCGACCGGGCGCGGAATTTTTCCCCGCTCATCAGCGACCTGCGCGTCGAACCGGGCAAGCGATGGGACCTGCAGTTGCGCGAGGACTTCGATCCGGTCCGGGGGAAGCTGACGGCGGCGGGTACGCTGGTGAAAATACGGCCGTGGCGGGCGTCGTTCCTTACGCTTTCCGACTTCAACATCGAATCGAGCCCCGTGCTCGAACCGGTTTCGAATCAGATTCGGGCGCTGGCCGGATACGGCGGCCTGACGCGGCAAGGATGGAACGCTTCGCTGGGGTTCAGCTACGACGCCAAGCAGCATCTCTTTCAGGATCAGATCGCGCAGGTCAGCTACAACGGGTCGTGCTGCGGCATCGCCTTCGAATACCGCCGGCTGGCGCTCGGCCCGCTGCGGACGGAAAATCAGTTCCGGATCGCGTTGATGATCGCCAATATCGGGACGTTCGGCAACATCCGGCGCGAAGTTCAAATCTTCTGAGGTCAATCGAGCCCATGGACGAAACGACGCTTGCTTACCTGTCCGTTGAACAACTGGCCCCGCTGGTGGCCAAGGGCAAAATCTCCCCGGTTGAACTGGTGGAACTGGTCGCCCGGCGGATCGAGCGGTGGAACCCGGCCTTGCATGCGTTTATCACGCCGACGATCGAGCAGGCGCTCGGACAGGCGCGCCGGGCCGAGCGGGAAATCCGCGGCGGGAAGCGGCGCGGGCCGCTTCACGGCATTCCCGTCTCGATCAAGGACAATATCGCGACCCGCGAAGCGCCCGCTACGGCCGGGACCAAACTCCCCAGCCGGTTCCCGGCCGGCGCGGAAGCGACGGCGGCGGGGCGGCTGCGGCGGGCGGGCGCGATTGTGATCGGCAAGTCGAACCTGCACGAGTTCGCCTACGGCGTGACGAGCGAAAATCCATATTATGGGTTTGTCTGCAACCCCTGGGATCTGGAACGGACGGCGGGCGGATCGACAGGCGGGTCCGCGGCGGCGCTGGCCGCCGGGCTCGGTTGGGGAGCGATGGGGTCGGACACCGGCGGGTCGTTGCGGGTTCCGGCCGCGCTGTGCGGGGTGGTGGGGTTCAAGCCGACCTTTGGACGGGTGAGCTGCCAAGGCGTGGTGCCGCTCTCGCCGAGCCTCGATCACGTCGGGCCGCTCGCGACGAGCGTGACCGGGGTAGCGTGGTTTCTCGGGGCGATTGCCGGCCGCGACCGGCAGGATAGCGGCACCCTGGACGCTCCGGCGCCCCCGGCGGACTACGCGCGCTCCTTCGGGCGCCCGCTCGGGCGGGTTCGTCTGGGCGTACCGCGCGAATATTTCTACGAGGGAATCGACCCTGAGGTGCGCTCCCGCGTCGAAGCGGCCGCGCGAGTCATGAAGCGCCTGGGAGCCGAAATCAAGGAGATTCGCCTGCCTGGCGTTGCCCGCTCGGTCGAAGAGGCCACCGAGATCGCGCTGGCCGAAGCCCGGCATTACCACGAAAGCACGGGCGACTTCCCTTCGCGGGCGGCCGAGTACGGCGCCGATGTGCGCCGTCTGCTCGAGCGCGGCGCCGAAATACTCGCGTTCCGGTATTTGGCCGACATAGACCGGATGCGCGAAGCTCGCGCCCGCTGGAACGAAACGATCGAGGGTGTCGACGCGCTGCTCATTCCCGCGACGCCGATTACGGCACCCCGTCTCGGGCAAAAAGAGGCGCTCATCGAAGGCAAGGCCGAAGCCGTGCGCGCCACGCTCCTGCGGCTGTGCCGGCCGGCGAATTTCACGGGCGCCCCGGCGCTCGTGCTGCCCTGCGGATTCTCCGCGGCCGGCCTGCCCATCGGCCTGCAACTGGTGGGGAAACGGTGGAACGAAGCGCAACTGCTGAGAATTGGGTACGCCTACGAGCAGGCGACGGCGTGGCGCGAAAAACATCCGCCGGAACTCTAATTCCAGGGAAAAGGGGTAAGATTCGGCCTCCTGGCAGGGGCACCGGATGGGATAATGTCGGAGAAGAGCCGGGGTGAAATCTGGCGGATGTATCCCTCGGCAACCCTGGCGAGAGCGGTTGCCCGAGGATGGCCCGGTGCTCGTTGTGCCCCAAAGGCCGGCGAAAGCCTGAAGCGCGGGCCGGGTAACCGCATCCAAGACATCATAAGGATTTCATGGCTGATCACGTCACCATACTGACCGCCTTTGTCGCCGGCATCATCTCGTTCCTTTCCCCCTGCGTCCTTCCTCTGGTTCCGGGATATATCTCCATGCTCTCGGGCATTGGCGTCGATCAGCTCCAGAAGGAAGAAAAACCGCAGGGACGGCTGCTGGCCGCGGCGGGAGCGTTTATTTTGGGTTTTTCCATAGTGTTCATCGCCTTCGGGGCATCGGCCAGCGCCATCGGCCAGTTCCTGGTGAGGAACAAGGCGACGATGGCGCCGGTGGCCGGAGCGATCATTCTTCTCTTTGGCCTGCATTTGATCGGCTGGCTGGTGAAGATTCCCTTGAAGGTCGGGCTGATTGTGGGCGCGGCGCTGGTGGCGGCGGGGGTTGCCGTGGGATTCCGGCCGTCGATCACCGGGGGGAAGTTTGGGACGGTGCATTTCGTTTCCCTGGCCCTGATTTTTCTCTTGGGCCCGTTTCTATCGCGCTGGCTGAATCGCGACGTGCATTTCCGCCACATGGGCGGCCAACCGGGCATCTTCAGCGGCTTTTTGATGGGTTTCGCTTTCGCATTCGGCTGGACGCCCTGCATCGGTCCGATCCTGGGAGCCGTGCTGGCGTTGGCGGCGACGCAGGCTACCGTATCGCGCGGCGTGGGCCTGCTGGCGGTCTATTCGGCCGGGCTGGCCTTGCCGTTTTTCCTGACGGCGCTCGGGATCAGCCGCTTCCTGACCTTCTACCGGCGCTTCCGGCGGCATTTGCACGTCGTGGAAGTCTTCAGCGGGGTGTTGCTTCTGGCGGTGGGCGGGCTGATTTACGTGAACCAATTGACGTGGCTTTCGGGGAAACTCTCTTTTCTGAACGCATTTTCCAGATAGGAAACCGGGCGGGGAGCCAAGTGGAAAGAATAACGATGAGCAAACGCAAGAATCGGTGGCTGAAAGTCGCGCTGGTACTCAGCCTGCTTTCCATCGCCGTGGGCTGCGACCGCAACGCTTCGAACGGATCGACATCGGGCGGCATAGCCGATCTGGGTCCGGCGCCGGCGGTCAGCTTCCGGAATCTCGACGGGCAGACGGTGAATCTGGCGCAATATCACGGCAAGGTGGTACTCGTGAATTTCTGGGCCACCTGGTGCGAACCGTGCAAGGCGGAGATTCCCGACCTGATTCAGATTCAGAAGAAATACGGGAACAGGAACTTCACGGTTCTGGGCGTGGCCATGGACCAGGAAGGAAAATCGGTGGTTGCGCCGTTTGCCGCGAAACCACAATTCGTCGTGGCCGGGCAAACAGTGGCGATGGATTACCCGATCGTATTGGGCACCGACCAGATCGCGACGCAGTTCGGCGGGATCATCGGTTTGCCGACCAGCTATGTGATATCGAAAAACGGGCAGGTGGTGAAGAGGGTGATCGGCATGATCGATCCGCAGGAGATCGATCGTCTGATTCAGCAGCTGCTTTCCTCCTGATCCGGGAGCCGCGCGGAGGCGCAAGCGAATGAAGAACGGTTGGATTGTGGCAGCAGTCATGGCGGCGGCGACGCTGCTGGTTCCCGCAGCCGGCGCGCAAATGGACAGCAATACCGCCCGGACGGTGGTCTCGACGCAGGTCTACGTCTCGCTCGAGCCGGTTCCGCGCGGGCGCACGTTCGACGTGGCCGTGATCGCCCACATCAAGCCGACCTTCCACATCAACGCGCACAAGGTGCTCGACCAGTTCTTGATTCCCACCAAGCTGGAAGGTCATTTCCCGGCCGGCTTTCGCCTGGCGTCGACCGGCTACCCGCCGGGCGAGTTGCGGAAATTCTCCTTTTCCCCCAAGAAATTAGCGGTCTATACGGGCCAGATGATCGTGCGAATGAAAATAAAGGCCGCGAGCGGCGCCCCGCTCGGCCCCAGCGATTTGCCGCTATCGCTGCACTATCAGGCCTGCAACGATACCTACTGCCTGCCGCCGGTTACCGTGCCGGTTTCCGTGCATTTGACCGTAGCCAGGGCGGGCAGCGCCGCCAAGGCCGCCCATCCGGAAATTTTCCGCCGCTAAACTTTTTGTATTCGCCCCAGGCCCTCGGACGGCAAATACAAAAATGTATCGACCTTTTAATGTTCGCACGGACAAAGCAAAGGGGTTGGCGTCGGAAAAGCTCGTTCAGGTCAAGCCGGGGTCGCATGCTCGGCTGCGCGGAAAATGGGGGCAGGTCACAAAGACGCGCCCTTTGCAAACAACGCAAAGAGTGCGGCACCCGAAAGGTCAGGCGGTGAAACCCCCCACGAGGGTGCGCCACCCGCCTGGCCATCTTTTACTCCTGCACCCTCGCTCGCAGAACCACTTGGTTTGAGGGGGTTGTCGTCTGCGAGTCGATCTCCGCGGTGATAAACACTGTGAAATTACCCAGAGGAGTTGACGCCCTTAGCGCACCCTTGAGGTTGTCTCCGACCTTCATCTCCCCCAGACTCTGCGGCTGAGCGCCTTCCCCTTGCAACCAGACAACGTAGGTGTTTGCAGGAGGAGTGAGCATACCCGGTTTCGACAGATGCCTGACTTTCACGACAATCTGGATGTTGCCATGCTTTGCCTTACTGACGTTAACGTTACCCGCCGCCCCCGGCACTGCCCCCGTGGAGGTCATAGGGTAGGTTTTTGCCCAGCCAACTGTGGCCATAGCTAGCACGACCGTGCACAATAACGCGAGGCGATAAAACGCTCGTCTGCTCATGTTCTGAGCTCCTTCTTGGAAGGCCCAATCTATTTTGTGTGCTTCCATCCTGGCACCATACTAAGAGAACGAGACGGATGTCTGTTCACTTGTGGACACATTATGTATTGCTCCCCGCTAAAACTGGACACTTCATCTAGTGTTGTGTCCCGTAAGTCACTAATATAACCATTGCGCGATGGTCTTCCCCTTAGGCATCTTCTGTGGAGAATGGAGGTGCCTATGAGTTTGGGACGACCCCTGGCCCCGTTGCAACTGGAGCGGGAACAACGCGAA
>DATLRW010000221.1:0-2040 GCA_035534495.1 Candidatus Dormiibacterota bacterium | reverse complement strand
GCCCCGTGGTGACTTCTAGCTTACAAATTGGACCAACAAAGCCTTTGTAAGCAAAAACGGCCCCGGAGGGCCGCCTAAAAGGCCTTGATTTTCTTGAGAAAATCTGGAGCGGGCGAAGGGATTCGAACCCTCGACCCCAACCTTGGCAAGGTTGCGATCCGGCTGCGGACGGACGACTTCCCGGTCAGCAAATGACCGGAGGCAGAGTCAACTCCCGGTGGTTGCCTGTCCCCGATTTGGACCTGCTGGCGACCGTATTAACACGCGATAATATCCCTTCCCGCGTGTTATGATCCATGCTGTCATAGCCCCATGACCGATCCCGTCCGCGGCGCCCGCAGCCGCCGCTGGACAAGTGTCATCCTGCAATCAGGGAGAGCCTCCGCGGTACTGCATGGACCTGATGGACGGCATCCGGGTGAAGTTGCGCGCCGGCTTGTATCAAGCCGACAACCGGTTCGGTACTCGCGGGTCGGTCATCCAGGCTGAAAACGGAATCTCAAGCGTGAGCCTGGGCATCTCACGAACTGCCTGAACCGCCGCCTCGCGCAGGAAAATGTGCCAGGTCTCGAACGCCTCCGGCCGGGTAGCTCGGAATGCTGCGGGAGAAAGCAGGGCGATGTTGGCGGCGCCACCTGGGTCGCGTACCGAAAGATAGCGAATGGCCTCCAAACCTGCGGCACGGGCTGCGTCGGCAAGTGCCTGGCAGGGGCCGTATTCGGTCGGATGTCGCCAAAGTGTTGCGTCTGCATTGAGCGGCGGAACCGTGATGTCAATCGCGCGCTCGGTTCCGGCCGGCACCCGGAACGCCGTCCGCTCCTGCGGATTCGCCGGACGTCTGGCTGTTGGCGCGTCAAGAAAGAACAACAGCCGGTAAAAGGCCTCTTCGGCCACCGCTGTTTCCACACGTTCGGCGGCGTAGAAGCACCCCTCAGGCTGACGTGCACGGCGGAATCGGCTCCCGCGGGGGTAGGGCGCGTAGCGGAAGGGCGTCGCCAAGAGATAATCCATACCAGCGCAAGTTATTGGGATGAGGGGCTTGCTGCCCTCGAGTTCGGCTTCCAGGATGGCTTGTTCGTCGAGGGTATCGACCAATTTGAGAGTGGCGACCCGCGACTGGCTTTCCACCACGCGCCACAGCTCGCCCGACCAGGCCGTTGCCTCAGATGCGAGCGCGGACGGCGTCCACATAGTCCACCGCGGCAACCAAGCCGGTCACGTTCTGCACCAACTCGCGCGGCACACCGCCCAGGGCGATGTTTTTTGCGGCCATCCACGAGCGTAGAGAGGCTTCGTCTCCGGCCACGACCGCATCGAGGCCGCGGAAGAGCCGGACCAGCAGTAGCGCAAGTTCGTATGGCTTACTGCCAGGGTCAAGGGCAAAGCTGCCGGCGCGTAAGCGCGAAGCGGTCGCCTCGGAAACACCAATCGTCCGTGCCAGTGCGGCGTTGGTCAGCCCCAGCAACTCGGCGGCTCGCGCGACAGCCTTGCTGACGACGACCGATCGATTGGGCGAGGATGCAGCCGATGGGAATACAGCCGTTTCCACATCATTCTCCAGAGGGAACTGGACCGATATCTTTCTATGGGAAGATAGTGGCGGCCAGCCAGAAAGGCAAGACCACCCGCAACAGATCAGCACTCAGCTTTTGACGCGACCGAGCACTCTTGCCCCTCTGACATTGACTGCGCTACCCAATCACGATAATCCCAATTTTGAGAAAGGGCATTACCATGGAAATCACCCTGACCCCCGACCAGGAAGCTTTCGTCCGCCAGGCCATCAAAACCGGCCGCTTGCAGCGGCCCGAAGATGCTCTGGCAGAGGCATTGCTGTTGTGGGAAGAGCATGAGCTGCAGCGCTCTGAATTTCTCTCCAGCCTCGACGCAGCCGAATCATCTCTGGACCGGGGGGAGGGCGTCCCCATCACCCCGGATTCGATGCGGGCCCTGGCCGAGGACGTGAAGCGCCGTGGCCGTGAGCGGTTCACCGCGCAACGTCAGCCGCCAGGCTGATGGCGCATCGAATCGCGGTCCAAG
>DATLRW010000220.1:0-4499 GCA_035534495.1 Candidatus Dormiibacterota bacterium | reverse complement strand
CCCAGGGGAAGGCTCGCGGAGCTGGCATGGTGGCCGATGGCGCGGAGCAGAACCGGCAGGACCCAAGGCAGCGAAAAGCCTCCGCCCACCAGGCAGATCACAAACGCCTGCCGCCAGGCGCGGCGCAGCAGGGCGACGAGGGTGATCCCGGCGACGACCATCACGCCCACGGTTCGCAAGCCCACCGACAGGCCGGCCAGCACGCCCGCCAGAGCCATCCATCCCCAACCGCCTTCGGCTTCGATGGAGTGATCGGCAGCCAGCGCGGCCGATAAGGCAAGCGCGGCAAACGGCAAATCGCTTAATACGCTTCCACCGAGCAGCAGCGTGAAGAAATTAAACGCGCAAAGCGCGGTGACCGCCAGCGCCCACCCGGCGCCCAGGCCAAATGTTCGCTTGGCCAGCAGAAAACACGTCACCAGGAACCAGCAGGCAAAAAAAACGCTCAGTGCGATAGCCCAAACGACGTTGCCGGGAAATGACGAATCCACCCGCCAAATCCAAGAGAGCAGCCAGGGATAAAGCTCCGGATATTTCAGCGCCGTCAGGCGGCCCGGGAAGCTGGGCAGAAAATAGCCTTGGCCGGCAGCAAGTGCCTTGGCCGAGGCGAAGTACATGGCATCGTCCTGAAGCGTACCGAAATTTGCGGCGGGGCGCAGCGCGGCGATTGTGGCGGCAAAAGCTAGCAAAACAAGCAGCAAGCACAGCCAGGGCCAGATCCTTCGCCATGCGGAGGTGCGCAGGGCAGTCGAAGGTGCTGTCGCGCGGGGAACGGAATCGGAAACAGCGTTCATGGCAGGCGATTGTCCGACCGGCAACGGCCCGGAGCGAGGCTACCGTAGCACAACGAAGAGATATCCGGGGACTATTTCCGTCCGCGCGGCTTTTAGGCTTTCGGGTGGGGATGGCCGATGACGGCGCCGCCGGTCTTGGCGGCCACTTGCACGCGGACCAGGGCGCGCTGCAAGGCGGTTTGCGCCCGTTCCCAATCGATTTCCGGTTCTTGCATTTTGGCCAGGCGCCCCTGCGCGCGCGCCATCGCCTCCCGCGCGCGTTCGACGTCGATCTCCTCGGCGCGCTCGGCCTCTTCGGCGAGCACGATCACCCGGTCGGCAAGAACTTCGGCGAAGCCGCCGATCGCCGTGAGATACGACCACGAAGCTCCCTTGCGGTAGCTCAGCATGCCGATACCCAGTTCGGTCATGAGCGGCGCGTGGCCGGGAAGCGCGCCGATGTAGCCCTGGCTCCCCGGCACCTGCACTTCGTCCACCGTTTCCTGGACGACGCGGCGGTCGGGCGTGACGACTTCGAGCGCGATGGATTCGGGCAGCATGGCGATCAGGCGCCTACGGCCTGAAGTTTTGCGGCTTTTTCCTGCGCTTCCTCGATCGTGCCGACCATGTAGAAGGCCTGCTCGGGCAGGTCGTCGAGTTGGCCGGAAATGATTTCCTGGAACCCGCGGATGGTGTCTTCGACTTTCACGTAGCGGCCGGGCAGGTTGGTGAACACCTCGGCGACGAAAAAGGGCTGGGAGAGGAAGCGCTGGATTTTCCGCGCGCGGGAAACGGTGCTCTTGTCCTCGTCGGAGAGTTCCTCGATCCCCAGAATGGCGATGATGTCCTGGAGGTCCTTGTAGCGCTGGAGAATCGATTTGACGTTGCGCGCCACATTGTAGTGTTCCTGGCCGACGATGCGCGGATCGAGAATGCGGGAAAAACTGGTCAGCGGATCGACGGCGGGGTAGATGCCGAGATCGGAAATTTGCCGGCTGAGGGTCGTTGTCGCGTCGAGATGGCTGAACGTGGCCGCCGGCGCCGGGTCCGTGTAGTCGTCGGCGGGCACGTAGATGGCCTGCACGGAGGTGACCGATCCCCGCTTGGTCGACGTGATTCGCTCCTGCAGCTCGCCGAGTTCGGTGTTGAGGTTGGGCTGGTAGCCCACGGCCGAGGGCATGCGCCCGAGAAGGGCGGAAACCTCGGCGCCCGCCTGCACGAAGCGGAAGATGTTGTCGATGAACAGCAGCACGTCCAGGTTTTCCTCGTCGCGGAAGTATTCCGCGACGGTGAGGCCGGCCAGGCCCACGCGCAGGCGCGCGCCGGGCGGTTCGGTCATCTGGCCGTAGATCAGGGCGACGCGGGATTTTTCCGGATCGCCGGCCACCATGACGCCCGAATGCTGCATTTCGTTCCAGAGGTCGTTGCCTTCGCGCGTGCGCTCGCCGACGCCGGTGAAAACGGAAACGCCGCCGTGCTTCATCGCGACGTTGTGGATGAGTTCCTGAATCAGGACGGTCTTGCCGACGCCGGCGCCGCCGAACAGGCCCACCTTGCCGCCCTTCAGGTATGGCTGGATGAGGTCGATGACTTTGATGCCGGTCTCGAAGGTTTCGAGCGCTGTCGACTGCTCGTCGAGGGTCGGCGCGGGCCGGTGAATCGGATAGCGTTTTTCCGTCGCCACCGGACCCAGATTGTCGATCGGGTCGCCCAGGACGTTCAGCACGCGGCCGAGCGTGGCGCGGCCGACCGGGACGGTGATTGGGCCACCGGTGTCGATGGCCTTCATTCCGCGCACGAGCCCGTCGGTCGGTTCCATGGCGACGCAGCGGACGCGGCCTTCGCCCAGGTGCTGTTCGACCTCGCCGATGACATGCATCTGGATGGGCGAGTCCGAGCCTTCGCTGGTGATCTCGACGGCGTTATAAATCGACGGCAAGTGTCCTTCGGGAAAGGCGACGTCCACCACAGGCCCGATCACCTGTACGACACGTCCCTCAATCTTTTCCGGCACGAGCTATCCTCCCGGCGGGTGGCCTTAGGCGGCCGTTGCCGCGGCCCCGCCAACGATTTCGATAATTTCCTTCGTGATGGCCGCCTGGCGCACCTTGTTCATTTCCAGCGTGAGCCGCTCGATCAGGTCGGCGGCATTGTTGGTGGCGGCGTCCATCGCCGTCATCCGCGCAGCCTGCTCTCCGGCGGCGGATTCGAGCAGAATGCGAAAAATTTCCGATTCCAGATAACGAGGCACCATGCGCTCGAAAACCGCCTCGGGCGGATCCTCGTAGATGTAATCGGACCGGTCGCGGGTGGCGGCCGCGGGCTCGTCTTCCGCCGGGACCACGACGTGGGGATCGAGCGGCAGCACCTTTTCGACGACCAGCTTTTGCACCATGACGTTCTTGAACTCGTTGTAGATGGCATAGACGGCGTCGATTTTCGGCTCGGTGAACAGGCCGGCGGCCTGCCGCGCGATCTGCTGCGCGTTGCGAAAATCGATATGGCGAAAGATGTCGACGTATTCGCCCGCCAGCGGCCGGCCTTGGCGGCGGAGCGAATCGCGGCCGCGGCGCCCGACGGCAATCACCTGCAGTTCGCGGTCGCTGTGCGAACGGAGAAAGGCGGTGGCCCGACGGACCACGTTGCTGTTGAAGGCCCCGCAGAGGCCTTTATCGGCGCTGACGACCAGGACGAGCAGCCGCTGTTCGGGCCGCCGTTCGAGCAGCGGATGAAACGGGATTTCCATGCGGTCGGCGGCCGAGCGCAGCACGCGGACGATCTCCTCGGCGTAGGGGCGCGCGGCGAAGACGCGGGATTGGGCGCGCCGCAACTGCGCCGCGGCGACGAACTTCATGGCGCGGGTGATCTGCTGCGTTTGCCGCACCGACCGCAGCCGGTGCCTGTATTCGAGAAGTGTGGGCATCGGGTTTTGCCGTGGGCGGCTAGCGGGCCGCCGCCTGAGCCGATCCGGAAACCGCCCGGAACTGCTCCTTGAAGCCGTCCAGACTCTGGCGCAACTGGGCGCGCAACTCGTCATCGAGCTGCTTGCGCTCGGCGATTTTCGCCAGGACGCCGGGATGATTGGAATCGAAGAAATCGTAAAGCGCCTTTTCGAAGGCACGGCACTGTTCGACTTCCAGGTCATCCAGATAGCCTTGCGTGCCGGCGAAAATGATCAGAATCTGCTTCTCAACCGGCACCGGCTGATATTGGTCCTGCTTGAGGACTTCGGTCAGGCGTTTGCCGCGGGCGATCTGGGCCTGGCTGGCGCGGTCGAGTTCGGAGCCGAATTGCGCGAAAGCCGCCAGTTCGCGGTACTGCGCCATTTCCAGGCGGAGCGTGCCGGCCACCTGCTTCATCGCCTTGATCTGCGCGTTGCCGCCGACACGGCTGACCGATGTGCCGACGTTGATCGCCGGACGGATGCCGATGTTGAACAGATCGGCTTCGAGGTAAATCTGCCCGTCGGTAATGGAAATCACATTGGTGGGAATATAGGCCGTGACGTCGCTGGCCTGCGTTTCGATCACCGGCAGGGCGGTCAGGCTGCCGCCGCCCCTCTCCTGGCTGAGCTTGGCGGCGCGTTCGAGCAGGCGCGAATGGAGATAGAAAACGTCGCCGGGGAAAGCCTCGCGGCCCGGCGGGCGGCGCAGGAGCAGGGAGATTTCGCGATAGGCCTGGGCGTGCTTGGAGAGGTCGTCGTAAAAGACGACGGCATGGCGGCCG
>DATLRW010000219.1:0-4486 GCA_035534495.1 Candidatus Dormiibacterota bacterium | reverse complement strand
GCGGCTTTGCGCCCTTCCCTCATCTGACCATTCGAAGGATTTCAATGTTAGGCTATCGCTGTGGGCCTGTAGCTCAGACGGATAGAGCAGCGGTTTCCTAAACCGCGTGTCGGGAGTTCGACTCTCCCCAGGCCCACCATTTATCTCCCGCCGAGGCAGCCAGCCATTCATGGGAGAACGTCCCGGCAGGCAGGGTCCTTGGCGCCGGGCGCGCTCCAGCGGCGACCCTGGTTCCCTACCAGATCATCCTCAACGCAAACTGAATCTCCCGGGCGGGCGTCTGCGTGCTGGTAATCTCCCCGGCGTTGCCGAGGGGATTGCCCTGGGTGTCGAACAGGCTCCGGTTGTTGAAAGGCGGG
Source organism: Candidatus Dormiibacterota bacterium (assembly GCA_035534495.1). Classification (GTDB taxonomy): domain Bacteria; phylum Acidobacteriota; class Terriglobia; order Acidiferrales; family UBA7541; genus JAKASX01. The sequence goes on along the minus strand of DATLRW010000219.1, from coordinate 4,127 downwards.
GCGAAGTTTGCGTGATTCAGAATATTGAAAAACTCTGCGCGGAACTGCACGTTGAAGGCGTCGGAAATTCTCTTCACGTAATTATTCTTGAACATCGAAAAATCCAGGTTCACCAGTCCCGGACCAATCAGTGTATTTCGGCCCAGGTTCCCGAGCAGGGTAATGGGGTTGGGAACCGCAAAACACTGGGTCTTGATGTAGTGTTTCGGGTTGCCGGGATTCACCTGCGAAGAGGAACAGCCCGGTGCGTTCACAAGATTCGGCACATCGACGTTGGGGTCGGAACTGTTCACACCCAGCGGATCGCCGCCGAAATTCGGCGTGAAGGGCGTCCCCGAACTGGCCTCGAATATCCCGCCCACTGCCCAGCCGCCCAAGGCCCATCCGCTGAATCCCTTGGCCCACTTCGGCGTTCCCAGGCTCAAGATGTAGCTGGCCGTCAAATTTTGAGCAACGTCAAAAGCCGCCAAGCCGCGATAGCGGCGAATGTCGAACCAAAGCGGGCTGGAAATCTGACCGGGGAATTCGTCGCTTTTCAGGCTGCCCGAAAGTGTGTCGTCGATCGCTTTTCCCCAGGTGTAGGAAACTCCCACCTGCGAGCCTCGGCCGAACGTTCCGCTGAGCCGGGCTTGCAGGCCATCGTAATACGAATCGCCTAACCACCACATGGAGTTGATGTTTCCCACATTCGGATTTAGGCGTGTTCCACTGCCGGCCGGCGAGGGCCAGAGGTAGCCCTGCGGGGTCAACGTGGGCAACACGATGTTCGCGTCGTTGGACCGGAACGGTTCGTGCACGCCGCGCGAGCCAATATATCCAATCCGCATGAAAAAGTCTCTCGACAGACGGTGATCGATGCTCAGATTCCATTGCATTACGTAGCTGCGCTCGGGATGCGACTGGAAATAAGACTGGCGGAAGTCGCTCGGGGTCAGGGACACGCCCGCCGGGTAGGAGCCGGCCGGCAGGTTCGTGACCGTCCCGGAGTTCAAGTAGGGGGCGGAATTGATCGCATTCAGCTCGAACATATAGGGCAATGGCAATACATCGAACATCCCGAAGCCGGACCGGAGCACCGTCTTGCCGTTCCCGAACGGGTCCCAGGCTACGCCGACGCGAGGCTCGAAATTGCCGAGCGTCGGGTTGGAAATGATCGACGAGACCAGCTGAGGCTGAGCAGCGGTGAGGCTTGGCAGGTTGCTCAACTCATTGTTCACCTCCGAGATCACCGTCGCCATCTCGTAGCGCAAGCCCAATCCAAGGGTCAGGTTCGGGCGCGCTTGCCAGTCGTCCTCGGCATAGGCACCCACGATCGTCTGCCGGAGATCGCGGGGGCTCAGCGGCGAGGGCAGCGTCTCTTGTACAGAATAGGGCTGGTTGGTCAGGAAATCATAGAGCGAGTTGAATTTGAATTGGCCAGCGAGGGTGGAGTGGCCGAACATATTGTCGTACATGTGTTCGATGCTGGCGCCGAATTTGAACGCGTGCTTTCCACGGTGCCAGGAAAAGTCGTCGTAGACCTGGATGTCCGTAAAGTGGAATTTGTAAATGGGGTTTGCACCGAGGCCGCCCGTGAAGCTCGTCAGTCCCGGCACCGTGACTTGGGCCGCATTCTGCCCCGGCTCCGTTCCGAATGAAGTGTTTGCCGCATTCGGATTTGCACCCGGGAAAGTCAGTCCCGCATTCACCACCACCCGGTTGATCCCGAAGCGGAAGGAGTTGAGCAACGTAGGGCTGAAGGTGTGCGACTCGCTCAACATCAAGAACTGGTTCGCTGAATTGTATCCCGTTCCCTTGTTGTTGAATTCGTCCGGCTGCGTCACGCTCCCAGCATTGAACTGATAAACGCCGCTGAGCGCGTCTCGTGATGTCAGCTTGTCGTCCAGCCGGGTCGTGAAATAGTTCTCCGGAGTGACCTGCTGCCCGGCAAACGCGAAGACCCCCGTATCCCCGTTTCCCAGCAGGCCACGATTGGGCAACGGGTAAAAGGCATTCAGCAGGTTCAGAACGCTCGGATCGACCGTGATCGTGCCGCTCGAAAGATTGCCATTTCGCGCCGCCTGCGACGGCACATCATCCACGAAGGTCAGCCCCTGCGACTGGCGGAATCCCTCGTAGGACACCAGAAAGAAGGCGCGGCTCTTGAGAATTGGTCCGCCAAGCGTCCCGCCAAATTGATTGCGGTGAAAGGGCGGCTTGACCGAATCGAAGTAATTCCGCGCGTCTAGCACGCTATTGCGAATATATTCGAAAACGTCCCCGTGAAACTCATTCGTGCCCGACCGCGTGGTCTGGGCAACGATTCCGCCAGAAGAACGGCCGTATTGCGCCGGATAATTGCTGGTGGTCACCGAGAACTGTTTCGTCGCATCGGCACCCAGATTGACGCCGGCCGCGCTGCCCGGCGGGGAGTTGGCATAGTCGTTCACGCTGATGCCGTCCAGCGTGTAGTCGTTTTGACGCGGACTTTGGCCGGATATCACCATCTCTGTGCCGAATCCCCCCTGAGCGGTCGTGGTCTGCGCCGTGCGAGCCTGCGCGACACCGGGCTGGAGCGCGGCCAGGTTGGACGCCGAACGGCCGTTGAGCGGAAGATCTTGCACGCTTTGGGAGTTCACAACCCCTCGCACGGCCGAAACGGATCCCTGCCCCGTAGCGGCCGGGGTACTTTTGTAAATGCCGAGCACGAGGTTGGCCTCCTGCTTGGCCCCCGCGGCAACGGAAACCGTCACCCGGGCAGCCACAAAACCGGGAGCCGAGGCGATGACCTCATATTCACCCGGCGGGAGATTGCTCGCATGGTAGAAGCCGCTTCGATTCGCGGTGACCGATCGGGCCAAACCGGTTACGGTGCTTTGGATCAAAACGTGGGCCATTGGAACCCGGGAACCGCCGGACGCCCGGACCGTTCCCGAAAGGCTCCCTTTGGCGACCTGGGCGCTACCCGGCACCGCGCCTGCGGTAAACAAAACTAGAATGGCGAGTATTAAGAAAAAGACAATAGTTCCCCGTTGATGCTTTCCCCAAGAAATCATGATCCCCCTCGTACATCCTTCCCGACCACCCCAGGCATTATATGCAATGTGATTTCACAGGACATGCGCCAAAACCGAAATTCACGGCACGAACATGACCCGCGACCGCATTCCGGCAGACGCCGGAAACCAAAAGGACCTGCACGCAAGATGAATCGGCAGATTGCGTCGCGTCCGCCGGCGACCCTCGGCCCCCTACCAGATCATCTTCAACGCGAACTGAATCTCCCGGGCGGGCGTCTGCGTGCCGGTGATCTCGCCGGCGTTGGCCAGCGGCTTGCCCTGTGCGTCGAACAAAGCCCGGTTATCGAGCGGCGGGGCGAAGTTCGCGTGATTCAGGACGTTGAAAAACTCCGCGCGGAACTGCACGTTGAAGGCGTCGGAAATTCTCTTCACGTAATTATTCTTGAACATCGAAAAATCCAGGTTCACCAGTCCCGGACCGATCAGCGTATTCCGGCCCAGATTTCCCAGCAGCGTAATGGGGTTGGGCACCGCAAAACACTGGGTCTTGATGTAGTGCAGGGGGTTGCCGGGATTCACCTGCGAGGAGGAGCAGCCCGGCGCGTTCACAAAGTTCGGCACATCCACGCTGGGGCTGGAACTGTTCACTCCCAATGGATCGCCCCCGAAAACCGGCGTGAAAGGCGTGCCCGTGCTGGCCTCGAAGATCCCGCCCACGGCCCAGCCGCCCAAGGCCCACCGCCCGATGCCCTGTATCCGTTTGGGTGTTCCCAGGTTCAAGATGTAGCTGGCCGTCAAATCCTGTGCGGTATCAAAGGCCGCCAGGCCCCGATAACGGCGAACGTCGAACCAGAGCGGGCTGGCAATGCTGTTGGGGAATTCATCGCCTGCCGTGCTGCTCGAACCGGTGTCGATCGCCTTCCCCCAAGTGTAGGAAAGTCCCGCCTGCGAGCCTTGGCCGAACTTTCCCCGGAGATGAACTTCCAGACCGTCGTAATAGGAATCGCCCGTCCAGAAACAGCCGGTAATCTCGCCGACATTCGGGTTGAGACGCGTGCCGCTGCCGGCGGGCGAGGGCCAGAGGTAGCCTTGCGTGGTCAGCGTGGGCAGCACGATGTTGGCGTCATC
>DATLRW010000218.1:0-30767 GCA_035534495.1 Candidatus Dormiibacterota bacterium | reverse complement strand
AAGGTACGCAGCCTCGCTGAGGTCGTGCCGCTGATCAACGCCCTCGAAGAGGAGGTTGGCGAGCTCGCAGACGAAGAGCTTGCCAACATGACGGTCGAATTCAAAGAGCGCCTCGCCCAGGGTGAGGACCTGAACGACCTTCTTGTCGAGGCGTTCGCAGTCGTCCGGGAAGCCGCCAAGAGGACGATCGGCCAGCGCCACTTCGACGTCCAGCTCATGGGCGGGATGGCCCTCCACTTCGGCTGGATCGCCGAGATGAGGACCGGCGAGGGAAAGACGCTCGTCTCGACCCTGCCAGTCTACCTGAACGCCCTCCCCGGCGACGGCGTGCACATCGTCACGGTGAACGACTACCTGGCGCGGCGCGACGCGGAGTGGATGTCGCCGATTTATAAAACGCTCGGGCTGTCGGTCGGGGTCATCACCCACGATCTGGACGACGCCGAGCGCAAAATCGCCTACGGCGCCGACGTCACCTACGGCACCAACAACGAGTTCGGCTTCGATTATCTCCGCGACAACATGAAATACGACCTGGCCGACTGCGTTCAGCGCGACCATCATTTCTGCATCGTCGACGAAGTCGACTCGATCCTGATCGACGAGGCGCGCACGCCGCTCATCATTTCCGGCCCGGCGGAGGAGTCGACCGAAAAGTATTACAGGATCGACAAGATGATCCCCAAGCTGATCCGGGACATCGACTTCACCGTCGACGAAAAATTCAAGACCGTCACCCTCACCGAAGAGGGCGTTTCCAAATGCGAGCGCCTGCTCGGCTTCCAGAACCTGTACGATCCCGAGAACATCGAGTCGATCCACCACGTCTATCAGGCGCTGCGCGCCCACGCCCTCTTTACCCGGGACGTCGATTACGTCGTGAAGAACGGCGAGGTGGTCATCATCGATGAATTCACCGGCCGCGAAATGCCCGGCCGCCGCTGGTCCGACGGTCTCCACCAGGCGATCGAGGCCAAGGAAAGCGTCAAGATCGAGCGGGAAAATCAGACGCTCGCCACGATCACCTTCCAGAACTATTTCCGCATGTACAAGAAGCTTTCCGGCATGACCGGCACGGCGGAAACCGAGAAAGAGGAGTTTCGCAAGATCTACGGCCTGGGCGTCGTCGTGATTCCCACGAACAAGGATCTGCGCCGCCACGAATCCCCCGACGTCGTCTACCGCACGGACAAGGAAAAATGGGAGGCTGTGGTCAACGGTATCGTCCAGGAAGACGGCACGCGCACGGTCGGCATCCGCCAGCTTTGGGAGAGCGGGCAGCCGGTGCTGGTCGGCACGATCTCGATCGAAAAATCGGAAAAATTGGCCGAACTGCTCCAGCGCGCCGGCATTCCCCATCAGGTGCTCAACGCCAAAGCCCACGAGCGCGAAGCCAAGGTCATCGCCCAGGCCGGCCGCAAGCACGCGATCACCGTGGCCACGAACATGGCCGGCCGAGGCACCGACATCCTGCTCGGCGGCAATCCCGAATTCCTCACGCGTGAATATTGCCTCAAGAACAAGATGGCCTCCCCCTACGCGTCGGCCGGGCCGCTGGTCGGTTCCGACGGCGAATCGACCGGCACGATTATTTTCCAGTACGAAGGCCGGGTCTATCAGGTTCCGCTGGCCCAGTGGAAACCGATCTACGATCAGTTCGCCGAAGAGTGCCGGGTCGAGCACGACGAGGTGGTGGCGATGGGCGGGCTGCACGTGCTGGGCACCGAGCGCCACGAGGCGCGGCGCATCGACAATCAGTTGCGCGGCCGCGCGGGCCGGCAGGGCGACCCCGGCTCCTCCCGCTTTTTCATGTCCCTCGAAGACGATCTGCTGCGGATTTTCGGCGGCGACCGCATCAAGGCGCTGATGTGGCGCCTGGGGATGAAGGACGGTATCCCGATCGAATCCAAGATGATCAGCAAGCGCATCGAGAACGCCCAGAAGTCTGTCGAGGCGCAGAACTTCGAGGCCCGCAAGCACCTGCTCGAATACGACGATGTGATGAACAAGCAGCGACACACGATCTACGAGATTCGCCGCGCCATCCTCGAAGGCAAGGATCAGAAGGAGTACGTTCTTTCGGTTGCCGAAGACATCGCGCGCAACATGGTCGAGCGCGACTGCCCGCACAATCAGCACCCGAACCTGTGGAACATCCCCCAGCTCTCGAACGAGGTCCTCAACCAGTTTGGCATCGATTTGAAAACAGTGGTCCCCCATCTGGACGAGGCGGGCCATGCCGATCTGGTCGAAAGCCTGACCGAGGGGCTCAAGGCCAAATACGAGGAGAAGGAAAAGCAGTTCGGCGCCGAGCTGATGCGCCGGCTCGAGCGCCACATCATCCTGGACATCGTGGACGGCCAGTGGAAAGATCACCTGCTCACCCTGGACCACCTGAAAGAGGGCATCGGTCTGCGTGGCTACGGGCAGAAGGACCCGCTGATCGAGTTCAAAAAGGAAGCGTTTACCCTCTTCGAGGAAATGATGAATCGGATGGATTCGGAAACCGTCCGCATCCTGTTCCTGATGCAATTGGCCAAGCCCGAAGAGCAGGCCGAACGCATCGAGCAAAAACAGCGCCACTCCCAGAGCCAGCTGCAGTATTCGGCCGGAGCGGCGCCCGAAGAAGCCCCACGCCCGGTGCGCACCGGGGTGAAAATCGGTCGGAACGACCCCTGCCCGTGCGGTTCGGGGAAGAAATACAAGAAATGCTGCGGTAAGGCGGCCTAGGTAGGATCGCTTGAGCGGTACTTCACGTGAAGGAAATGGCATGACCGCGCTCGCCGAGGCGCGCGCCGGGGATTTCGCCGATCCCGCCGCCTACGCCGCCTGGTGCGCCGGCCAGCTCGAGCGCGGAAACGCGGTGGTTTTCCCCGCTTCTTCCTTTTCTCTTTCCCCGGACGACCGCCGTTTCCTGCTCGAGCAGCGGCAAACCTCCGCGGCCTATCACAAAAACATCGCCTATCGTCCGCTCTCGGGTCGCCTCACCGGTTACGAGAGCGCCCAACCGGACGACGCCGCGCGCCTGGGGGGCATCCTGAAACAGTTTTCGGCCGATGCGAAACGATTCGTGAACGAAACCCTGGCGCCTTATGCCGGCGCGATTCGCATGGATTTTTCGAGCTTTCGCCCGATCGAGGAGCAGGGACGGGCGCTGCGCCTGCGGGCGCGCAACGATCTCCTCCATACCGACGCCTTCCCGACCCGGCCAACCAACGGCGACCGCATCTTGCGCTTCTTCGTCAATCTGAATCCCGCCGTGCCGCGCATCTGGATCACCTCGGAGACCTTCGAGCCGCTCGTCGAACGATTGGGACCCGCGGCCGGCCTGGGCGGGATTACGCGGCTGGCGCGCAACGGCGTGGCGCGCGCCACGCGCGACCTGGGCCGCTCGCTGGGCCTGACGGTCCGCTCGCCCTACGACCGCTTCATGATGCATTTCCACAACGGGCTGAAGGAAAATTCCGAATTCCAGAAAAACTGCCCGAAATCGCGCTGGGAATTTCCGCCGAACGCGGTCTGGATGGTCTACACCGACATGGTCACGCACGCCGTGCTGAGCGGCCAGTTCGCGATCGAGCAGACGTTCCTGGTTTCCCTCCGCGCCATGCTCGAACCCGAACGTTCGCCCGCCGGGGTTTTGCAAAGACTTTGCGGTCGCCCGGTAATCGACTGAATCCGCCGTTCCTCTCACGAACCACCCCCCAATCCCCATGGGCCTTTTGGCGTTGCCCGTTGCGTTTTTTTGTGAAATTCCCGCCCTCCGATGCGCCCGGCGTGTTGTTCCGGGACGCAAGTCTCCCGGGAACCGACGCGCCAAGACTTAGGAAAGAGGGGCTTGTGCGCCTTTACCCCCTTTTCGAGCCTCGCCGCGATTGGTAAGTGCTTTGCTTACCTTGGGGTCGTTGGCCTTTGCCCGAGGGACCACGCGCGGAAGAAACCGGTTGAGCGACGCTCCACCGGAATGAGCCGGTGATGAAGGCGAATCAACGAATTCGGCTTGGAATCGTAATCGCTCTGCTGGAGATTCTGGCGCTATGCGCGGTCGCCTACCCGCAGGTAAAGTCCGGCCCCATCGCGGTGCCGCCTGCCGGCCCGGCGCCGCCAGAAACGGCTTCCGGCCAAACGCAGAAAATGGCCGGGCCGCCCCCGGCCAGGCCGCTCGTGAGCCTCGATGTTTTGGTCACGGACGAAGACGGATTGATTCTGGCGGGACTGAAGAAAAATGATTTCCGCGTTCTCGATAACGGGAAAGCGCAAACGATCACCCATTTCGAGCCCGTGGGCGCGCCGATCACGATCGTCATGCTGATGGAATCGAGCGCCAGCGCCTACAGTTACTTCGTCTATAAGGCGACCTCCTGGGGCTCCCGATTCCTCGATCATCTCGAGCCGCAGGACTACGTAGCCCTGGTCATCTACGACATCCAACCGACCGTCCGGGTCGATTTCACCCGGAACAAAGCGCGGGTCCAGGAGGCGCTCGCCGCGTATTCCTTTGCTGGTTTTCGCGAAGCGAATCTATACGACGCGCTCATCGATACGCTCGAACGGCTTGGCTGTGTGAAGGGGAAAACGGCCATTCTTATCGTCGGCACGGGCTCGAACACGATGAGCCGCAGCACCCTGGATGAAACGCTGCGTGACGGCAAGTATCACCGGTTGAAAGTCGAAGTCATCGGTCCGGACGGAAAACCCCTGATGGTCACGAGTCCCCAGGGCAAGCGGCGCAAGGTTGTGGTCTATGCGCGCGAAGGGTACATGGCCCCGCGAGGCGATACCCGCGAATAAGAGGCGCAACGGGCGCGGAAGAGCCGGGGGGCGGCGCGCGGGAAACGAAAAGCAGCCGCGGCGGCGCACTTTCTGCGAAAATAGCCTGTACCTTCTTGCAGCCCCTTGTCGCCGTGCCCGATGGATTCAGGGAGGCTTGCCGTCGACAATCGGAAAACGATGGAAGTGGATCTCCAAGCCGACAAGCCAGCCAGTCCCGGCGCCGGTGCCGTCGAACGATTCAAATTCCGGCCGATTTGGACCTGGCCGATGCTCATCGCCATTCTGGCGATCGCCAGCATCCTCGCGCATCTGCTGCTTCGCTATCTGTTCCACGCCTCTCGCACGGCTTGGCTGACTCCCCTGGTCGTCGCTCTTGTGGCCGGCGGTGTGCCGCTTGTCGTGCAGTTGACCCGGAAACTCTTTTCCCTCGAGTTCGGCTCGGACCTTCTGGCGGGGGTTTCCATCGTCACCTCCGTGATCCTGGGCGAATACCTGGTCGGGGTGATTGTCATCCTCATGCTCTCGGGAGGAACGGCCCTCGAGGAATTCGCCAGCCGCCGCGCCTCTTCCGTCCTCGATGCGCTGGCGCGGAGAATGCCGCAGGTAGCCCACCGGAAATCGGGAGCCAAGCTGTCCGATGTCAAACTGGCCGACATTGCGATCGGGGATCTGCTCGTCATTTTTCCGCACGAAATCTGCCCGGTGGACGGGACGGTGGTTCAGGGCCAGGGGAAAATGAATGAGGCCTATCTGACCGGCGAACCCTTCGAAATCGAAAAAATGCCGGGGACGCCGGTGCTGTCCGGCGCGGTCAACGGCGACACCGCTTTGCACATCCGGGCCGACAAGCTGGCGGTGGATTCCCGCTACGCGAGAATCATGCAGGTCATGCAGGACGCCGAACAGCGGCGGCCGCGCATTCGGCGGCTGGGCGACAAACTGGGCGCCTGGTACACGCCGGCCGCGCTCGGCCTGGCCGGCCTGGCCTGGCTGGTAACGGGTGAATCGCACCGTTTCCTGGCCGTCGTCGTGGTGGCCACGCCGTGTCCCTTGCTCATCGCCATTCCCGTCGCCATCATCGGCGCGATTTCGCTCGCGGCGCGCCGCGGGATTGTCATCAAGAATCCGGCTGTCCTCGAACAGATCGACCGCTGCCGGACGCTGATTTTCGACAAGACCGGAACGCTGACCTACGGCAAGCCTGCCCTTTCCGATATCTTCTGTGCGCCCGGTTTTACCCGGGAGGAAGTTCTCCAGGCCGTGGCCAGTCTGGAGCGTTACTCGAAGCATCCTCTTTCCAGCGCCATCCAGGAAGCTGCCGAGAGGGAGCACCTGCCGGCCGGGCCGGTTTCGGAAATCAGCGAGCGTCCCGGCGAAGGGCTCCGGGGGACGGTCGGGAAGCGAAAGGTCTGGGTCACGAGCCGCCATGCGGTGAAAGACCTGGGGTTCGCGTTGCCGCCCGTTGCGTCCGGCCTGGAATGCGTGGTCTTGATTGACGACGGCTATGCCGCTCTCTGCCGCTTCCACGACCAGCCCCGCGAGGACACCCATTCTTTTATCCGACACCTCCGCCCTCGCCATTCTGTCAGCCGAATCTTGCTTGTATCGGGCGACCGCGACGAGGAGGTGCGGCGTCTGGCAGGCCAGGTGGGAATCCAGGAAGTTTATTCGGCGAAAAGCCCCGAGGAGAAGGTTGCCATTGTGCGCGGCGAGGCGGCTCGGGCGCCCACCCTTTTCCTGGGAGACGGTATCAACGACGCACCGGCCATGCAGGCGGCAACGGTTGGCATCGCATTCGGGCTACAAAATGACATAACGGTCGAGGCTGCCGACGCCGTCATCCTGGAAACATCCTTGAGCCAGGTAGACGAACTGATCCATATCGCCAGGCACATGCGCCGCATTGCCCTGGAGTCGGCTATCGGCGGCATGGCCCTGAGCGTCGTTGGCATGGTCGCCGCCGCCCTGGGATATCTCCCTCCGATTGGCGGAGCGGTGGCGCAGGAAATCATCGATCTACTTGCCGTGCTCAACGCCGTGCGCGTGGCCTTGCCCGTCGGCCCGCTGAAGGACTTCTGAAAAGAGTTCGTTTCCCCCATCCGTCCTTCTTTCGCGGGGGTGTGCCGCGCAGGAAGCAGGCAAAGATTTCACGGCCCGCGCGGCGCACTTTCGGCGAAATTCCCTACTCGGTCGGGGCGACGACGCGGCCGGCGAGGATATTGGTGGTATTCGTCGTCGTGTTGTAGAGCACCAGCCCGGCTACGTGAAGCTTTACGCCCGTAGCGATGCCGTTCGTGCCGGAAAGATCTTCCAGTTCGGTTGAAAACAACGGCAATTCGATCAATTGCACGGTGACCGGACTGGGCAGGAGCACCCCAGCCAGTCCCTGCGGACTGAATTGAAACGTGTTATCGCCGGCCACGCCGGATTGGGCTGTGCCCGAAAAACCCTGGATGGTCAGGACAACGCGCTTGGGCGTCAGATTCCCGCTCGAATCGAGCGTGCCGCCGATCGTCAATGCCTGGCCGGGCACCAGCGTGCAGGAGCCGAATCCCAAATTGAACTGCGAGCCCAGCCAGTCCTTGTGCCCGACCCAATAGTTCTCGCTGCCGTTCAGAACCACCTGGCCAATCTGTCCCTCGGTGTAGGAGGAGCCGGTCGTCCCGGGTAACGCTGAACGGACCAGCAGGTCAACCGTCGGGGCGCAGATGGATCCGGAACTCGGGGACTGGCTCACGTAGGTCACCAGGCCTGTCAGGACGAACTTGTCGGGGAACACGTCGATTTCGCCCGCCTTTACCGTCCGCGCCGCCGGATCGACGATTCCTTCCTCGACGTTGACGATGTCGCTCGTCGAAAGCGTGGCAAAGCTTTGCCCGGCAGGCGCCCATTCGGTCGAGCTGTCGGTCGAGACGGTAAACTGGCGGCCGCCGGGTCCCTGCAGCACGAAACTGCCGTCCGAATTGATTTTTTGCACGCCGCCGCGCAGGTCGTCGATTTCAAATTTCGCCTGCTGTGGCGAAAGGATGTTGAGCTGGATGTCCGGTGTTACGGTTACCGTGGGAGGGGTGCCGCTGGTGACGATGTTGCCGGAGGAATCGATGGGGATGGATTTGCCGATGCGGAAGTCGAGCATCAGTCCTAGTGCCTGAGAGCTACCGACGTTGAGGGGCTGGCTGAAATTGACCGTGGTGCTCATGGTGCTGAACACGGCGTTGATGCTGGTGACGGCGGGAGGGGTGGAGGATGTGTCGAGGACCGACAGCGTCGGGTTGCCGCCGAAGGTGATCGTGGCCGAGGTGTAGGTGCCCGGCGCCAGGGGCTGGATGTCGATCAGCGCCTGCATGCCGACCAGACGGGAGAAATCGATGGTGGCCGGGGTATCCACGATGGGTACGCCGGTTTTGCCGTTGCCGGATACGGTGATCCCGCTGATGGGGACCTCGAAAGAGACCACGTTTGCCAGGGTTGGCGCGTCGGTGCCCATGACGACCATCGTTCCGCTTGGCCCGATCCCGGACAGGGTGCCGGCGCCCGATCCGCCGCACGCACTCATCATCGCGGCCGCCAGAATCACGCCAATCGCCAGGAGCTTTGCCGGCTTATCCATGGATTTTCCCTCAGGGTTAGAATAGGGGGCAGAGCCTTTCGCCCGGCCTCGGGAAACTCAACCCGGCCGCCGGAGGAAAGTTGCGGGCAAGTTGCCTGGCCGCCCCTGCCGGATACGAAGAAGACAGCGTTTCCATCGCCTCCGGCATCGAAAAAAGGAGGGGGCGAGGAGCATAATAGGCGAGGGGCATACCATGCGCAGGAAAGCGTGCGGGGCGGCGTTGTTTCTGGCGATCGCCGTGGCGGGGGTCGGCTGTTCGCGCGTCGCCGGCGACAAGCAGATCGCGACCAGCGTCAAATCCCGGTTGTTCTCTGATCCGCAATTGAGAGGGAATGCTCTGACCGTTGCGGTGAAGGACGGTGTGGCTACCATTTCCGGGCAAGTGTCCACGGTGGCTGCGCGTTACGAGGCCTTCAAGGTAACCTCGGAAACCCCCGGCGTAAAAATGGTTCGCGACGATATGACCATCGAGGAGACAGCCCCCCATGCGCGGGCGGCTGCCGCTTCCGGACCCAAGGCGGAAAGACGCATGGCCGCGCGGCATCACGCCGCCCGCCGCAGCGCGCCGTCCGGGGGCCAATCGCGCCCGTCCGAAATTGCCGCCCAAACCCCTCCGCCCGAAGCCGAGCCGGAATCTGCCGGCGTTGCCCCCGAACCCGCGCCGGATGTGAATGCTGTGCCTGTTCCGCCCGCCACGGCCCCGTCGGAAAGAATCACGATTCCGCAGGGAACCCGGGTCAGCGTGAGCATGATCGACTCGGTGAATTCCTCGATGAACCACACCGGAGACATCCTCCACGCATCGCTGGCAAAGCCCCTTAAAGTGGGCAGGCAGATTGTGGCTCCCCAGGGTGCTAATGTGTATCTGCGTCTGGTGGAAGTTCGTTCGGCGGGGCACTTTGGGGGCCGGAGCGAGCTCCGGCTCGAGCTGTATCGAATCGTGATTCAAGGTAATTCGTATCCGCTCATCAGCAACGATTACATCGACAAGGGGACTTCGCGCACCAAGCGCACCGTGCTGACCATTCTCGGTGGCAGCGCCATCGGCGCGGCGATTGGCGCCATCGCGGGCGGCGGCAAGGGAGCCGCGATCGGCGCGGCAGCCGGTGGAAGCGGCGGGGCAGTCTATCAAGGCGCTACGAGCGCCAAACAGGTCGACATTGCCCCGGAGACTTTGTTGAAGTTTAAATTGGAACAGCCCTCGAGCGTGGCGCTCAATCCGAATCTCCCTCTGCCGAGTTCCCCGCAGCAGCCCACGCTCAAACGGGAACCTCGTCTCGGGCCGTAAGCCCTCCGGCCGAACGCGTTTCGCCCGCCTGTTTCCCCGGAAATTTGACTCCATTCGGGCCGCAGACTACCATTTTCCTTTTCCCTACTTTCCGAACTTTCCGACGGTGCGGCCGAAATCGTGCTGACAGTCCAGGAATTCAGATGAAAGCCGCCTATTTCGACTGCTTTTCGGGCATCAGCGGCGACATGGTGCTGGGCGCCCTGCTCGGTGCCGGTGTTCCCGGCGACCGGCTCGAAGCCGAACTGCGCCGGCTGCCGGTCCCGGGCTGGCAACTTTCCGCCGCCAGCGTGCGGCGGGGCGCCGTCACGGCGACGAAAGCGAACGTCGAAACGCAGCAGGGGCATCATCATCGCTCCTTGGCGGTGATTTTGGATCTGATCGAACGGGCAAAGCTGGCGCCGCGCGCGGCCGGGCGCGCGCGGGCGATTTTCGAGCGCCTGGGCCAGGCCGAGGCAAAGGTCCACGATATTCCGGTCGAACGCGTGCATTTTCATGAAGTCGGCGCGGTGGATTCCATCGTGGATATCGTCGGCGCCGCCATCGGCTTCGATCTGCTGGGGATCGAGGAGTTTTTCACTTCGCCGCTCAATCTGGGAAGCGGGCAGGTGAAGACGGCTCACGGAATTTTGCCGGTCCCGGCCCCGGCCACGGCGGAGCTGCTGCGCGGCTTCGCCTGCTATTCGACTGGCATCGAGAGGGAACTGGTGACGCCAACGGGCGCGGCCATCGTCTCGACCCTGGCCGCGGGGTCGGGTCCCATGCCGCCGATGAGGATCGACGCGGTGGGCGTGGGAGCGGGTTCGGCCGATCTGGCCGAACAGCCGAACATGCTCCGCCTCTTCGTCGGCGAGCGAACCGGAGGCGACGGGGGCGCAAGCGAGACAGTGGCCGTGATCGAAGCGAGCATCGACGATATGAATCCGCAGCTGTACGGCTATTTTGCCGAGCGCGCCCTGGAAGCCGGGGCGCTCGACGTGTTTTCCACGCCCGCGCAGATGAAGAAAAATCGCCCGGGGCAACTGGTCACCGTGCTGGCGCGGCCCGAAGCCGCCGACCGGCTGATCGATCTTCTGTTCCTCGAAACCACGACGCTCGGCGTCCGGATCAGCCAGGCGCTTCGGCGCCCGCTCGATCGCGAATGGGTGACGGTCGAGACGGCGCACGGCCCGGTGCGGATGAAGATCGCCCGCGCGAGCGGCCGCGTTCTCAATGCCGCGCCCGAATACGAGGATTGCCGCCGCATCGCCGCCGAACGCGGCGTGCCGCTCAAGGAAGTCATGGCGGAGGCCCTGTCCCGCTTCCGCAGCCAAACCGGATCCGGTTCCTGACCATGGCCAAGTTCTACCTGACGACGCCGCTTTACTATGCGAATTCCCGGCCGCACGTCGGCTCGGCGTACACCACGCTGGTCTGCGACGCCATCGCCCGCTACCGGCGCATGTGCGGAGACGACGTCGTCTTTCTCACCGGCACCGACGAGCATGGCGAAAATATCGAACGCGCGGCGGCGAAGCAGGCAATCACCCCGGCCCAGCTGGTCGAGCGGAACCGCCAGGTGTTTCTGGATCTCTGGAAGCTTCTGGGCATTCGCTACACCCACTTCATTCGCACGACCGATCCGGCGCACGTTCCCGCCGTGCACGAATTGCTCACCCGCGCGCGCGATCACAGCTACGTGTACAAGGGCAGCTATCAGGGCCGCTATTGCGTGCACGACAACCTGTACGTGAGCGATTCCACCGATCCGATCGATTGCCCCACCTGCGGCCGGCCGGCCGAGCTGATGGCCGAGGAGAATTACTTCTTCAAACTTTCCGCCTTCCAGGACCGTCTGCTCGATCTCTATGAAAAGCAGCCCGACTTCGTCCAGCCCGATTTCCGGCGGAACGAAGTCGTCAGTTTCGTTTCGGCCGGGCTGAAGGACATCTCGATCAGCCGCCGCGCCATCACCTGGGGCGTTCCCTGGCCGGACGATCCCGACCATGTGTTCTACGTCTGGTACGACGCCCTGTCCGGTTATCTCAGCGCCATCGGCTTCGGCCAGAGCGAAGGCCGGGGCGGGGAATTTTCGCGCTACTGGCCGGCCGACGTGCAAATGATCGGGAAAGAGATCCTGCGTTTTCACGCCGTGTACTGGCCGGCGTTTCTGATGGCCGCCGATCTGCCGCTGCCGCGCCGGATCTTTGCGCACGGATGGCTGCTCTTCGAGCAGCAGAAAATGAGTAAATCGAAGGGGAACGTCGCCTATTGCGAGCCCATCGTGAAGGTGATCGGAGCCGACGCGTTGCGTTATTACCTGCTTCGCGATGTCGTCTTCGGCCAGGACGGCAACTTCAGCCGCGACGCGCTTCTGACGCGCTACAACAGCGACCTGGCCAACGATCTGGGCAACTTGGCCAGCCGCACCGTCACGATGATCAACCGCTATTGCGGCGGCCTCGTGCCCGAAGCCTCCGCGAACGGCGATCTGGAAGCCGACCTCGAAATGCTGGCGAGCGAGGGTGTGCGCAGCTTCCGCGAAGGATTCGAGCAGTTTGCCTTTGCCCGGGCGATCGAAGCCGCCTGGGATATCGTCAGCCGAGTGAATCAATATCTGGTCGAAACCCAGCCGTGGGTTCTGGCCGCCGACCCCGCCAATCGCGGGCGGCTCGATTCGGTGCTGTACGCGGCGGCCGAAAGCCTGCGGCTATTGGCGGTTGTGCTGGCGCCGGTCGTGCCGGAAGCGGCGGAGAAAATCTGGCGCCAATTGGGCCTGGAAGGCTCGCCGGAAAACACACGAATCGACCAGCTCGCTTGGGGTGGTTTGCCCGCCGGAACGCGCATTGGTCGTTCCGAGCCGGTTTTCCCCCGATTGGACAAAAAAGAAGCTATCGAAAGGATCGAAGCCATGGAAAACGAAATTCGCCAGCCTGCACCGGCCACGGAAGCCGGTTCGGCCGCTGCTCCCACGCCCGCCGCAACTCCCGCACCCGCTGCAGCAGTTCCCGCACCTGCTGCAGCGGCCTTCCCGGCGGCAATAGCGCCCCGCATTTCGATCGAGGACTTTGCCAAGGTCGATCTGCGCGTCGGCCAGGTGAAATCGGCCGAACGCGTGGCGGGAACTGATCGTTTGTTGAAACTCATCGTCGATATCGGGACCGAGGAGCGCCAGTTGGTGGCTGGAATTGCCGCCGCGTATCAACCGGAGCAGGTCGTCGGCCGGAAAGTGGTGATCGTCGCGAACCTCGAGCCGCGCAAGCTGCGCGGGGTGGAATCGAACGGCATGGTCGTCGCCGCCACGCGACCCGACGGCAGCCCGGTGCTCTGCACCTTTCTCGAGGATGTGCCGCCCGGGGCCCGTCTGAAATAATCCCGCCGCGCCGGCCGGCTCGGGCGCGCGGCATATCCGCCAAGGACCCATCGTGTATCACGTCGTGGAAGCGCGTTTTCGCGAGGCCATTCGCCGATTTCTGGCGAGCCGCTACCAGCTCGACTTGCCGGTGGCGCTCGAGCGGCCGCCGCGAATCGAGTTGGGAGAAATCGCCTCGCCGGTTTGCTTCGAATTGGCCAAGCGGCTCCGTCGCGCGCCGCGCCAGATCGCCCAGGAGATCGCCGCCGAACTCGGCCCGGTCCCGGGAATCGCCAGGGTAGAGGTAGCCGGGGGCGGGTACCTGAATGCGTTTCTGGACCGGGAGAAATTTCTGGCCCTGGCGCTCGACCTTTCCCGGCAGGCGGCGCCCGAGCCGGCGCCCGACGCGGCCAAGATCATCGTCGAGCACACCAGCATCAACCCCAACAAGGCGGCCCACATCGGCCATCTGCGCAACGCCGTTCTCGGCGACACGTTCGTTCGCCTGGAACGTTTTGCCGGCCGCCGCGTGCAGGTGCAGAACTACATCGACAATACCGGGGTTCAGGTGGCCGACGTGGTGCTCGGGTTCCTGCACCTGGAAAAGAAAACGGTCGAGGATGTCCGGCGCCTGGCCGGGGAGCCGAAATTCGATTATTTCTGCTGGAACCTCTATGCCAGCGTCACGGCCTTCCTCGAAGGCGACGCGCAGCAGCTCGCCCTGCGCGCGCAAACGCTCAAGGCGATCGAGGAGGCGCGCGGCGTCGAGGCGGAAATGGCCGAACTGGTTTCAACGGCCATTCTGCGCTGCCATCTCCGCACCATGGAGCGGCTGGGCGTCCGCTACCAGCTGCTCGCGCGCGAGAGCGATATTCTGCGGCTGAAATTCTGGGAAGCGGCATTTCACCGTATGGTCGAGCGCGGCGTCGTCACCCGGCCCGATTCCGGTAAATATGCCGGCTGCTGGATCATGGAGCGGGCCGGCGGCCCCGTTGCGGAGGGCGAAGAAGCCGAAGCGAAGGTGATCGTCCGGTCGAACGGCACGGTGACCTACGTGGGCAAGGATATCGCCTATCAGATGTGGAAATTCGGCCTGCTAGGCCTCGATTTCCACTATCAGACGTTTTCCCGCTATCCCGGCGGGCCGGTCGTGTGGACGACGGCCGCCGATGGGGGCGAACCCGGCGCGCCCGAATTTGGCCATGCGCGCGAAGTCTATAACGTGATCGATTCACGGCAGGCGTATCTGCAGGATGTCGTTTCGGCGGCGCTGCGCGCGCTGGGATTCGAAGAGGCGGCCGATCATTCGATCCATTTTTCCTACGAGATGGTGGCGCTGACGCCGCGCTGCGCCGCCGAACTCGGTTACCAGCTTTCGCCTGAAGACGCGGCCCGGCCCTATGTCGAGGTCAGCGGACGGCGCGGGCTGGGGGTGAAAGCCGACGATCTGATGGACCGGCTGGAAGATGCGGCGCGCGGCGAAGTCGACAAGAGGCATCCGGAAGAATCGGAAGAGACGCGGGCCAAAATCGCCGGGGCCATCGCGATCGGCGCCTTGCGCTATTTCCTGCTGAAATACGCGAGGACGACGATCATCGCCTTCGATTTTCACGACGCTCTCAGCTTTGAGGGCGAAACCGGACCCTACGTGCAGTACGCGATCGTGCGCGCGCGGAACATTTTCCGCAAGATGCTCGAACAGGAGCCCGGCTTTGCCATCGACCGCCTGGACACGATGGTTCCGGCCGAGGCGCGCGCCGCGCTGCTGGCCGGTCCCGCGGGCGACGATTTCTGGGAATTGCTGCTGCTGGCCGGCTCGCTGGGAAGCCATGTGGGGGCGGCGACGGCATCGCAGGAGCCGGCGTTCGTCGCGAAATTCGCCTTCCAGCTCGCGCAGGCCTTCAGCGTTTTCTACCACCGGCACCGCATCCTGACCGAGGCCGATCCGGCGCGCAAGGCCTTCCTGCTTCAACTGGCCGGGCTGGTCGAGCGGCAACTGGTCGCCGCGCTCGAACTGCTGGGCATCGAATCGCCGGAGAAGATGTAGCCTGGAAAGTGCGGTGTTGCCCTGGCGTACCCCTCCGGGATTTTCGGAACCCAGCCCGGCGTCTCGTAGGATGTCCTGCAGCAGCCTCGATCCGATCACCCTAAAATCGTGAACGGTTGATTCGTGAGCAGTTGATTCGTGAATGGGCGCGGCCGTGCGCCTGCCGGCGGCGTTTTTATAGACCGCGTGGAAGGCGCTCCGCAGAACCCTCCGAAAGCCCGTTTTTTCGAGTGGGCCAGGGATCTCTCGGGCTTTCGGGAGGGGCGGATTGAATTGGCCCGCCGTTCTGTTCCGCCAGACCGGGCGAGTTTCCGCGCATTATTACTGCTTGAAGATGAAGTCGACCAGGGTGCGGACGGCGACGGCGGATGCTCCCTTGGCCATCCAGGGTTTGGCGTCGTCGAGCCACGCGGTGCCGGCGATATCCAGATGAATCCACGGCTCCTCGCCGACGAACTCCCGCAGGAAGCCCGCCGCGGTCGAAGCCCCGCCGCCGTCTCCCGAGGAGATGTTCTGCAGGTCGGCGATCTGGCTTTTCATCATGTCGCGATAATCGTCGTCGAGGGGCATGTGCCACATCTTTTCCCCGGCCGCGCGGGCGGTTTCGAGGAAGCTGGCGGTGAAAGCCTCGTTCGAGCCGAACACGCCGACGTTGATCGTCGATAGGGCGACGACAACGGCGCCGGTGAGCGTGGCGGCATCGATCAGATGCGTGCAGCCGAGCCGGCGGGCGTAGGCGAGTCCGTCGGCGAGAACCAGACGGCCTTCCGCGTCGGTATTGAGCACTTCGATGGTCTTCCCGGACAGGGACACCAGGACGTCGCCCGGCTTGACGGCGCGGCCGCCGGGCATGTTTTCGCTCGACGGGACGACGGCGACGACCTTGACGGACGGCTTGAGCCGGGCAATCGCGCGCATCACGGCCAGCATCGTCGCGCCGCCGCACATGTCGTACTTCATCTTTTCCATGCCCTTGGACGGCTTGATCGAAATGCCGCCGGTATCGAAGGTGATGGCCTTGCCGACCAGCCCCACGACGGGCGAGCCGGGCTTGACCTGCGGCGGGTTGTAGGTGAGGACGATGACGCGAGGAGGTTCGGCGCTGCCACGAGCCACGCCGAGCACCCCGCCCATCTTCATCTCCTCGATCTGCTTTTCGTCGAGGATATCGACAGCAAGCCCGGATTCCAGGGCCATCTCCCGCGCGCGCGCGGCGAGCATCGTCGGCGTGAGCCGGTTGGAGGGCTCATTGGCCACGTCGCGCTCCCAGTTCTCGCTTTCGGCGATGACGACCGCGCGGTCGAGCGCCGCCTGGGCGTCCGGGCCCGCGCCCAGAATCAGGGCCTGTTCGACGCCGTCGTGATCTTTTTTCTCGCTCTTGTATTTGTCCAGATCGACTGTGGCGAGCAGCAGGCCTTCGGCAGCCAACTGGACGGCTTCGGCATGCTGCCAGGGCTCGCGCAGCAGGAACGCCAGGCGCTTCACCGACCGTCCCTTCAGATAGCGCAGCGCGGCGCCGGCCAGGCGGCGCATCTCGGTCGCCGAAAATTTCTCCGGCTTTCCCGCGCCGACGATCAGCAGCCGCTTGGCGGCCAGGCCGGCCGGGTAATGAAGGAGAACCATATCGAGTTTTTTTCCGGTGAGTTCGTGGCTGACGACCAGTTCCTTGAGGCGTCCGGCCAGGGCGCGATCGAGTTCGGCGAGCGCGGCGTCGACCGGATCGTCTTTCTCGAACGCGAACGTGACGAGTGCTTCGGTATCCAGGGTCAGGGGGGAAGCGGTTTCCAGTTGAATTTTCATCAGGCTCCTTATCTTTTGTCTTTATCCGCGCCGGCGGTAGTGGTAGAGGGCCTCGGAGGCTTCGCGCTTGGCCTCGCGATCGCGCTCGGCGGCTCGGTGATCGTAGACCTTGCGCCCTCGGGCCAGCGCAATCTCACATTTGGCATATCCGTCGCGAAAGAAAATCCGCAGCGGAACGACGGTCAGTCCCTTTTGCAGGAGCTGGCCGGCGAGCCGGTCGATTTCGCGGCGGTGCAGCAAAAGACGTTTCGGGCGCAACGGGTCGTGGTTGAAATACCCGGCGGCCGTGTACGGGGGGATGTGGCAGTGCTCGAGCCACAACTCGCCGCGGCGCACATCGCCGTAGGCCTCGCGAATGCTGGCTTTGCCCTCGCGAAGCGATTTGACCTCGCTGCCGGCCAGCTCCATCCCCGCCTCGTATTTTTCCAGGAAGAGGTACTCGTGGGAAGCGGAGCGGTTCTGAGCGACGACGCGTTCGCCGGTTCGGTCCGTTTTTTTCTTCGGGCTTGCCATCAAACCACCATCTTACTTGGAATCCGGCCGTTGCGTGGAGTCACAGGGCACAGGGGCCCGGTCACCGCCTTGCCCCTCATGGTACCGGATGCTAGACTTTTGGGACGAGAACTCGATGCGACCTCAGGGACTGGCCGCGGCGCTGCTGTCCGGAGCGCTGTTACTGCTTTTCTTAACGGCCGGATGTGCCGCCCGGGGCAACCGGGATTACGATCTGGGCCGGAAAGCCCAGAACCTTCAGGACTACGATACCGCTTTAGTCGATTACGAGCGCGCCCTTCGTGCCGATCCCACGAACACCGAATATAAGCTGCGCGTCGACCAGATGCGCTTCGAGGCGGCTCAGAGCCACATCGAGCAGGGCCAGCGGCTCATGGCCAATGGCGACCTGAACGACGTGGAGGCGGCCTTGGGCCTCTTTCAGCGGGCGCTGGACATCGACCCGGCCAGCGCCATCGCGGCCCAGCTGAGCCGGCAGGCGATGGCGAAGATCGACGAGTTGAAGCATGCCGCCGCGCCGCCCAAGCCCTCGACGCCCTCGGCGATCGAGAACCTGCTGCGAATGCCGCCCCAGCTGAAGCCGATCTCGGCCGAGGCGATCAATCTGAAGATGACCAACGACGCGCGCATCGTCTACGAGACGATCGCCAAACTGGCTGGGCTGACGGTCCTCTTCGATCCCGATTTCGCCGCGAAACAGATTTCCATCGATTTGCCGAACGTGACCCTCGAGCAGGCGCTCAACGCCGTGGCCCTGGAGAGCGATTCGTTCTGGAAGCCGGTGACCCCGGCGATCATCTTCGTCGCGCCCGACAACGTGCAGAAACGTCGCGAATACGAGGATGAGATCGTCAAAACCTTCTATTTGAAGAATGCGCTGACACCGCAGGATCTGACCGAGGTCGTCGGCGGCCTGCGCCAGCTGCTCCAGTTGCAGAGGGTGCAGCAGATCAATTCGCAAAACGCGATCGTGATTCGCGATACCCCCGACAAGGTGCTGGCGGCGGAGAAAATCATCGACGATATCGACAAGCAGCGCGCCGAAGTGATGCTGCAGGTCTCCGTGCTCGAGGTCAACGAGAACCGGTTGCGCGATCTCGGCATTCAGCCGGGAACCAGCGTGGCCGCCACGTTCGCGCCGCGCAGCGCGATCCAGCCGAACTCGTCTTCTTCGTCGTCTTCCTCATCCTCATCCTCCGGCTCTTCCTCGACTTCGGTGCCGCAAGTGACCCTGAACAACCTCGCGCATCTTTCCAGTGCCGATTACGCCGTCACGCTGCCCGGCGCCGCGCTGACCGCCCTGATGACTGACAGCACGACGAAGATCATTCAGAACCCCGAGATTCGCATCACCGACGGGGAAATCGCCCATCTCCGGATCGGCGACAGGGTCCCCATCGCCACCGGTTCGTTCCAGGCGGGACTGGGCACGACGCAGGTGGGCGCGGTGAGTCCGCTCGTCAATACGCAATTCCAGTATCAGGACGTCGGCGTCAACATCGACGTAACGCCCGTCGTCCATCCCGACGAGGATGTCAGCTTAAACCTGGACATCGAAGTCAGCTCGGTCACCGGCCAGCAGAGCATCGGCGGCATTACGGAGCCGATCATCAGCCAGAGGAAAGTCCAGACGCAGATCCGGCTCGCCAACGGGGAAGTGAGCGTCCTGGGGGGCCTGGTGCAGCACACGACGACGAAGTCGGTCAACGGGTGGCCGGGTCTCGACAAGATCCCCTTCTTGAAATATTTCTTCTCCGACCAGAGCATGCAGAAGCAGGATGACGAAGTGCTGATCGTGCTCACGCCGCACGTCGTCCGCATGCCCGACATGACGGCCCAAAACCTGCAATCCCTTTTCACCGGCACCGACCAGAACGTGGAGGTTTACCCGCGAACCGAGTTTCCGGGCGGGCAAGGCTCACAGGGGTCGCAAGGGTCGGCGGGCGCGCCGCTGATTCCGCCCCCCGCGACCGGGGCGGCCGCCAGCCCGGCGCCGGTGCCGGCTGCCGGCGGTCCGGCGGGGACTCTGGCGTTCGATCCGGCGAAGCTGAATCTGACTCCCGGCCAGACAACCACGATCGCGCTGGTCGTGCGGAACGCCAGCGACCTGTTCTCGATTCCGCTGATTCTGCATTACAACCCGAAGGTCATCTCGATCGAGGATGTCCGCAACGGCGGGTTCCTTTCCGGCGGAACCGAGACAATCGCCATTTTCCACCACGAAGATACGACGAAGGGGGAGTCGATCATCAGCGCGATTCGGCAGCCGAACACGAGCGGCGTGAGCGGAAGCGGAACGCTTCTGGGCATCGTGGTCAAGGCTCTCGGGCCCGGCGCCTCGCCGCTGGTCATCGAATCGGTCAACGCGCAGAACCCCCAGCAGAAGCCGCTATCGTTTGAGACGCAGGCGGCCACCATTCAAGTCGCGAGCCCGCGATGAAAAGGGCGGGCCGACGGCCCGCCGCCGAAGCGGGCTTCACGCTGATCGAGTTGATCGTAACGACGGCGATCATGCTGATTCTGGCGTCGGTGGCGCTGCCGCTCGCGCAAGTCTCGGTGCAGCGGAAAAAGGAAGCCCAACTGCGGCAAGACCTGTACGACATGCGCAATGCCATCGACCGCTACAAGGACGCGGCGGACCGGAACCAGATTCAGGTGCAGGCCGGTACCGACGGCTATCCGCCAGACCTCGAAACCCTGGTCAACGGCGTGCCGCTGACCGGCAAACCGGGCGAACGAATCCGTTTTTTGCGGAAAATTCCCGTCGATCCGATGACCGGACAGAAGAACTGGGGCCTGCGGTGCGCGCAGGACGAGCCCAATGCAACGAGCTGGTGCGGCGACGACGTCTTCGACGTTTATTCGCAATCGATCGGCACCGCGCTCGACGGGACGCAGTACTCGAGCTGGTGAACGGATGAAAACGGCCGCATATCTCCGCCGGCGCATCGAAGTCCTCCGTGTCTCGCAAGCGACCGGGGCGGCGGGCGGCTTCACGCTGCTCGAAATGATGATCGTGGTGGCGATCATGCTGATCCTGATGTCGATCGGGGCCGGGCGTTATGAGATGTCGATCACGCGGGCCAGGGAAGCGGCGCTCGAGCAGGACCTCTCGGTCATGCGGCGGGCGATCGACCAGTACACGATCGACAAGCAACAGCCGCCGCAGTCGCTCGACGATCTGGTGAGCGCGGGCTATCTGCGCGGCATTCCCATCGATCCGTTCACGCGCCGCCCCGACTGGCAGACGAGCGAGGACGAGGTCGCGCTGACGCCCGACCAGACCCAGTTCGGCATTACCGACGTGCACTCCAGCTCGAACAAGGTTTCGCCGTTCACGAACACGCCCTATAGTTCCTGGTAGCCGAGTGTCCGAGCCTTCCCTCGCCGCCGAATGGGTGGCTCCGCCATTCGAACCCCATCGCTGGATCGCCGGCGCCGACCGGATGACGCTTGCGTCGTCCTTCTGGCTGCGGCGTTTCCCTCATTTACCGGCCGCTGAAGACCTCCTTGTGGCGATCGAGCCGGAGACTCAGGTTTTGGCGCGCTGCCACTGGCATCTGGAGCCGAGTCGGCATCCGACGCTCGTGCTGGTGCATGGACTCGAGGGGTCGAGCGAGTCCGGCTACATGCTCGGCACGGCCGAACAAGGCTGGGAGGCCGGATTCAACGTCGTCCGGATGAACCAGCGAAACTGCGGCGGCACCGAGCGCCTGACGCCCACCCTCTATAACTCGAGTCTGAGCGGCGACGTGCGGGCGGTGGTCGGGCGGGTAATCGAGCAAAAGAGGCTTTCGGAGGTTTTTGTCGCCGGCTTCTCGATGGGCGGCAACCTGGTGGTCAAAATGGCGGGAGAACTCGGGGGACGGGCGCCCGGGGAACTGGCGGCGCTGGCGGCTGTTTCCCCCTCGCTCGATCTGGCCGCCTGCGTCGCGGCGATCGGGCGGCCGCGCAACTGGATCTACGAACAGTTCTTCGTGCAACGCCTGAAGCGCCGAATGCGGCGCAAAGCCCGTCTTTTCCCCGAGCGGTATCGTCTCCACGGGATGGGGTCGATTCACACGATCCGGGAATTCGACGACCGGATCACCGCGCCGTACAGCGGCTTCCGCGACGCCGACGATTACTACTACCGGGCCAGCGCGCTGCGCGTGATCGGGAATGTGAGCCGCCCGGTGCTCGTGTTGGCGGCGCAGGACGATCCGATGGTGCCGATCGCCACGTTCGACCGGAAGGAGATCCGCCAGCATCCCTGCGTGCGGCTGATCGCTCCCCGGCACGGCGGTCATTGCAGCTTCATTTCCACCGAAAATGGCGGGAAGCGGTTTTGGGCCGAACGGGTGATCGTTGAATTTTTCCGGAATCAATCGCGAATGGCTTCCGGACAGCACGGCAAGCGGTAACCGGTTGCCGGCCGGATACCGCCATTCATGGGAACGGGGGTTTTCGCGTGGAGCTCATCGACTCGCACGCCCATCTGGACCTTCCCGAGTTCGATTCGGACCGCGACGCGGTGCTCGCGCGGGCGCGGGAAGCGGGGGTGGTGGGCATCGCATCGATCGGCGGGGCAAGCGGACCGGGACAATTGGACTCGGCGCTGCCCCTGGCCGAGGCCAACGACTGGATATGGGCCACGATCGGCATCCACCCGCATGAGGCCCTGGAAGCGAACCGGGAGCACTTGGCGCGCCTGGCGGAACTGGCGCGCCATCCCCGGGTGATTGCCTGGGGCGAAATCGGCCTCGATTATCACTACGACCATCCGCCACGCCCGGCCCAGCAGCGGGTGTTTCTGCAGCAATTGGAACTGGCCCGGGCGGCGCGCCTGCCGGTGGTTCTTCACTGCCGGGAGGCCTGGCCGGATGCGTTGGAAATTTTGGAGCGGGAATGGGGCCCGACGGGGCTGGGCGGGATTTTTCACTGCTTTACCGGCTCGCTGACCGACGCCCGGCGCGGCATCGAAATGGGGTTCCTGATCTCCTTCGCCGGAAACGTCACCTACCCGAAATCGGCGGCGCTGCGCGAGGTGGCGCGGGATGTGGCCGCCGACCGTATGCTCATCGAAACCGATTCGCCGTTTTTGCCGCCGCAGGCCCGGCGGGGGAAAAGAAACGAGCCCGCGCTCGTTCTGGAAGTGGCCAAGACACTGGCGAATGTGAGAGACTTATCGACCGAGGAAATCGCCCGAATTACCACAGCGAATTTTCGCCGGTTTTTCCGGCTGCAGAAGCCGGCAAACGGTCGGCCAAGCACGGAGGATCGACCATCACTGTCCAGACCGCAAAGGAAATCTTCGAACTGATTCGCGACGACCTGGCCCGCGTGGAGCGGGAGCTGGCCGGACAGAGCCGGTATGCCGTCGGCCCGGTTGCTGAAATCTCCGCCTATCTGCTCGAAGGCGGGGGAAAGCGGCTGCGCCCGGCGGTCCTGTTGCTGGCGGCGGGCGCCGCGGGCTACAGCGGACCCGGCGCGGTTCGATTGGGTGCGGTGGTGGAGCTGATTCATACGGCCACGCTGATGCACGACGACGTGATCGACGGCGCCGATACCCGCCGGGGCCGGCCTTCGGCCAATTCCCGCTGGGGCAACCACATGAGCGTGCTGGCGGGCGACTGGCTCTACATGCAGTCGTTCCAACTCGCCCTGAAGGAACGCAACTTCCGCACCCTCGACGTGCTGATCGATCTGACGCAGCGCATGGTGGAAGGGGAACTGCTCCAGTGGACGACTTTGGGGCGGATCGACCTGACCGAGGAAGACGCGCTGAACCTGGCCTATCGAAAGACCGCGTGCCTGTTCAGCGGCTGCGCGCGGCTGGGAGCGGTACTGGCCCATGCCGAGCCGGCCGCCGAAGATCTCATGGCGGATTACGGGCGCTTCGCCGGTTTGGCCTTCCAGCTGGTAGACGACCTGCTCGATTTCACCGCCTCGACCGAACAGTTGGGCAAGCCCGTGCTGAGCGATTTGCGCGAAGGGAAGGTCACTCTGCCGCTGATCTACGCGCTGGCTTCGGGAAACGAAGCCGATCGCGAAATGGTCGCATGCGTGTTGGCGGACAAGGGGTTCGACCGTGTTGGCCCCGAACAGATCAGCGAGCTGGTCAATCGGTCCGGGTCGCTCGATCGCGCGCGAGCGCTGGCCTGCGATTATGTCTCGAAGGCGAGGGCGTCGCTCGACCGGCTCCCGGAAACCGAATATCGCCGTGCCCTGCTTTCCATCCTTGATTTCATCCTCGACCGCGAAAGCTAGCGACCAGGTTCTGGCGGAAGTTTGCGCCCCTCCGGTCCGCGGGATCGTCTGAACCGCAATGGCTCTACCGTTCAAACTGGTCTACCACGAAGGGTACGATCTTCACCTCGGCGCCCACGTTTTCCCGTCACAGAAGTACAGGCTGGTGCGGCAGACCCTGCTGGCCGAATCGATCGCCTCGGCCGCCGATTTTCGCAGGCCCGAGCCCGCCAGCGACGAGGATGTGCTCCGCGTCCATTCGCAGGAATACGTCCGAAAGCTGAAGACGGGCAAGCTGAGCCCCATGGAAATCCTGCGGCTCGAAGTCCCGTATTCGAACGAGCTGATCGCCGCGTTTTGGCTCGCGGCGGGGGGATCGATTCTGGCCGGGCGTCTGGCCCTCGAAGAGGGCCTGGCGGCGAACATCGGCGGCGGATTCCATCATGCCTACCCCGAGCATGGCGAAGGTTTCTGCGTGATTCACGACGTTGCCATTGCGATTCGGCGCTTGCAGGCGGACCGGGCCATCGAGACGGCGATGGTGGTGGATACCGACGTTCATCAGGGCAACGGGACGGCGGCGATTTTCGGCGGCGATGGCACGGTCTTCACGTTTTCCATTCACCAGGAGAACAACTACCCTTCGCCCAAGCCTCCCTCGAACATCGACGTGAATCTGCCGGACAGGATAGGCGACGAGGAATATCTGGCGCGGCTGGAATCGCACCTGGTGCGGGCCTTCGACGAGTTCACGCCGGCTCTCGTGTTCTATCTCGCCGGCGCCGACCCTTACCGCGAGGATATGCTCGGCGGGCTCGACCTGTCGATGGAGGGCCTGCGGAAGCGGGACCGGCTGGTTTTCGAAGCGGCCCGAAGCCGCGGGGTCCCGGTGGCCGTCACGCTGGCAGGCGGGTATGCGCGCCGCGTCGAGGATACGGTTCGCATCCATACGAACACGATTCTCGCCGCCCGGGATGTGACGCTGGAAACCTCTGCCGCCAGGCAGTGACCGGTTTTGCCCCTCGGGCTGAAGCGTAAACCGCGCGAACAGCCCCGTCTCCCCGGCCAAGCGATTTTCGCCTAGCTTTTCAGTAAAATGTTCCGGCCGGCCTGTTCCTCTGCCGCGCAGTCTGCCAGCATGTTTGCGATTTCCAGGCGTATCGTGCGGTCTTCCATCCGGAACAGGTCGAAAGCCTCATAGAGCGGCGGGACCAGCGTTGCAACGACCTCGTGAAGTTTCTCCTCGATGTCGGCCGTGGTTGCCGTAGCCGTCGATTCCACCGATTCCTGGCGGCATTCATGCCTGGGATCGAGCCCGTCTTCGGGCTTGCCGGCCAGGTGGCGTCCCAGCAGGCCCGTCCATCTCGCGCGGAAAGCCACCGTGCTGGGAGGGAGATGGAGAGCACGGCTTAAACGGGCGGCGTGGATCACGCACTCGCCGATTCGCCAGATCGGGCGGTGAATCAAAAGTTTTCGGCTGGCGGGAAGAACGTGCCCCGCGCCCAAAATCTCGTCCTCTTCGTGCTTGCGCAGGTAAAACATCTTCAACTGCGGCGAGACGCGCCAAAAATCCGGCGAAAAACCATCCGGCGACGCCGCGGCCCAGCACTCGAGCGCCCGTTCGAACGGATACGGTCTCTTTTCGGCGGCCGCCGGGACGCGCCAGGGACGAAAACAGCGGGTCTGGCTAGGCATTTTCTCCATGGCCTGGAGCAGTTCCGGCAAGGAAAGGCGCTCCGGGATTGCCCCCACCGCGTAGGCGATCGACCAGGACCCCCATGCGTAGTAGAGGGCGCGGTTCTCGCCCGAGATGCGGTCGCGAGCCACGCGCTCCCATCGCTCGCCCGATTCCCGCATCCACTGGTCGAGAGACCGGCTGAGTTCGGCCGGCCCGAGCGTCCTCGCCGTGGTGGCGGGCGAGGCGACTGTGTTCTTGGCTTGTTTGGCCTGATACATCATGCGGTCGGCGAGGCGAAGCAGTTCCGCGGCATCGGTTGCCGGTCCCAAGTCCGACCCGTACACACCCAAACTGGCTGTGACGGCAACCGGACCGCCAATCTGGCTTGCTTCGACGGTGGCGCGGACGCGCTCGGCAACGGCGGCTGCCTCGGTGGTGATGAAATTCGGCAGGATCACGACGAACTCGTCTCCGGTCGCATACCGGCGATAGACCTTGCCCCTGCCTTCAGCGATTCCCGTCAAAAGTTTTGTGAATTCCTCAACGCACCGGTCGCCGACGTGGTGCCCGAGCCTGTCGTTGACGGACTTGAAGTTGTCGAGATCGCTGTAGTTCACGGCCACCGGACAACCGCGCCGCAGTTCGGCGGCCAGCGCAGCGAGCACGTCCTCGCGGGGTTCAGTCTGTCGAGCGTCCTCGGGGCGGCTGCGATTCTCTTGCCGGTCTTCTTTTTGGTCTTCGATTCTTTCCTCGGCCACATGAATGCGTTATCGCCGGGACGCCCGGGAGGAAAGCAGGTCGGTGGCCGAGGGATTCAGTAAGTTACGGGCACAGGGAAACAGCCAATGCAGGTGGCCGGGAGATTCGTTCTTGAAGAAAGACTGCGGCCTTGCCGCCGTTGCGGCTGCGGCGACGGTCACCCGGCTCGCGGATTGCGCAGCACGCGGTTCAACGACCCTTGGCGGTACCCTTCGAGATCAAGGGTCACGAAGTCATACCCCAATGGTTTGAGCGCCTCGACAAGCTGCTGAACCATATCCGGACGGAGCGCGCGAGGCATCTCTTCGGCGGCGATTTCGATCCGGGCCAGCCGTCCGTGATCGCGCAGGCGAAATTGACGGAACCCGAGCCGGCGAAGTTCCTCTTCGCCGCGCTCGATCCGGGACAGGGTTTCCGGCGTCACCGCGATGCCATAGGCCACGCGGGAAGAAAGGCAGGCGGAGGCGGGGCGGTCCCAGGTCGGCAGTCCGGCGCGCCTGGAGAGCAGACGCACCTCGGCTTTAGCCAGCCCGGCATCGAGCAGCGGGGCGAGCACCTGGTGCTCGGCCGCGGCGCGGTGTCCGGGGCGAAAATCGTGGGTATCGTCGGCATTGATGCCATAGGCGATGGCGGCGAACCCGCGCTCGGCGGCCAGCGTTTCCATCTCGGCGAAGAGCTCATTTTTACAGTGATAGCAGCGGTCGGCCTGATTGGCCACGTAGAGGGGATTCTCGAATTCGTTGGTTTGGATGAACTGGTGGCCCAGGCCGATCTGGCGGACAAAGGCCGCCGCCTGCTCGCGATCGTGAGAGGAAAAGCTCGGTGAAATGGCCGTCACCGCCAGGGCTCGATGGCCGAGGGCGGTGTGCGCGGCCCAGGCGAGATAGGCGGAGTCGGCGCCTCCGGAAAAGGCGACCAGAAGCGAATCCAGGCCGGAAAGCGCCGTCAGAAGCCGTTCCTGTTTCCCGAGCGCCTGGCGCTCGAGGGCATCGCCCGAAAGGCCCGATGGGCTCGATGGAGCGGCCTGGTTCATTATGCCGAGTATACCTCAGGCGGCTTCATTGAAAATTGAGCATGACGTCAACGGTCCGGTTCGGATTGCGCTGGAGAAAGCGGCCGATCTGCTGGTAGTGGACGGGCAGGTCGCCCAGCGCTTTTTTCACGATGTCGCCGAGGAAGGCATGGTAGTAGTCGATGTCGAATGTCTGGCCGGGATGAATCAGCCAGGCCTGGCGGATACGCATTTCCGCGTTGACCGAGAGGCCGCTGATCACGAGTTTGCCCATGCGGTAGGGCTGGCCCTCGCTGATCGGGACGTCATAGGTCACCGTCCCCTGGGCGTTATCGAAGGAGGGCTGCGGGTTCAGGGAAGCGTCCAGGTAGCCCTTCGCGCCATATTCCTCGCGAATTTTCTGCCATCCCGCCTCGATCGCCATCCCGTCGGCCGTCTGGCCGGGACGCAGTCCCATCATGCGGTTGAGCGCCGCGGCGTCGAAGACCGTATTGCCGCTCCAATGGACGCCGCCCCAGGAGTACAGCTTGCCCCGATCCACCGGAACGACGACGAGAACCTGGCCCGGTACGGGCTGGTTCGGGTTGCCCGAAAAGCGGGCCTCCGGGGAGCCGAATTGCACCTGGAGATAGCCCTCGGAGAGATAGATGGGGCGCACCTGCTCGGCGAGGAAAACGTCCGTGTAATACCGGGAGAACGGCTTGCCGATCAAATCCTCCAGCCGCATCTTCACCCGCTCATCCTTTTGCGCAATGGGGTCGGTGAACTCGACCGATCCCACATTCAGGGTGACGCCGACGAGCCGGAACTGCACTTCCATTCCGCTGCCCACCGGACGCTCGATCAGCCGGTGCTCCACCCGTCCTTGCACGCCGAGCCCCTGGAGCTGATTTTCGATGGCGGCGGCGATGGCATCCACGTAGCTGCCGGATTCGGGCGAGATTCCATTGAACAGGCCGACGGCTTTTTCAATGTCGGCCGTCAACTCCTTATCGGTGAACCACGGAAAATTGTCGAAGGAAACGTGCACCGTCGGGGCGTCGACCACCTGGAATTGCAGATCCACGCCCCGGCCCTGGCTCGAATAGCGATACCGAACGCTCGAAAACAGCCCGGTCGATGCCAGCCGGTTGGCGGCCAATTGGAGGGTCTGCCGGTTGATCGCCTCACCGGGCTTGAGCCCGCTGGCGGCGAGGATCTGGGCGCTTGAGAATTTTGTCGATCCCGTCACGGTCACCGAGCCGAGGGCAGCCCCGCCTGCGCTTTTCCCGTCGGGCAGGGCCTGCCGAACGGCCGCGTCCGGCGCCGCGTCCGTGGCGTTTTGAGTGCACCCATACACCGGGACTGCCGCGGAAACCAGCGCGAACGTGGCGAGGAGGGCGAGGACCGTATTGTGCCTGGCAAGCACCAAGTCTGATTTTATTCCGCCAGGGACTCTTCGCGCGAGAGGGCGGCTTATTCGACCGTTACGGATTTCGCCAGGTTGCGAGGCTGATCGACGTCGCAGCCGCGCCGCACGGCGATGTGATAGGCCAGTAGCTGCAGGGGAAGAATCTCGAGAATGGGCGTGAAAAGGTCGGGAGAGCTGGGCAGTTCGATCACGTGGTCGGACGCCTCGCGCGCCTCCTCGTCCCCTTCGGTCACCACGGCAATGACGATTCCGTCCCGGGCCTTCACTTCCTTGATATTCGAGACGTTCTTCTCGTAGCGGGTCATCGCCGTCGGGCTCGATGGATCGCGAGGCGCCAGGGCCACGACTGGAAGATTCTCGTCGATCAACGCGTTCGGGCCGTGCTTCATCTCGCCCGCGGGGTACCCTTCGGCGTGGATATACGAGACTTCCTTCAATTTGAGCGCGCCTTCCAGGGCGATCGGATAGTGGATGCCGCGGCCCAGATAGAGGAAGTCGGAGAAGCGGAACATCTGCCGGGCCATTTCGTCGAGCTCCTCGTCGCGCTGGAGCACCGTCTCCATTTTTTGGGGCAGGCGGAGCAGTTCTTCGAGAAGGGGCTTGATCGCCTCGCTCGAAAGCGTGCCGCGCACCTGGGCCAGGTAAAGGGCGAAAAGCGTCAGGGCCGTCAGCTGACAGGTGAACGCCTTCGTCGATGCCACGCCAATTTCCGGTCCGGCATGCGTGTAGAGGGTGCCCGAGGCCTCGCGCGTCAGCATCGAGCCGACCACGTTGCAAATCGCCAAGGTCCTGGCGTTTTTTTGCTGCGCTTCCCGCTGGGCGGCCAGCGTGTCGGCCGTCTCGCCCGATTGGCTGATGAGGATGACGAGGCTGTTTTCATCGAGAATCGGGTCGCGGTAGCGAAACTCGCTGCCGTAATCCACATCCACCGGCACGCGAGCCAAATTCTCGATCAGGAATTTGCCGGCCAGACCCGCGTGCCAGCTGGTGCCGCAGCCGACGATCCGCACGCTCGAAAGGCGTTGCAGCTCGGAGGCGGAGATCCCCATCTCCTCGAGGAAGACGCGGCCCGTTTCCAGTGAAACGCGTCCGAGCAGGGTGTCGCGCACCGCGCGCGGCTGCTCGAAAATCTCCTTCTGCATGAAATGCCGGAAGCCGCCCTTTTCCGCCAGAATCGGATCCCAGGTGATGTGCTGCAAGGGCCGCTCGATGGCGCGCCCGTCCAGATTCATCAGCCGCACGCCGCCCGGCGTCAGGACGGCAATATCGCCGTCGGCCAGGAAGATTACATCGCGCGTGTGATGCAGGATCGCGGGAATGTCGCTGGCGACGAAATATTCGCCCTGTCCGAGCCCGATCACCGCCGGTGGACCCCAGCGCGCCGCCACCACCTTGTTCGGGTCGCGCGTGGAAATCACGGCCAGGGCGTAAACGCCCGTCAGGCGCCGCAGCGCGGCGAGCACGGCGTTTTCGAGCGGCCCGCCATCGGAGTATTTCTCAATGAGATGGGCGATGACTTCGGTGTCAGTTTCCGTGATGAATTTGTGGCCTTCGGCGATGAGCTGGCGTTTCAGCTCGAGGTAGTTCTCGATGATCCCGTTGTGCACCACGACGATGCCGCCGGTGCAGTCGCGGTGGGGGTGGGCGTTTTCCTCGGTCGGCCGGCCGTGGGTCGCCCAGCGCGTGTGGCCGATGCCGTATTCGCCATCGATGGGGGAAAGGCGGATCGCTTCTTCGAGGTTGCGCAGCTTGCCCGAGGCGCGGCGGATCTCGAGAGAGCCGTCGCGGGTCACCACGGCGATTCCGGCGGAATCGTAGCCGCGATATTCGAGCCGCTTCAGGCCGTCGATCAGGACCGGCACAACGCGTTTAGGTCCGATGTACCCAACGATTCCGCACATATCTCTTCTTCCGCCTCACGGCCCGTTCGCCGCTCAGGCTTCGACGATTTCAAAGCGGAACTGCTCGATCACGGGGTTCGCGAGCACATCGCGGGCAATCCGTTCCACCTGCTTTTCAGCCTCCCCGCGAGAGAGCCCCTCGAGATCGAGGACGAAAAACTTGCCCTGCCGGACGCTGCGCACGCTCTCGTATCCCATCGAGCCAAGCGCATGCTGAATTGTCTGCCCCTGGGGATCGAGCACCGTCGGTTTCAACATCACCCAAATATTTGCTTTCATCATCGTGTACGGTAGCCCCGCGAGCTTGAAAAAGATTATAGCAGGCCTAGCCCCATGGCCTGCCGGCGAACCTGGTCAATGTAGGCCCGGCGGTCGGCTTCCGGCAGAAAAGCCGAAGTGAAACTCATCTCCGCCAG
>DATLRW010000217.1:0-7555 GCA_035534495.1 Candidatus Dormiibacterota bacterium | reverse complement strand
ATCGGCCAGGGAAAGAACTTTGGCGGAATTCGCGTATCCTTGGGCGTTGGCATCGTAGTGGAGAACGAGGCCGCCGATTATGGGGGGGCTGTCGCTCGAAATAGGATTCGCTACGTCGAACTGGTAAATATCCGGATTGGTTACGGGGGCTGAGGGGAGCGTGATCGTAAAGCTCGTCAGCGGAACGTACGCGGAAATCACCGGTAATTGCGGAGTGGTGTTCGCGGTGACGCCAAGCAGCGTGGAGGTTGTCGCGCTGTCGTCGTTGGTCAGGTTGATGATTGGATTGGGGCCAATGACTGTGGTGTTGACGGTGAGCGACGTGGCTGCTGCCGGAACCGCTACGTAGCCGAGCGAGCTTGATCCGCAAACAGCCGGGGAGGCCGCTGATACGCATGGCTGCACCACTCCGGGTTGAGGACGCATGGTCAGCGTGCTGGTCGCGCCATCGTAGGTTCCCGCATAGGATGAACAGCCAGCGGGCAGCGATGCTGGCCAGTTCACCACGCTTACATTCGACGGTGCGGCAACGAGCAGTCCTGGGCTTTGACCCCCGCAGAAGGTGAATTCGTAGTTCTGGCCGCCAGCCGCGCCGGCGAAAGTGGTCGCAGTGACGTTGCCCGTCAGTGTTACATCCCAACCGTGCGCATGCGCCGCATCGAAATTCAGCGTGCTCGCAAAGGGAAGCGTCAGCGTCGTTACCGGAGCGCCAAGGTCGGGCAGAGCGGAAACGCGAGGCTGCTGCGGGTAGGTGGGCTGCACGGTGGGGTACAGCAAGAAGCCCGTGTACATGGAAAATCCGTTGTAGCCATTCGCTATGTAGGTGTACGACCCCGGAGGGCTGAGTTGGCCGATTCCCAAGGCGTAAGAGTTAATCGTCGAGCTACTGCTGAGAACGTCCAGCCCCGGAGAGAACGTGTAGGCCACGGCGTTGGAGAAATTGGTCGGCAGCAAAATCAAGGTCGCATTGTCTGCGGCCGTGGTTCCCCCATAGGTGCCGATGTTCGACCCCGCCGTTCCGTTCTTTATCGTCACCGTAAACGAACTCTTCATCTGCATCGCCACTGCAAGTTCCGCGCCAGCCGATGAATTGCTGCACGCCGCCGGGAAGCTGATCGTATCGGAGGAACCGCCTACGGTGATCGGGGCGTAATAGTGCCTGTTTGTGTTGTTGTCAACGCCATCCATGTTGACGAACACATTCCCGAGCGAGGACACAGGGAGGCAGGAATTAGGCGTCGTCATGCTAGAGGCGTTGACGGAAAGCACCATCGTGTTTCCGACCGCTTGCGTTTGCGAGAACGCGATCGACGTCAGGGTGGTCACGCTGGTTTGGCTCTCTACAACCGCCGTGCCGACCAAGGGAGTCGCCGGGATGATGCCGAACACCGCCGAGCGGGTCCAGCCGTTTGTGTTCCCGGCGTTGACGCCGGAACCCGAGTAGGTTCCCCCCGTGGGCGCGGCGCTCGCGCTGAAATTGTCTGCCCCGTACCCCGCCGATTGCGAATACAGAACCCCTTGTGGGGAGACTGTCAGGGGTCCGTAGCCACCGAAAGGCCCTGTTGGATAATTGGTGCCATCCATGTTGGTGAACGACATCAGAAGATCGCCCGGTTGCCCGGTCGTTACGGTAGACGTGCAGGGGATCCCAACGGTGCCGCAGGAATCGGCGGAAGTAGCGGTGGTGGACTCCACGCCCGAAGCATTGAAATACTGCGTCATCGTCATCTTCATGATTTCGTTGTTGCTGCTGCAATGGGTTGTGAAGGTGTCCGGTGCCGTAGTTGTCGGGATGAAGTAGTTGTAGGTCAAGTAGCCCAGGCCAGCCGGAACCACCGTAGTAATTACGTTGCTCTGCGAATCGGTGATGTCCGTGCAAGTGGGCGTCTCGCCAGGATCGAAGTACACCCCGTATATCTGCCCCGCTATCGGGTCGCGTTGCGGCGTGCAGTTGACGATGCCAGGGTCCCCGGTGCATACGGCAGGATCGGGCGAGAACGACACCGCGCTCCCTGGAATCTGTATTGGAGCGGCAGTCTTGAGGTTCGTGGATGCGGATGGGATGCTGGCCGTTGACGGGCATCCGCTGGTAGTCAGGCCGCCATTCGCGTCCGAGCAGGCGAGCGTCGGCGTTGACGATATTGTTCCCGCGCTGGCGATACCGGCATCGGTGCCAACGAGCGCCTTCGAGGAAGTAACGGTTGTCGCCGTGGCCGCGATGGGTACCTGACCGGCCGTCATGCCCGAGAGGCCACCGCCTGTTGAGCAGGTCGGGCAGGCATAGGTGACATTCTTGCCGGAGGTGGCCACAGTAACGGGAGTTGTGGCCGCGAAGTTGTAATTGCTGCTGCCGCCGCCGCCGCCGCCCTTGGGATTTTGCGCGAGCGTGTCAGTCAAGCCGACTGGCGAGGCGGTGCCCGCGCCAGTGTTGGCCTTGAGCACGCCGAAGTTCGGCTGGCCTGCTGTGGCCGTCTGCGCTCCCGTGTCGTGCAGGTCGCCATCGGTCGTCGTTGAGAGAATCGCTTCGTTGAGCGCCGTGGACTGATTGTCGAACAGCGCACTGCAATTCGTCGCCCAACAGACCTGGACTGTAGCCCCTGAAGACACGCTGTTGTAGGCTACCCCAGCGAACCCCGCTCCCGGTTGCGCAGCTGTGTGCGAGCATGGCGCAACGTTGGGTCTGCCGCCAGCGTCAGTGGTGCCGTCAACGCACACCGCTTGGCCAGCCGTGACCGTCGCGTCCGCCGTGTATTCCTGATCGATTGGCCCTGTAGCCGTGTTTAGGCCGTTGGGCGAGCGCACCGGGGCTGTGCCGTCGTCGGTGACGCTGGAATTACCGACCGCCGATGCCCCGGTAAACTTCGTCATGGTATTCGCGGTTCCGGTGCCCGTGACGGTTCCCGTCGAGGGGGCTTCCGGTCCCCAGCAGCCGTTGTTATAGGCCAAGGTGTAGGTTGCGGTCGGGAGAACGTTGCAGAGCGGAACCAGATTCCCAGCTTCCGAGAAAGAATTCGCTTCGCTCGGCGGAAGCCCGAACAGGTAGTTGTAATCGGACTCCGCGAATTGACGAACGGTGGGCGGCGCGGCAAGCGGCCCGGCCACAGCAGGCTCGATGGCGAGCACGTTCATGCTGCCAGGGTCGCATACTCCCGTCATCGTTGCCGAGATCGTATAGGTTCCCGCTGTGGGTGCGCCGATTACGAATATCCCCGACACGCTGTAGACGCCGCCACCATCCACATTTGTGTTGATGTAGCTGGCGAGGGCTGATCCCACCTGAACGGTGATTTTGCTGCCTGCCGCACACGATCCGCCGTTGCCCGGAGCCCCGAGAAATACAGCCAAGAGGTCTCCGGCCACGCTGGTCGTGTACGTTGTGGTCGTAGTAGTTGGGTTCCCCGTCGTCGAGCCGAAACTTAGCGTTTTCGCCGGTCCGTCAAACGATCCGAAATTCGTCACGACCAGAACTTGGCCGGTGTCCTGATAGTTGCCAGACACCGGCGTCCCATCCCTCAAGCTGAACGTCGTCGATCCGCCAACCATATTTGTTGCGTAGAGAAGGGAGGAGTTCGCGCCCGTGAAGGTCACGGGGCTGAAAGTGTCACCTTTGCTGTCGGTAACACCCAAATTGCTTATCTCTATGAAGCAACTGGCGTTGGCGCTAGAGCAAAGACCCGCGATGGCCGTCGCGCCGGGCGGAACGTCCACGGCGTTCGTAGTCCCCGTCTGGCCAGGGCCGTTCGGAGCGCCGTTATGAGAAGTAGCAGTATTGACAGGTGCTACATCGCTTCCAGGTGCCGGGTAAGGGCCGATCAGGGCGAGCGAAGAGAGCCAATCCGTATACGGGCACTGAGACGTGTTCCCCTGGCCGAGCGCCGCTACCGCGCAGGTTCCGATAAATTGCCCGTCCAGCGTGTTTTGATCGAGCGACGGATTGAAAACAAAAGTGTTTTCGGGCGCCTGAACGTAGCTGAGTCCCCCGGTTCCCCCCGTGCCGTTGCAGTACGGGCAAAGCAGGATCGATGCCGCGAGCACCTGCGTCGAAATGTCCTGGCTGGCTCCTGTGATGGTCAGCGGGCCGACGCTGAAACAGACGTTTCCAGACGGCCCGAGCGGGGGAGGCGGCGTCTGCTGGATCTGGCAGATGGTGAAGAGCCACTGGGTTCCCGCCGGGCTGACGTGTGAATTGTCCTGCAAAATCAAAGTGAAAAAACCTACCGCCGAAGCCGACGGCACGGTTTGGTGGACGTAGGGGCCGCTCGTCGAGCCGAACTGCATCGGGCCGACGGTTCCCGCGAATGGCATCTGGCAGGGCGCGGTTCCGAGGCCTGCGGCCGTGCATTCCGCCTGGCTGGTGTCGGTGACTGTCGGCTGGCCGGTAACCGGCGCGCCGCTCGACGCGACGAGCTGCGCCTTCACGCTGCCAGGATGGTACGGGATCCCGTTCTCGTCGACGACGGTGGAAGTGACTGTGGTGGTGTACTGCTGCGCGCGGGCGTAGGGTGCGGCGAGGGAAACGAGGAGCAGAAAAAAGAGAGGGGCCGCGATCCTTGTCCGGAGGCTTCGGCCCCTCCCGTCGCGCTGCGTGCCATCGTCCCAGCCGGAATTATACCGCATTTTCGTTCCGATCAAAACTGCGACGCCTGCACGTCCAGCGTGCCCGTGTTGCCCGCTCCGCATGAGGAAAGAGTGACAGTCAATCGACTCCCGAGAGTCGAAGCGAGGCCTGGATCCCATGAAAAATGGAATGTTGTCGTTCCCACTTCCGCTGGCCCCGTGGACCAGATCTGCGTTGTGCCATCAGTGACGGTAATCTGCGCGGTTCCCGCCGAGCACCTGGCCGAAACGGAATAGAGGAAACCGCGAAGCGCGGCGACGCCGCCATAGCCAACGCTCTCGCCGGCGGCCGCACCGGTTGCTGTGGCTTCAAGGTTATACGTCGTCAGGGGCTGCGCCGTGGGGTCGGAAAGTCCGGTCGGAACCGAGGGATTGACGAACAGATAGTAGAGATCGAAAGTCGCTCCCGAAACGCCGCCCGAGGTATAGCTCACGCTGAATGCGGTCGCGGGTGAGGAGCTGACTCCGAATGTCTGGGCGACCGCGGTGGACATGGATAGCGGCGTAAGAACCGAATAGCCGACCTGAAACGTGGAGGCGAGCGGAGATACAGACAGGCTGCTGCCCGAAGGGAAACCCGCTCCATTCGAATTCGCGATCAGATAGCCGAGCGAGCTACCGAAAGGCGATGTTGGCAACGTCGCGCCGAAATTCGAGCCCTCCGGGATGTTCATCCCTACGACCTTTAGGATTGATTGCGAGGGATTGTAATCGCCGGCGCTGGGCGTGGGTGATGCGCTGCTGCCCACGTAACTTGCCTTGATCGTGCCGCCATCACAGCTCACCAGGTTCGCGCGAACGACTGGATAGTAGCCGATGGCATAGACGACGCCCTGGCCGGGAACGGTCGCGTCGTCCGAAATCGGGAAGAACGTGGTTCCGTCGTTGCTGCCCTCGAGGCGGATGTCGAAATTGCCCGCGCCAGTGGTTGTGTAGCTGAGGATGTGGACGGTCTGCCCGAGATTCGTAACATTCACAGTGCCCGGGGCGCAGCTGCCGTTGAAAACGATCTGCTGAACGCTCTGCGGCGAGTTGTAGCCGATGAATTGCGCCCTGGCGCTTGGAACGGCCGCAAAGAGCAAAAACAGAGCCCCTAGGATCGCCCAGGAGCGATTCTTCAGGGAGTGCCAAGGGTATTGCACCTGCCGTTTTTCGCTTTTCATCAGAATCCCATGTTTGGCGGTTCGAGATCGATCGGATGGAAGTACCCACCGAGCCTGCCGCCGATGAATTGCCCCGCGACGATAACGTTCACGTTTTTCACGACCAGGGCGAAGGTTTGCTGCTCGCGCACGCGGATCCCGTCGATTGGCGACGGTTGCCAGACCGCGCCGAGCGACGCGACGATGTTGTCGAAAAACGGCGCGACCTGGTTCTGATTCCCCGCGCCGAATGTTGGATCGACCAGATCGATCATGATCTGCCAGATCACTCCGCCCTGGCCTTCCTCGAATCCGCCGCCGACGAATACGTTCGCGATACGCTTGATGTAGCCGTTGCGGCCGGTAGGCACGGTGCGCTGACAAACGATTGCCCAGCTGCCAATCGCCGGGAGCGCGACGTATCCGTGAACCTCGAAATCCTCGCCCTGCGGCGGCATGGCGTTCTGCACGGGCAGGCGCTGGATAACGTAACCCTGGACGCCTGGCCCCGGCTGCGCGATGAGCGGCGCGGCGGGACCGGGAGACGGCTTTCCCGGCGCGACGGCGCTCGGGAACGCGCGAAATCCCCCCGGCGCGCGCGGCGGCGTTCCGTTTTTTGGCGTCATGGCCGCAACCCCCATCCAACGAGCTGAATATCGTTGGCCGCCGCCGCGAGATTGATTACCCGCACCTGCACCTGTCCTACTGCCGGGAGCTGGTACGGTTTTCGGAGGTAGAACGGGAACTGCGCCGACCCGAACCGGGCATCGAAGCGCACGGGCAGGATCTCGAGCGTCTGTTCGCGCACGGTGTCGTAAATCTGCACCATGCAGCCCGCCGATTGCGACACGCTCGCCACCAGCGCCAGCAGCCAGCAGTTTTCCGGTTGGGAAAATTTCGAGCGTTCGGTCTGCTGCGCGCCCACGGTGGCGTCGAACAGGACGAAGGCGAACGGCAGCAGGCCGACGAGCTTATCGACTTGCGCGGGATCGGGGAGCGACCACCGGCTGGCGGTCGGCCCCCGATACGACAACGTGGGCAACCCTTGCATGGTGGCTCCTAGCTCAGCTTGTAGCCGACGAGCGCGAGTTGCACGTTGTTGTTCACGCCCGCGGCCGACCGCTCGTTGAGCAGAACCGCGACCGTCGATGTCCGGCGAAGCAGGTACGGCTTGGGTAACGTGAACGGGAGCTGCGCCGTGCCGAACATATTTTCGCCGTTGACGAAGTTACTCGCGTTCGCTCCGCTAGCGCCCGTCATCGGCCGGCTGGTGAAACGGTCGGTGAGTTGGATCGAAAATAGTCCGGCCGCTCCGGTCGCCAGAATCGACGTTGAGATCAGCCATCGCCATTCAAAATCGGCGTCGTTATCGACCGTCACCGAGCCGCCGACGTTGAGCTGGCCGCTAGTGAGCGTGACGTTGATTAAATACCAAAACGGCAGATCGGCGAGACCCGTCGAGGTCGCGCCCGTGCCCTGGCAGTTAGGGCACGTCTCGGGAGAGCCCGTCTGCTGATTCGCAACGGCGCCCTGGCCGCTGCACGTCGGGCAAGTCTGTTGCGGCATGAATCGTCCTTCTCCGTTTTCGCCGCAAGGCGAAATTCCGGCAAGGGCGGCTTGGTTGGCCGCCCCTGCCCGTACAAGTGGCCGCGTCCGGCCCGCGGCCAGTCGCGTCTTACTGAGCGACGCGGATCAGCGTGCCGTCCATCCGGAACCAACCCATGATTCCGCTGGCGGGGAACCCCGCGCTCGGCGCCGTCGCGGCGAGGGCCGTCGGCGCGCCCCCGGCGTTCTGC
>DATLRW010000216.1:0-5482 GCA_035534495.1 Candidatus Dormiibacterota bacterium | reverse complement strand
CGGCGGCCCGTCGCACGGGCCGCCGGCTCTTTCTCCTAGGGCAAGGCATAGAAAGAAAGGACCGCCCTTATGCGGGAATGCCTGTCCGGGGCATTTGATTGTCCATCCCCCATGGCATATGATTGACCTAGCCTCATGCATAAGCCCTTGTTTGCTTCTCTGGCGGCGCTGGCCGCGCTCTTGTTCTCGGTTTCCTTTCTTTTCGCCTCTGGTGGTCCGCAGATCCTGCCGCTCCATGAAATCAAACCCGGCATGAAAGGCGTCGGCTATACCATTTTCTCCGGCGACCAGATCCAATCGTTCGACGTCGAGGTGATCGGCATCCTGCCGAACCTGGTGGGCCCCAAGCAGAACGTGGTTCTTGTGAAGCTTTCGAGCCCGGAAATCGCCAAAAGCGGCGTGGTGGCGGGGATGAGCGGCAGCCCGGTCTACATCGACGGGAAACTGGCCGGCTCGATTTCCTATAAGTTCGGCATGTTCACTTCCGAAGCGATTGCCGGAATGACGCCGATCGAGGAGGAGCTGGCGGTCGATGGACAAAAGCCGGTGGCGCCAGGCGGGCCGGCAAAAGCCAGATCAAGCGCGAGTTTGCGGTACGCCGTGCCGGACGCGTGGGCGCAGCAGGTCAGCGTGGGAAGCGGGGCCTATCTCGAACCGATCGCCTCGCCGGTCGTATTTTCCGGATTTCTGCCGTCGGTTGTCGGGCAATATAGCGGCCAACTCGAGAAATACGGCATGGTGACGACCGAAGGCGGGTCGGTTCCCCCCAGCGCCACCGACGCCGCGCTC
Organism: Candidatus Dormiibacterota bacterium; assembly: GCA_035534495.1. Lineage (GTDB taxonomy): Bacteria > Acidobacteriota > Terriglobia > Acidiferrales > UBA7541 > JAKASX01. Next base: position 4,693 of record DATLRW010000216.1, on the reverse strand, counting down.
AAGCCCGGCGACATGGCCGGGATAGTGCTCATCAGCGGGGATCTTTCCGTGGCGGCCGGTTGCACGGTGACGGCGCGGATTGGCAACCGGGTTTACCTGTGCGGCCACCCGCTCTTCGGATTCGGCAACGTGGATATTCCCCTGGCGCGGGCGCACGTGGTGGCCACGCTCGCTTCGGCCATGAGTTCGACAAAAATCATGAATACCGGCGGGGTGATCGGCCGGATCACCGAGGACCGGCTGACCGGGGTGATGGGCCGGATCGGCCCCGGGGCGCCGATGATCCCCGTGGACCTGTCCGTGGGGGAAGGCGCCTCGTCCAAGCAATTTCATTTCGACGTGATGGAGAATTCGAAGCTGACGCCGCTGCTGGTGGCCATGGCGACCCTCAACGGCGTCCGGTCGAACCTGACCTACAACGAAGGAACGACGTTTCAGCTCGACGGCTCGATCGATATCGCCGGCCACAGCACGGTTCACCTGGACAACATGTTCGCGCCGACCGACCAGCCTCTGCCCGATGCCTCTCCCATTGCCGCCGAGGTGGAGACCGTCTTCGCCGAGATCTTCAACAATCCCTACGAGCGGCCGCAGATTACCGGCATCCACCTGGCCGTGCGGAGCCTGCCGAGCGCCCGCTGGGCCACCATCGAGAGCGCCTGGAGCGACGCAAAAACCGTTCATCCGGGCGAGACCGTGACGATCAAGGTGGCGATGCGGCCCTATCGCGGCGCGCCACTGATTCGCGACGTTCCGATCACGATTCCGCTTCAGGCATCGCCGGGCCCCCTCCAGGTCCTGGTCAGCGACGCCGGCACACTGGACCGGATCGAGCAGTATTTTCCCTTCGGCCCGCGCGAGCGCGTCGGTGGACTCGAACAGCTCATCGGGCTGCTGAATCAGGAACCGCGAAACGACCGCCTCTACGTGACGCTGCTGCAGTCGAGTCCGACCCTCCTGCTCCAGGACAAACGCCTGCCGAACGTTCCCCTTTCCGAAATCAATGTGCTCGGGCAGCGCAACCCCGGCCAAACAACCGTGTTGTGGCAATCCGAGCTGGCCGAGCGCTGGGTGCCCATGCATGAAGTCGTCACCGGGAACCAGCACATCTCGATCACGGTAAAATAATCCGGAAACCCGAGGAGAAGAACGGGATGCGATCGATCTGGCGGATTTCAGCCGTGTGCCTGGCGGCGGCCCTGCTCTGCCTGCCGGCGCTGGCCACACATACCCTTTTCTGGCGCACCACCTCCTATTCCGATTTCGAGGGCGGAACGGCGAAGGGCGTCGCGCTGTGGAGTGACGGCCGTCTGGTGCCGGCCGCGCCGTTCGCGAAATTCGCCGATCCGAATGTGGCCTATCTCTGGGCGCTGCGGGCCGACTCGAAAGGAAGGCTATACGCGATCGGCGGATCGAACGCCCGCGTCTTCCGCATCGACGCCAACGGCCATCCCACCACCGTATTCCAGTCCCCGGAACTGGCCGCGCAGGCAATCGCGTTCGATGCGCACGACGATCTGTACGTGGCCACTTCCCCCGACGGCAAGGTCTATAAAGTCACGCCCGCGGGAAAATCGAGCGTCTTTTTCGATCCCAAGACGAAATACATCTGGTCGCTCGCCGTCGATTCGAAAGGAAACCTGTACGTGGGTACCGGCGATACGGGCAAGGTGTTCGCCGTGACCCCGGCGGGCAAGAGCAGCCTTTTTTACAAGAGCGACGAACGCCATATCCGCGTCCTGGCCCTGGACGGCAAGGGAGACCTTCTGATGGGCACCGATCCGAGCGGGCTGGTGATTCGGGTCGCCATCGATCGCGGCGCGCCCGGCGAGCCGCCCAAGGCCGGCCGCGCTTTCGTCCTTTATGAAACCGCCGGCCAGGAGATCACCGCTTTAACGCTCGGGCCCGGGGGCGATATCTATGCCGCGGCGATCGGGGCCAAACAGGTAGAGCCGACGGCGACGGCTTCCATTTTCCCCGGCGAAACTTTTGTTTTCTCCTCGGAGCAGGCGGATTCGGGCGCCGAGGCGCAGAAAACGACCGAGCCTGTCCAACAAGGGGAGGTGAAGGTCGTCCCGCACAGCCCTGCGCCGCAGGCCGTCGCCTCCAACCCCTTTGCCGGCGCGCCCCACGGCGGCAGCCACGTCTACCGGATCGCTCCGGATGGCTCGCCCACGCTGCTCTGGCAGTCGCCCACCGATCTGGTCTACTCCCTCGGTTTCTCGCCCGGCGGAAAGCTTCTGCTGGGAACAGGCAACAACGGCGACGTAATGGAGCTCGAAGGCAACGACATCTTCTCGAAGGAGGCGGAAACCGCCTCGGGGCAGGTAACGGGCTTCGCCTCGGGTCCGGGCGGGCGAATCTATCTGTGCACGGCCAATCCGGGCAAGGTTTTCACGCTCGGACCGGGCACCGCCGCGGGAAGCACGTTCACCTCAGCCCCCTTCGACGCCAAGATATTTTCGCGTTGGGGCCGATTGAACTGGTGGGGCCAGGGGGCTTCGGAGGGGCGGGTCAGCTTTTATGTCCGCTCCGGAAACACGTCGAACCCGGATGAAAACTGGAGCCAATGGTACGGGCCCTACAACGCCCCGCAAAGCCAGCCGGCCGGCTGTCCGCCGTCGCGCTACGCGCAGTGGAAAGCGGTGTTTCACCCCGCCGCGGGCGTAATGCCAAGCCTGTCGTGGGTCAGCCTGGCCTATCTGCCCAAGAATGTCGCTCCACAAATCAACGATATCGTCATGGAAGACCCCGGCGTCCGCGTCCACGCGATACAGTTCCCGCAAATTTCCGGAGCCGAGTCGATGCGCCCCGTGCGCCTCCGTATGCCCCAAAGCAACCCCTCGGCACAGGACAGCACCGTCGCTCCCGAGAACATCCCCGTGCCCATGGTGAACTACCAGCCGCCTCCGCAGGGTTTCCGGGAAAAGGGCTGGCAAAGCGTGCTGTGGAGCGCTCACGATCCCAACGGCGATCAGCTCGAATATTCCATCGACTACCGCGGCGAAGGCGAGCACGCCTGGAAACTTCTGAAGGATCATTTGCGGGTTCCCTATTATTCCTGGGATACGACCGCGATGCCGGACGGCGCCTATTACCTGAAAATCGTCGCCTCGGATGCGCCCTCGAATCCCCCGGCGCAAGCCCTCGCCGACCAGCGGATTGGCCCGCGATTCGTCGTGGACAACACGCCGCCCGCGATTTCCGGCCTGAAGGCCGATACGGTCGCCGACGACGCGACCGTTCAATTCGCCGCGAAGGACCCCTCCACGCCTCTGGCCAAAGCCGAATACAGCGTCGATGCCGGGCCGTGGACGCTGGTGCGGCCGGTGGGCCAGATCAGCGACGCGCCTTCGGAAACCTACCGGCTCGCCCTGAAGCAGCTCAGCCCGGGCGAGCACACGATCAGCGTGCGCGTGTTCGATCTGTATCAGAATTCCGGGATTGCCAAAATCACCTTCACCGCGCCCCCGGCCAAACCCGCCAGCCGCTGATTCTTTTGGCGGCGAGAATCAGGAGAACAACGACCCAATGCCCGTTGGCCCCTCGTTCGCCGACGTTCGCGAGGCGCAAGCCCGCATCGCCCATCACATTCACCGCACGCCGGTCATGCGCAGCGCATCGCTCGACGGCAGGGCCGGCGCGCGACTCTTCTTCAAATGCGAGAATTTTCAAAAGACCGGCTCGTTCAAGATTCGCGGCGCGATGAATGCCATTTTCGCGCTTTCGAGCGGGTCGGCCGCGCGCGGCGTCGTTACGCACTCTTCCGGGAACCACGGCGCCGCGGTCGCCTATGCCGCGCGTCGCCGGGGCATTCCCTCCTGGATCGTCGTTCCCCGGGGAGCGCCGGAAGTAAAGCAAAAAGCGATCGCCGATTTCGGGGCGACGATCGTTTCCTGCGACAACACGCTCGAATCCCGCCAATCCACCGCGAAAGCCCTTCTCGAAGAAACAGGCGCCGCCCTGATCCATCCCTACGACAACGATTTCGTCATCGCCGGGCAAGCGACGGCGGCGGTCGAGCTGCTGGAGGAGGCCGGAGAACTGGATCTGATGCTGGCGCCGGTGTCGGGCGGGGGCCTGCTGAGCGGCACGGCGATTGCCTCGCAATCGCTGTATCCGGAAATCCGGGTGATCGGCTGCGAGCCGTCGCTGGCCGATGATGCGTTCCGGTCGCTGAGTTCCGGTCAGCTGCAGAAAAACAGCTGCATGGACACGATTGCGGACGGGCTGCGCGCCTCGCTCTCCGAACGCACCTACGCCATCCTCCGGCCACGGGTGGACGCCATTGCGCTGATCAGCGAAGCGGAGATTCTCGATGCCATGCGCTTCGTCTGGGAACGAATGAAACTCTTGATCGAGCCCTCTTCCGCGGTTGCCGTAGCCGGAGCGTTATTCGGCAAAGTCTCCGGCGAGGGCAAACGGATTGGCGTCCTGCTCTCGGGCGGCAACGTGGATGTCGGGCGTTTCTTCGAACGCACCTGACGGCACAGGCACCGAGCGCCATCTCGCAACAATCCACCGGGCATCGATTTGCCGAACCTCGGACCACCGGCCCCCGGCTACTGCCCGGGCAAACGCCTTAGAGCCGGGTAGCCGGAAAGACGATGTGCCAGAAGCCCGCGACCGGCGATTCGGACCGGAATCCGATATAGAAGCCGTCCTGGCGCTTCAACTGTGACGGACTCACACG
>DATLRW010000215.1:0-12135 GCA_035534495.1 Candidatus Dormiibacterota bacterium | reverse complement strand
GCGGCTGTCGCAGTTTATTCAAGCGGAAAATCCAGTGTCAATGAAAACAACAGCCGGAAACCCAGGGATGGTGCGCGGAAAAGGCGGGCAGGGAAAGGGGAAGTTTCCCGGATCTTCCTAACTAAAAGATATTAAGCATGTTATGGGCACTCCCAAAAGAAACACACGGAAATGGTTCTATTTCCTTTCCGGAACGGAAATCCGGTCGGCGCCGACGTAGGGCTGCAATACTTCCGGAATCAGGATCGAGCCATCGGCCTGCTGGTAATTTTCGACGATGGCAACCCAGGTGCGGCCGACGGCCAGGCCGGAGCCGTTGAGGGTGTGGAGGAAGTCGCTGCGGCCGACCTTGGGGCGGTAGCGAATACCGGCGCGCCGGGCTTGGAAGGACTCGCAGTTCGAGCAGGAGGAAATCTCCATGAAGGCCCCGGCCGAAGGAATCCAAACCTCGATGTCGTAGGTCTTGGCCGCGGCGAAACCCATGTCGCCCGTGCAGAGCTCGATGACGCGGTGATGGAGGCCCAGGCGCTCGAGCAGGTCTTCGGCGTCGCGGACCAAGAGCTCGAGTTCTTCGTCGCTCTGCTCGGGCATCGTGAACTTGTACATCTCGACTTTCTGGAATTGATGCTGGCGAATGATGCCGCGCGTGTCCTTGCCCGCCGCGCCGGCTTCGGAGCGGAAACAGGAGGTCCAGGCGCAGACGCGGATGGGCAGCAGATCGGCGTCGAGGGTTTCGCCGCGGTAGAGATTGGTCAGCTCGACCTCGGCCGTCGGGGTCATCCACCAGTCGGTGCCTTCCAGATGGAACATGTCCTCGGCAAATTTCGGCAGCTGGCCGACAGCGGTCAGCGATTCGGTGCTGACGATGAACGGGGGAAGGTACTCGGTGTAGCCGTGCTCGCGCGTGTGGACGTCGAGAAAAAAATTGGCCAGCGCGCGTTCCAGGCGCGCCCCCAGGCCCCGATACAGCGCGAAACGGGAGCCGGCAATGCGCGCGGCGCGGGCCAGATCCAGGATGCCGGCCTGCTCGGCCACTTCCCAGTGGGGCCGCGGCGTGAAATCGAAACGGGGCGGCTGGCCCCAGCGGCGCACCTCGACGTTGTCCCGGGAATCGTGGCCGACGGGGACCGAAGGCTGCGGCAGATTCGGGACGGTCAGCAGGAACTGGCGGAGCGGTTCTTCGAGCGCAGCGACTTTTTCATCGAACTGCCGGATCTGTTGCGAGACCTGTTTCATTTCGGCGGCCAGGGCGGAGACGTCTTCGCCGGCCTTCTTCCGCCGCCCGATATCTTCGCTCGAACGATTGCGAAGGGCCTTGAGGGCTTCGACTTCGGTGATGAGTCGGCGCCGCTCGCCGTCGATGGCCTGGAAGGAGCCCAGATCCAGGGAGACGCCCCGGTTTTCGATCATTTGGCGAATCAGGGCGGGATGGTCGCGAACGAAGGCAAGATCGAGCATGGCCCAGACAGATTAACGCAACCGGGTCGGGAGCGGAAAGCCGAAGCGGCGCCGGAGGGAGCGCCGGCGGGACGGGGGAAAGCCGTTCGGGGGTGCGCGGAAGGGAGTATACTAGCTGCAAAATGCCTCATGCGAGGGCAAAGAGCGCAGCGCTGAAAATCGAGCCCGCGCGAACCCCTGCGCGACGGCTCCCCGCGACGCAGGAGCGGGATTTTCCGGGGAAAGGTCGGTAGTGGATCATCCGGACGAACGCCTGTTTCATCTGACGCGAGAGGAGCCGCGCCCCTGGGACAACGGGTCGGCCGAGTTGCGCCGGCGATGGCTCCGGCGGCTGCTTGTGATGCTCGGGGCATCCTGCCTAGCGTTCAGCCTGACCTCCCTGTGGCTGTCCCACCTGGCGCAGCGAACTTCGATTCAGGACGCCGATTCCCAGGCCGTAAACGTGGTGCGAGCGCACTTTGCCGCGCTCTACCGCGGCGATTTCCAGGCCGCCTACGCCCTGTTCTCGACCCGGCTGCGGCGAGAGATGTCGTTCGAGGAATTTCAAGACGTCATGCAGGCCCACCTGCCGCTGCTGCAGGGAAAAGTCAGCGTTTTCCCGGCGACCGCCTCGGCCCGCCGCGTCGTCGTCGATATCGATTTGCAGGGCGGCCGGCACATCGACCTGACCGCCGAATTTACGGTGGTGCGCAGCGACGGCCGCTGGTGGATTGACGGCGTGCACTGGAATCTCAACCGGGTGCGGCCGCAGCGCGTGACCTACACCTGACCTGGCCGGCGCGGCTGAAAAGCCGCCCGAAAAAACCCGTTTCGGAAACTTTCAGCGAGATCGTATTGCCCGCAGCCGCATTCATGCCCTATGGTGTCATTCCGAGTCCCGGTGAAGCCGGGACGGGAGACCGGCCTGTCCGGCCGGCTCGCGGAGGGAGCTGGTTGCATTCATGACCCTTTTCCACGTCATCATCCTCGCTATCGTTCAGGGTTTCGCCGAACTGCTTCCCATATCGAGTTCCGCTCATGTGATCGTCGCCGAAGAGCTCATGGGTATGAACCCGGCGGCGCCCCAAATGACTTTGCTGCTGGTCATGCTGCACACAGGCACGATGTTTGCCGTGATCGTATATTTCTGGAACCGTTGGCGCCGCGCCTATTTCCAGAGCGTCGCGCAGTTCCGGAAATTCGCCATCGCGGTGATTTTCGCGACGTTTCTGACCGGGCTGATCGGCGGCGGGCTGATCGAAGGGATCGAGCACGTCCTGTTCCGCAACCAGGCCCATGCCTGGGTCGAGCAGCTGTTCGGCCATCTGAACCTGATCGCGCCGGCGCTGGCCGCCGGCGGCATCCTGATTCTGGCGGCGGGTCTGCTCGAAAAAAGGCAGCGGGGCGCCAATCCCGGCGCGAAGCCCGGCGCCAGCTCGGAAATGACGATGAAACAGACCGGCATCATCGGCGCCGTCCAGGGCCTGTGCCTGCCCTTTCGTGGTTTCTCCCGTTCCGGGGCCACCATCTCGGCCGGCATGCTTTCCGGCGTGGCGAAGGCGCGGGCGGAGGATTTCAGCTTCGCTCTGGCCGTTGCGATCACGCCGGCCGCGATTGCCCGTGAACTGTACCGGCTGATCCAGATGCAGCATATCCACCATGGCACGCGCCTGGCGTTCGAAGTGTTGCCGAGCGTTTTGGGTGCATTTTTTGCGTTTCTGGCGGGCCTGGTGGCGCTCAAATGGCTGAGCCGGTGGCTCGAGTCGGGACGGTGGTACATTTTCGGGATTTACTGCCTCTTCGCCGCGTGCGTTGTCGGCTATCTGTATCACGCCGGTTTCTGAGACGAGGCTTCCCCCGGCGCGCCGCCGCGGCGCTCCAATCCTGAATCGCGAAAGAAAAGGGAATCAGCGAATCGACGGCAGGGTGTCGCCGTTTTTCACGTTCTTTCGCGCGAGAATCCACAGGAAGGCGGCCAGCGAGCCGGCCGGAACCACAATCCCCGACCACGGATAAAACCACAAAGCATCGTTTCCTTCCGCGGCCAGGATGACCAGCGGCAGACAAACGATGACGAGCAGGGAGATTTCCACCGCGCGGCGAAGCGCCGTGTCCGGCCGCATGCCAAGCCGGCGCCGCTTGGCGCTCCGGTAGGCCAAGGCCCCCAGGATCATGGTCACGCCCCCCGCCAGACTATCCATCGCGAAGGGGTAATCCCGAAGCCCCGAGAAGACAAGGAACGCCCCGAGAAGGATCGCAAAAAGGGAACCGAAGAACGGCTTCACAAATGGCAGTATACGGCGATTGCCCGCGCTGCCGCCGGGCGGTTTCGCCTGGCGGCCAGACTCCGGCAAAGGCGGAAAAAACGCGATCCGGGCCCGGGCTCAGATGTAGCGGACTTCGGTCATCATTCCATCGGCCAGATGGACCGCATTGTGGCAGTGCAAAACCCACCGGCCCGGCGGCGATGTGGCTTCGAAGAGACACGCGGCTGTTCCGCCGTTTGCCGGAACCAGGCTCGTGTCCTTCGGAAGAGGGAATCGCAACCTCTGGCCATTGATCTCGACCAGTTGGAACAGGTGCCCGTGCTGATGCATGGGATGTTCCATGTTGGTTGGATTGTGGAAGCGCACGAGCACGCGGTCTCCCGCGTGAACCAGAATTTTCGGCGTATCCGGCCACGTGGCGCCGTTGATCGTCCATTTCCACTTGTCGCTGGTGCCTTGCCCCAGGACGAGATCCTCCTGGACATGGATGCGCCCCACATCCAAGGGTCGATATGCGGGGTCGGCATCGCCGGCCTTCTGATAGGTGAAATAGTCGACGCCTTCGAGCGTTTGCGGCGGGCGCACGGCTTCGGTCCGCTCCATTCCCGGTCTCTGGATGCGCAGGGACTGGCCGATGGCCAGGGAATCGTCGGCAATGGCTTCGAGCAGCCACGCGCCGGGCCGGGTGACCTCGAACCAGGCGTCGTAGCGTTCCGCGACCCCGATGCGCAGTGCGTCGACTGCGATCGGCCGCGGCATCGGGTTGCCGTCGGTGTGCGTAACGCGCAGCTTGTGCCCGCCGAGAGCGATATAGTGCGTGAGCGTCGGGCTGGCATTGAGAATGCGCAAGCGCACGCGCTGGCCGACCTTGACGGTGATCGGCCGGGTGCGCGGATAGGTGGCGCCGTTGATGCACCGCGCCAGATAGGCCACCTCGTCGCCCATCGGCTGGCTCCCCATGGGATGTTTCATGGCGCCGGCCATGCCGGACCTATTGGCCATGCCCTTCATCCCATCCGGTTTTCCCATGCCGTGCATCTTCATGGCCGTCAGTTCGGGCGAGTCGAGCGGCGCAATCATCGGCGTCCGGCTGAGGCCGGCCAGGGCCTGCCGGTAGCTGTTCATGTCGGGCACGTCGTGGAAGACGAGCGCGGCTTCGACGTTGGCCTGCTCGTCACGCGGATCCTCGACAATGAAAGCGCCAAACAGCCCGAGAGTGAGCTGCGGGGTCACGTGGCTGTGATACCAGCGGAAGCCCGGCGGATTCGGCGTGAACTCGTAGAGGAACGTCCCCCCGTCGAGAACCGGCTTCTGCGTGACGTCCGGCACGCCGTCCATGTCGTTCGGCAGGAGCATGCCGTGCCAGTGCACCGTGCTGTCCGAGCCGGAATGGTTGATGTAGAGCCCCCGGAATCGCTGGCCGTAGCGGACGCGAAGCACGGGGCCCGGCAACTGTCCGTTGTAGGCGAGCCCGGAGAACGTCACGCGCGGAGCGGGAGAGAATCGGAACGGCTGCGAGGTGAGCGTCACATCGACGGTGTCGCGATTGGCGGCGCGAGCCGAAAGAGGGTTTAACAGGCGAGCGCTCATCGCACCCACGCAGCTTCCTGTCGCAATCCTGAGGAAATCGCGCCGGTGCATCATGCGAACGCCTTTCCATGCGGTTGAAGTTTCTTTTTTGAAGTGAAATGAGCCGTTTTCGAAAGCGTTATAGAGGGCATTATACATTTGGGATGCGCTCCCAAAACTTTTCGCTGGTTCCTTCGGATTTCTCTGCGCGTATCGTTTGGCGGCTGTTCGACGGGCTCCGGCCGCCGGAAGAACCGGCTCTGATCGGAAGAAAAAGCGAAAAAAGAACCGAGAACGAATTTATTTTGCAGCGTGCAGCGTGCAGCGCGCGGCCGGATTCACTCGTTCGCGGAAGGCGGGGCCGGAGCGGCTGCGGGGTCGGCCGAATCCGCCCGGAAGGCCTCCTTCAGTCCTTCATTCATGTTGCTCAACGTGGCGCGGGCGGCGGTGTTGATCTGTTTGCTGGTATTGGCGAAGAGGTCCTGAAGCAGCCCGTGAAGCCGGTCGTCGAGTTGACTGGCCGACTGCGTGACCACGCGCTCGACCATGCTTCCCAGTTCCTCGCTCGCTTTCCGGTGGAACCCGGACATGGCGCCTTCGAGCAGGCTCAACTGTTCGCCGAGCAGACCATCGAGCCGCGCCTCGATCTGCTGGCGAGCCGCGGCGAGCTGCCGGGCGACGCGTTGGCTTTCGCCGGCCAGGGACTCGGCGGCCGAATGGGCCTGGTCGCCGGCTTTGCGGATGCGCTCCAGCGCCGGCTCGACCAGCTCCTGCGTCGCTTTGCCAAGCTGCTCGGTCGCCCTTTCGACCAGCCCTCCCGAAAGAATGCGGCGCTCGATTTCCGTTGCCAGCTTTTCGATTTCGTCCTTGGCGTGCGCGCCGGCTTCATTCGCCGCAACGCCCAGTTTTTCGAGCGATTGATCGGTGGTTTGGCCGAGAAGGTCGCAAGCGGCCCCGGCTTCGCCGCGGAACCGTTCCATCTGTTCCTTCAGCTGCAAGCCGTCTTGGTGGAGGCCCTGCGCCAGCGCCTGCAAATCCTCTCTTCGCGCGCCCAGGTCCCGAGACAGCTCCTCGTGGGACTGGCGCAGCCGGTCTTCAGAATCTTTCGACGCCGCCTGCAATCTGGCCGCGGCCTCCTGGCCGGAAACCGAAAGGGTGCGCAGTGCATCTTCCGCTTTCGGCAGCGCCTTCTCCAGTTTTTCCTTCAACGCAAGGGCTTGCTGCGCGGCCTGGTCGAGCATGCCGACGCGCTCGTCGATCTCCTTGCTGAACTGGTCGCGGAACGAGCGCAACTCGCTGGCGACGGCGGTGTGCATCATCCACGCCTGGTTTTTCACTTCCTTGAAAATGCCGTCCGCCACCAGGCGAATCCTCTGCTCGATCTGTCCGGCGACGTCGTCGACCAGGGCTTGTGAAGAAACGCGGCGCTCGAATTCGGCGAGCGCGCCGTCGAGCCTCTTCCGGAAATCGGCCTCGAACTGCTTTTGGATCGTCTGGAACTCCGGCGCGGCTTCCCAGCCTGCCGCAGGGCTTTTCTCGCCGGTCGGTTCGGTGCGGCCGACCGCGCTGTGGAAGCGCTCCATGAACTGTTGGCCGGGCCCTTTGGACTCCGGGGACGACGAGGCACGTTCGGGCGAGGCTTTTTCCGTATCGGCATGGGCCTGGACTTCCACCTGGGCTGCCGCAATCTCCGGGTTGCGATTGTCCATGGGTTTCTCCTGCTGTTCACGATTCTGCCGCGCCGGCCCCTGCACCACATGTTGCCCCGCCTGTTGCGCCTGGGGGACAGAAGCTTTCCGGGTCTCCGCGCCGGATTTCGGAGTCTCGATTCGGGGCGTGGGTCCGCTGGCCGGCGTTGGGGTGGCCGGCTCGGCGGCGGCGTTCTCTGAAGTGTTGGGATCGTCGGTTCCGACGAGGTCTTTGAGCCGCTGGGCGAGGGGAAGGTCCTGATCCGGCGCTGGCGTCTCTTGCGGCCAGAGCCGGTGGATGATGCTCATGGGGAATCTGCCTCCTAGCTGGTGCGTCGCCGCGTCTGAGATCGTAGCGTATACCTGCCCGGCGGGCGGGAGCATGTTTTCGGAAGAAGCGTTTGCTTAGGGCTAAACACCAGGACCGTGGTCATTGGGACGAACCGCTTTTTGGCAACCCCTCGGAGAGATTTTTTTTTGCGAGTACGCTGCGCGGAATTCCCCGGCCACCTTTCCCGATGCGCTGGGCGCGTTTCTAAGTGTTGTCCGGAGAAGAAATTACAGGCATCCGCTTTATGGTCCAGCGCCTGCCACTGGAGTTGCAGCGGATTCAAAAGACAGATCGAGCGCGTTTTTCCGGTAAGCTTCTGCAAACCAAACGCGTGGCTGGCCTTAAACTGCTGACACAAGAAAGCCACCCAATACCCGAAATCAAAGGGTCAAGCCGTTCGTTGCTATTCCATTCGGAGGGAGAACTCTCTGATCGTTGTTCGGAACTGCTTTGTCGCCAAGCCGGGCCACGCTAGCAAGCTGGCGGCCCAACTGAAGGAGGCCGCGGCGGCCTCCAAAATGAATAAGTTTCGCGTGCTGACCGATCTCACCGGCGATTTCAATCGCGTGATTCTGGAATACGAGGCCGAGAGCGCCAGCGGCTTCGAGGCCAGCATGAAGGACTACACCGGCAATGCGGCATTCCGAGAAAAGATGAAGGGCTATACCGATCTGTGGGTCACCGGCAGCCGCGAAATTTTGCAGATTGCCTAGCGCGGAACCAAACACGGCCCGCCACGGGTCGAGGTGGAACAGCGTAACGCGAGTGCGCGACGGCGGCACGCACGTCGTAGGGGACGATCCTCGTATCGCGCCGTGCAAATCGAACACTTTGGCAGGTAATCAAGCAGGCTAGAAGATGCCCAAGCTGGGTATGTTCATTCCGAGCGGCGCGTTTATACGGAATGTCCGGACCCCAGGCGGGACGAATGGTAAATGGAAACGCTACCTGCACCGAGGAAAATAGGACCGTCAACCTTCGTAGAAGAGGCCGGCGTGACTCTCCGCCTACTGGAAGAGATCAGGGCCGGGCGGAGCAGTCCACACCGCCAAAACCACGAGTTGCTCACGTCAATTCTGCTCCGCTCAGCCCGCCGCAGGGGGCGACCCTCCGGAACTTGTATCGAGCAGTAATTGCTCCGGCTGAGGTTGGGCAGGCAACTCCGGAGAATTCAGGTCGCGCCAGAGCTCCATCGCGCTGTTTGTGCGATACGGCGCATGCCGTCGCAACGCTTTCTCCAGCGCGAAGCTAAAGGGGGCTGGAAGCTGCAATGCCATTACTCTTGGCATGCCTGACTTGATCTCTTCGGCGGTGAATCGCAACTCTTCGCCGTGTGCCAGATTTAGAAATAGTAGACCGCAATGGTAAATATCAATCCGATGGTCCAGAGGTCCAAACTCTGACGGCTCCAGAACTTCAGGGGGCAGCATCCACAAGGCCCTGGTATTTGTCGCGTCTATCTAGCTGAACAGTCTAGCAACTCCCAGATCGCCAAGCTTGAACTGTATTGCCCCTGGGTCCTCGGAGTTCATTTCGTTCCTTGCGAATGCCGCAAAGACGTTGCCCACATGTATGTCCTGATGCGCATATTGGTTGATATGAATGTAGTGGACCGCCTGCAAAAGGCACCGCGCAATAGGCCCCACCCAGTCAAGACCATTGAATTGGTCTAATGCGAAGAGGCTTGTTAATGGACAGTGACATCTCTCTGTAATGATGTAGAAGGTGTCTCGGAACTCAAAGGCATCAAACACATAGGTGATGTGCGGATGCCGAAGTAGCACCAACTTCTGAATTTCAGCTGAGGCGGAAGTCTTTACTTTTTCGTATGCCCCAATTGGTTTCAGCACTTTAGCCGCTAGGTTGTTTTTCCAGATGTCGACACAGCTGTAGACAAGCCCAAAGTGTCCCTCGCCGATTTGTTCGCCCATTGTGTAAGTATTGCCCGTCGCTTCACTTGTGATCACCTCTCCTGAAGTGGGCGGAGTTACGCCTTTTGCCGGTGGCGCAACGGGCGGGGGCGTTGGAGAGGGAGATTCAGGCATGTGGATAGGATAGGCCGCGCGAACGGAATTTTAAAGTTTCAAAGCACAGCGGCACGCGTGCATCCCAGGGCAACGGCCCAGCCAAGCTCTCCGCGCCGGAGCCTCCGGGGTAGATAGCGCCCCTTGCGCGGCGCTCTATTTGCGGTCCCGCTACTGCGATCGGCCGGCGTTTCCCGTCCTTCCTCGGTCTCGACCCCAGCCTTGGCGTAATGCGCCTCGACAGCTTGGCTTGCGATTGGATGGAGCCCGTTCGGCCGCAAATGGTTTTTTTGAGGACCGGAACGGGGTCGGTCGCCTCACCGAAAAACGGGCATCGAAAACAAAACCGAGTCGTAGATTGACCAAGTTCGGCTAAGCGGGTGCGGTTTGTCCCACCTATATGGAACTTCAGGGAAAAATGTTGCCTCGTAGGTGCAAGCGAGTTCACGCCTGCAAAATGCCAGGCGCCAATTCGGGAAAACGGGCCGGGAAGAGGCGGATTGCGGCAAGGCTGCGTGAGTTAATTCTTCAGATGGCATGTCGGCCGTTTTGTCTCGAAGACGTTTGTTTTCAGGAAAATCCGGCAAGAAGCAAGGACCGGTAGGCGTGGCGGCGGGGTATCGGGCCGCGTAATGGTAATTCCGGTATTTAACGATCGGAATCAGATGGTCGCTCCGGCGTCCCAATTGCACCTCCACGAAACGAGACCGAAAATGAGGGGAATCCTCTTCAAAAGAAATCGACACTCGCGACGGGCGGCACGGAGAGGTTTACGCTCAACGGTCTTCTTGTGGGGAACGGCATGCCTGCTGGTAGCGGCAGTGGCCGTGGCCCTGTACCCATCTTCATCGCCCGTGGCGTCTGTCTCCGTTTCCCGGCGCGGCGCAACACCCGCAAGGGATGCGGTTCAGCCGCTTCGCGTGGTTGCGACGGCGTCTTCCATTCCTTCGGATTTCTACTCCGTCATTCCGGGAGGGATTCACAGTAAGAAGCAACTGGCCGAAGTGCTGGCCACCGATCCCGCCGTTGCCAGACATTATGCGGATTTCGATGTGCAGAAATTGCGCTTTTTCCGTCTGCGCCGCGGCTACGACGCCTACGTCTCTTATCGTGTCGGGAATCTGATTTTTTGGACGAGTAAGAAGATTGCGCTGTTTGCCGGAGAGACGCTCGTCAGCGACGGCATCCACTTAGCTCGCGCACGATGCGGAAATCGAATATCCGAAGTTCCTCGTCAGCCGACTTCTCCCTGGCAGCCGTCCCTACTGGAGCTCTCACTGCCAATCCTGCACCCGGCGCCAGTTTTACCGAATTTCCCGCCGCTCATTGCTCTTAGCGTGCAGCCTTTGCCCGGAAGTCCGGGTGTCGAGACGTCGGGAAATGTTCCCTACATTCCTCTGTTCTTCCTCCCGCCGGGTGGCGGCCCCGGAGCCGCGCCCATCTGGCCGCAAGGACCCGATGCTCCCCTGCCGACGCCCGAGCCGCCCACACTCCTCCTGTTGTCCTCTGGAATGACCATACTGGGCCTGAAATACCTCTGGAACCTGATGCAACGTTAATTTACGTTTTGTGGAAGCTGTGATCGCAGCCTACGCTTGTGCCCGCCCCGGCGCTCCATCTCCTGTCCCCGCGGTATATAGGGAGATCGCCCGCGCACGCTCGGGGTTGTATGCGGCGGCCCTTTGTCTGTGCGCCCGATCCGCGTTCGTTGAATTCGGGCCGCTCCTTATCTCGCCCTAGTCCTGGAAGCGGCAACTGCCGGTGGAAACTCGCTGAGTGACACTCAGCCCTCCATCGGACTGGGCTATGGTGTAGATGGTCTGTCCGTTGGGACTTACCCGGAAATCGTAGGTCCGTACGATGCCGGAGGCTGGGCTCGTGAAGGCAAAGGTGCCATGGCCGGTTGAATCGACCGAGTAAGAGCCTGCTACCCCATTCGTTGAGGTGTAAGTACCGTTGAGATTAACGTCGTAATCCATCGTCATGGCACCATACCCGTCAAAGCGGATAGATGCCAGGATGGTGGCCGGTCCGAGATTCTGCGCGTCGCCGCTGGTTGTAGGAAGCTTGACCTCCTGCCAGATACAGGTGCCCTTGAGGCTGGCAACGGAAAATCTCCGACCCGGCGCGTTTTGCAGTCCCATCGGTACAAGCGCCGCGGCTAATGCGCCTAACAGGAATATTCCTCTCATTTCGGCTCCTCCTCTGTTCCTGAGTTTCGGTTCCTGCCAGATCCGACTCGTCATTCAGGCACGGGACAGTTCCAGCCTCCAGGGTAAAGTGACGTCCTACGGTTCGGATTTAAGGCTTCATTTCGGTGAAGGGCATTTCACCCTTGTGGCTCGGCACTGAGCCTCTGGTCAGAGCTTGGCATGCAAGCGCGTCTCCACAACTGCTGGGTAGCTGCGAACCGGCCGGCGAGCCATTCCTATCTTGTTAGGGGCGCAGGGCTTCCCGGCACGTGTCGGGGTTGCGGCCGCGGCTTGTCCCAGGTTCGGTTAGGGCGAAATGGCGCATCGTTGCGAGAACAGTTTGGTTCCTCTCGAGCCCGCGAAAGTAGGTACCAACCGTTCTCCGCAGGGAAACTACGAACCCGCGGTCAGGAATAGGCGCCATACACCAGTTTTCCGCGTCCGTATGCGCTATCCCGCGGGCTGGTTGACGGGATAGGAGATAGAGCGCCGCAAGATTGCACCCCCCTCCCCCGGCGCGGTCCAGGCGGGTGGGGACCGGGGGGGGCAGCGGGCGAGCGCAAGGGCGTGACCTTCACCCCTAGATCCGCGCAGAAGCATATATGATTTGCGCGCATGCGCGGAGAG